>NZ_JBNPXI010000003.1:0-25980 GCF_050433385.1 Brassicibacter mesophilus
GATAATATATCCAGTAATAGTTTATAAGAAGCATATTTTTTTCTAAAAATAAATTGGTAAATTTATCTTGATGTAATTCTACTAGCACATCAGGTTACTTTATGAAATGGGATATGAATGTAATACCCAACAAGATCTAAACAATATTTTTAGTAAATCTACTAAACTACAAATACACAAGAGTAGAGAAATAAATCAAATGGTTAAAGAATATTTAGACCACTTGAACATAGAATATAGTTTTAAAACTTATGAAGTTGAAAAATCACATTTAAAAAAATTTTTTGAATTTCTAACTACAAATTTTCCTCAGATACAAAAAATAAGGGATTTAAATAACGATGTAGTGATTAAATTTATACAAACTCAAAAAGAAGTAATAAACATTCGAGGAACAAAAAATACTAATGCAACTATAAATCATAGGGTACAAGCACTTGAAAAAATGCTGAAATATCATAGGGATAATGGTAAATACCAGATACCAGATAATGTTACTACGAAATATGACTATCTTAGAGAACCTAAAAAATATCCTAAGTATGAATCAAAAGAAGAAATATTTCGTGTAATCATAGCTATTAAAGAAGCATTAAAAGACAAAAAATACGAAGAAGAATTTCAAGAACTATGTGTATTGCTAATACTTATAGATTCAGGAAGAAGAGTGCATGAAGTATTAACTTTAAAGTATAATTGCCTAAGAAAAGGCAGAGTTGTTTTTCATAAATGTAAGCATAGAAAAACAACTATACCTATAGTAGGCGAAACTACCCTTAATGCAATAAGAATAGCCAAAGAATATTCAAGAAAAATAAATAAGATGATATACTCAAAATATGATCAATTTAAAGTCAGAAGGTTATTTCCTAGTAAAAACACAAAAGGGCGTACTCTATTATCAAGGGATAGTGTTGATCAATTATTTAAGTTAATACAGATTGAAAATTCGATTGTAGATAATTCTGGAAAGCCAATGTATACATTACATGATAATAAAAGGAACTTTGTTACTAATTTGCTAGCGGCCAAAGTGACTCCTGAAGAAATAGCTCAATATTTAAATCAAAATACAAACAGTCTATTACCATATGAGGTAAATAATGAGTTTGCTATTACAACTTTAAAATCCGTTGAAGAACGAGGCTTGCTAATTGGAGAAAGTGATAGTAATCAAAAGTCAAATGAACAGAATCCCATTCTTGAATTAATACAAAATGTTGATATTGTAAGTAGACATAAAGAGAATTTACTTCATTCTATTAATAATACTAAAGATACAGTACCACTTTTTTTAGGTATATGTGTTGACAATACTAATGTAGAAGTATGTGGAGATTTGGTATGTATGGCTTGTGAAGAATACAGGACTGATAATATTGAAGAATTTGAGAAATATGCTATTAGATTATTTAGATTCATATATCAAAATAGAAGACATAATAGTACTAAAAAAATTGAAAATCAGTTATATAAAGCTTTGGAAAATATTTATTTGAATATAGAGAATACAAAAATCAAGGATTACGAAGTAAAGATAAAAAGATTAAAAAAAGAAGCAAGGAGAAGGGTTGAAAATGACAAAAGAGCTGAAGATGGTGCGAGTTAAAAAGGAATTAGTTGCAAATAGACTAGAAATTGTTGAGGCATCTTGCATAAAGCTAAGTGAAATTAATACAAAGATAACATATGAAAATATATCTAAAGAAACAAATATTCCTGAAAAGACCCTTCAAAGGGAGCCCTATGTAAGTGTAATAAGACAATATAGGAACAAAAGTAATAATATCATATATACAAATACAGAAGTTAAGGCTTTAAAGCAAAAATGTGAATATCAGAATTTAATAATTAGCAAACTTAGACAACAAATAAAAAGTCTTAACACTGAATTGTATAAATCAAGAAGATAATGGATAAAAAACTATAGGATATTCATGTACTAAACTTATAAAAGGAAGGTAAAACTGCTATGAATGAAAATACAAGGAATGCTAATAAAATTATTAATATAACAAATTATGCTCAAAATAAAAAATCGCTATAACTTAACTTTATATATGCTTATAGGAATCCCTTGTTCGGGCAAATCTACTTATGCTAAGAAAAAACATAGTAGTCTAAATGCTGAAATTGTCTCAAATGATGATATTAGAGTTGAATTAGAAGAAAATTTCAATTTTTCTTCACAAAATAATAAGAGAATATTTGAGAATATATATGACCGTATAGAAAACTCATTTATAGAAGGTAATAATGTAATATTTGATGCTAATAATACCAACAAGAAATTTAAGAAAAGATATATAAATTTATCTCATAAATGTGATGCGAAAATAATAGCAATAGCATTCAAAACATCTTTCCGCATTTGTGTTAAAAGAAATGAACAAAGAGAGCACAATAAAAAGGATTCCAATTGAGAGCTTGAAGTTTTACAATAGAACTAATTTGGATATCAAAATAGATGAAGGATTTGATGATGTTAAGTATATAAAATTTGACTTGTAAAAAATAATTATAATTCAAGAGTAACATTTTAAAACAAACTCAAAGTATATGATATACTATTAGAAAAAGAGGAATATGAATTCCTCTTTTTTGACGAAAAAAACGGATGTAGGTGGTATAAAATATGTTGAATGAACAGATGAAACGGGAGTTTTATGAATTAAGAGATAGAATAATTGAATCACAATATAATCATTTAAATAATATGCAAAGAGAAGCTGTACTTACTACTGATGGTCCAGTATTAGTTTTAGCTGGAGCAGGATCAGGCAAGACAACTGTATTAGTAAATAGAATTTCTCATTTAATTAGATTTGGAAATGTATATAATAGTGATTATGTCCCAAATGAGTTGCAATCAGAGGACTTGGAACTTATGAGGAGTTTCTTAAGTCAAGATACATCGGGTAAGACTAGAGTACTTACTCATAGAATAGCATATCTAATACAGGAAAAAGGAGTAATGCCGTATAGCATACTTGCCCTAACTTTCACAAACAAAGCCGCTAATGAAATGAAGGAAAGAATAGGAAGACTTGTAGAGAATGCTGTAGAAGATATATGGGCTGGAACTTTTCACTCAATATGTGTTAGAATACTCAGAAGAGAAATTGGAAAAGTAGGATATGAAAAAAACTTTATAATATATGATACAACTGATCAAAAAACACTTATTAAAGACTGTATAAAAGAGAAAAATTTAGATGAAAAAATGTATGATCCTAAATCAATGATTGGATTTATAAGCTCACAGAAGGATAAGTTAATTGACCCTGATACATATATAAATCAAAATTACAGTGATTTCAGGGAAAGACAAAAAGGTGAGATCTATAGTCTTTATCAAAAAAAGCTAAAACAAAATAATGCACTTGATTTTGACGATTTAATAGGAAAAACAGTTGAGCTTTTTATTAATAATGCTGATACTCTGGAATATTATCAAAATAGATTTAAATATGTTTTAGTAGATGAGTATCAGGATACAAACAGAGCACAGTATGAGCTGATTAGACTCTTATCTAAAAAACATAAGAATATCTGTGTCGTGGGAGATGATGACCAGTCAATTTATGGATGGAGAGGGGCAGACATAAGGAATATCCTCGATTTCGAGAAGGACTATCCATCTGCAACAGTTATAAAGCTTGAACAAAATTATCGTTCAACAAAAACTATCCTTGATGCAGCAAATCAAGTTATAGAAAACAACTGCGATAGGAAAAGCAAAAAACTTTGGACTGCAAATCAAGACGGTACTCCTTTGAAAGTGTATAGAGCATACAATGAACACGATGAGGCAAACTTTATAGTAGATAAAATAAATGAAATAAAAAAAGATGGTGAAAAAAATCTATATGATTTTGCTATCCTATACAGAACCAATGCTCAGTCACGTGTAGTTGAGGAAGCTTTTATGAAATCCAATATTCCTTATAAAATAGTTGGTGGGCATAAGTTCTATGACAGAAAAGAAATTAAGGACATTATAGCGTATTTGAGATTGATTCAAAATCCAGTAGACAATATAAGCTTCAAAAGAATAATAAACGTACCTAAGAGAGGAATAGGCAATACAACCTTAAATAAGCTTGAAGAATATAGTAGAGTAAAGGGAGAGAGCCTATACAGTATAATACTTGATGCTGAAGAAGTTCCTGGACTTTCCTATAGAGCAGTCAACAATCTGAAATCATTTGCTTCATTAATAGGAAAATTTATTGCCATGAAGGAAATACTTGGAGTAAAGGATTTAATAGAAAATATAATAGATTCAATAGGATATATAACTGAGCTTGAACAGGAAGATACAATAGAAGCTAGAGGAAGAATAGAGAATATACAAGAGTTTATTTCTGTAGCAATAAATTTTGAAGATACTAGTGAAGTGAAAAATTTAGAAGAGTTCTTAGCAAACATATCATTACTATCGGATATTGATAGAGTAGAAGACGGAGATAATGCAGTTACACTTATGACTCTTCATAGTGCAAAAGGTCTTGAATTTCCTGTTGTATTTATATGTGGGATGGAAGATGGACTATTTCCTACATCAAGAGGATTTACAAATGAAGAAGATATGGAGGAAGAAAGAAGACTTTGTTATGTAGGTATAACAAGAGCAAAAGAAGAACTTTATATGACATATGCCACTACACGTATGCTATATGGTAAAACTAGCTATAATAGTATTTCAAGGTTTATAAGAGAAGTACCTGAAGCTTTAGTAGAGAGCTGTAATGAAGATGACACAAAGGTTATTCCATTTAGTCAAAAAACTGATACAATAACACAGACTAATAAATATTTTACTGGATATACTTTTGAAAATACAAGAAAGCCTGAAAAAACTTCACTTACTGAACTTACTGATATTAGAACTGGAATGAAGATAGAGCATAAAACATGGGGAATAGGCACAGTAGTACAAGTGAGGGATGTGGAAAATGACAAGGAAATAACAATCGCTTTTAATAGTCAAGGAATAAAGAAGCTGATGCTTTCATTTGCACCTATTGAAGTAATATAGAGGAATGTTGAGGTGAAAATATGGATAAGATTGCTAGAATAAAAGAGCTTATTGTGATAATAAATGACCTTAATTATTACTACTATACATTAGATGATCCAAAGGTAAGCGACAAGGAATACGATGAATTTTATTATGAATTAGTACATCTTGAAAAGGAAACAGGTACAGTGTTTCCTGATTCTCCAACACAAAGAGTTGGTGGAGAACCATTGGCAAAATTTGAGAAACATAGGCATCTAGGAAGACTTTTAAGTTTAGATAAAGGACAGAGTATAGAAGAACTTAGAAGTTGGGATCAAAGAGTAAAGAAGCTTATAGAACAATACAATTTAGATCAACAAGATGTTCTACCTAGTCCAGAATATATTGTAGAGTATAAATTTGACGGACTTACAATAAATCTTACTTATAACAAAGGTAAACTAGTTCAAGGAACTACGAGAGGAAACGGTGTAATCGGAGAAGCTATTTTGCCGCAACTAAAGACAATAAAGTCAATACCATTATCCATAGAATACGATGGTATTTTAGAAATACAAGGAGAAGGGCTAATGCCGTTATCTTCATTAGAGGAATACAATAAAAGGGCCGATGAACCTCTTAAAAATGCAAGAAATGCAGCAGCAGGAGCTCTAAGAAATCTAGATCCTAAGATTACTGCCGACAGGAAATTAATTGCTTATTTTTACAACATAGGGTACTCCGAGGGAAAACAATTCGAAACTCATGTGCAAATGATTGATTTTTTAAAGAAAAATAGGCTGCCAATTAATGACTATTTTAAGAAATTTAACAATATAGAGCAGGTAATAGAAGAGATAGAAAGAGTAAAGGAAACTAGAAAAGAGCTAGATGTGCTTACTGATGGATTAGTTATAAAAATAAATGATATGAAAACAAGAGAGGCTTTAGGATATACTCAGAAGTTTCCAAGATGGGCTATTGCATTTAAATTTGAGGCTGAGGAAGCTACAACAAAGCTGCATGAAATAGAATGGAATGTAGGAAGGACAGGAAAAGTAACTCCTACTGCATTACTTGATCCTATTGATATAGGCGGAGTAACAGTAAAAAGAGCAACACTTAACAACTGGGATGATATACAGAGAAAAAAAGTTTCTATAGGCTGTAAGGTATGGATAAGAAGATCAAATGACGTCATACCTGAAATAATGGGAACCGTAGATGATAACTGTGATAATTCGGTAGAAGAGATAATAAAGCCAACTCATTGCCCAGCATGCGATAGTGAGCTGGTACAGGAAGGAGTTCATATGTTCTGCCCAAACTCACTTTCGTGTAAGCCTCAGCTAGTATCACGACTAGTACACTTTGCAAGTAGAGATGCAATGAATATAGAAGGATTCAGCGAAAAAACAGCTGAGCAGCTATTTGAGGAACTAAATCTTAAAGACATTCCACAGCTTTATGAGCTTAAGTTTGAAGACTTAATAAAACTAGATAGATTTGGACACAAAAAGGCACAGAATCTTTTAGATGCTATTGAAAAAAGTAAAAAATGTTCTCTTAGTGCGTTTATTTATGCTTTAGGCATTCCAAACGTAGGGAAGAAGACCGCAGGAGACCTTGCAGATACTTTTATGTCTCTTGACAATTTAAAGAAAGCAGAATATGAACAGCTTGTATCAATTCAGGATATTGGAGACATAGTAGCAAGAAGCATAATTGAGTTTTTTAATGATGAAAAGATAACAAGCAGTATTGATAAGCTTTTAAGTGAAGGTATAAAACCAGAATATGACCATAGTGAAGTAAAAGAAGATACAGTGTTTTCAGGAAAAACTGTTGTTATAACTGGGTCGTTAGAAGGATTAAGCAGAACTGAAGCTTCGGAAATAGTTAAAAAACTTGGAGGCAAGGTCTCAGGTAGCGTAAGCAAGAAAACAGACTATGTAATAGTTGGAGAAGATGCTGGTTCAAAGGCTGATAAAGCTAATGAGTTAGGTATAAAAATAATTGATGGGAATGAGTTTAATAAAATAATTCAAAAAGAAGGATTATAATAAAATAAAAAAGATGGGAAAAATATAATCCCATCTTTTTTATTTAATAGTTAACATATTTCATTGTTAAAAATGAAACTTTCAAAAAAAATCTTGCATTTTGTATACTAAAGAGCTTACAATAGACGTTATATTGTATCACTTAATTAATAAAAATTGTACTATTATATACAAAAATAATGTCTAAATATGTTATATTATATAAACTATGGATACTGAATTGTTAAGAACAATTAATTGATAACAAATAAATTGTCACATTAATTGATATTTATAAAGTGTAAGATAATCTGGTATTTTGTTTGACTATGTTATTACTAACGATTTTATGGAGTATTATTGAACAATTTGACATAAAAGATAAGCATTTTTATTCGCAATTATTACGTTTTGTTAACAATTTATTAAAATTTATTTAATTGCAAAATGGCTTGAAATCAGGTATCATATAAAAGAATAGTTATAAATTTCTGACAATTGGTTCAAAATTTTACTTACTTCAATAGTTGTATTAAGCTATTAAAATTACTATCAAGCCAAAAAATAATATGCTTTTCAATGAACAGTACCAGTTCTTCATGTCTTATCTTATTTACTTGGATTATTTAAAACATTAGACTTGTCTAGTCACTTCAGTGTACTGTTGTTTTTTTAACTTTTTTTGATAGGTTTTTATTTAGTACTGTTTTATGTAAATTTATTTTTTAAATATTACCTATAAGGAAAGGGGGAGATATAGTATACTTATATGTTCAAACTGTCTTAATATGTAATTAAATCTAATGGAGGTGTGGTTATGTTAAGGTATACTTTAAAAAGAGGACTGATAGCCTTAATTACTATATGGGTTATCATCACGATTACTTTTTTCTTAATGCACTCAATTCCTGGTGATCCATTCACAAGCGAAAAAAGAATACCACCAGAAATTATGGAAAACTTAAAGAAAAAATATGGACTAGATCAGCCACTTATTGTTCAATATGGTAAATACCTACAAAACCTTTTAAGAGGTGACTTAGGGGATTCTATGAAATACAAGACTAGAACAGTTAATGAAATGTTAGCTACTAGTTTTCCAGTATCAGCTAAGCTTGGATTATGGTCAGTAGGACTAGGTGCGGGCTTAGGAATTTTATTCGGCATTATAGCGGCTTTAAATAGAGGTAAGACGTTTGACTATTTTGTTATTGTACTAGCAGTTATAGGAGTTTCAGTTCCTAACTTCGTGTTTGCAGCACTATTCCAATATTGGTTTGCAGCAAAATTAGGTTGGTTCCCAGTTGCAAGATGGGGCACAGCTATACACTATGTTTTACCTGTGTCAGCACTTGGCTTTGGAATGATTGCCTATATAGCAAGAATGATGAGAACAAGTATGCTTGATGTATTAGGACAAGACTATGTAAGAACTGCAAAGGCTAAAGGACTTTCTAGAGCAGTTGTTACTTGGAAACATACTATAAGAAATGCTATATTACCAATTGTAACTATACTTGGTGTAATGATAGCCGGAGTTGTAGTTGGTTCATTCGTTGTTGAGTCAATATTCGCGGTTCCAGGAATGGGTAAATATTATGTCCAAAGTATTAAGCAAAATGACTATACTTTAATTTTAGGAACAACAATATTCTATGCGATAATACTTGTTATAATGATGTATATCATAGACCTATTCTATGGAGTAGTAGACCCAAGAATCAGATTAGATTAAAAGGAGGTTAAATTGATGGCACAGGTTGATTTTAATAAAGACATGTTTCAGATTGTCGGTAAAGATATCGAAAAATCCGAAAAAATAGTAAGACCTAGCTTGACTTATTGGGCAGACGCGTGGAGAAGACTTAAAGAAAATAAACTTGCTATTGTATCCTTGATTGTATTAATTTTAGTTGTAGCAATGGCTTTCATAGGACCAACTCTTCGTCCTTTTGATTATGCAAAGCAAGACTTTATGGTTATAAATAAGAGTCCTGATTCTGTACACTGGTTTGGTACTGATGCACTTGGCAGAGATGTATTTGTTAGATGTTGGGAAGGTGCAAAAGTATCGCTGTTTATAGGACTTGTTTCTGCAGTAATAAATGTTACTATAGGAATTATTTACGGTGGAGTATCTGGTTATCTCGGTGGATATGTTGATATTATATTAATGCGTATTGTAGAGATTATCTATTCTATACCACAGTTACTATGGGTTATTCTTCTTATGATAGTTATGGGTCCCGGGCTTTCGACTATCATAGTGGCTATATCTATATCCGGATGGGGTGGTATGGCTCGTTTAGTTAGAGGTCAAGTGCTACAGTTAAAGGAGATGGAATTTGTTCTTGCTGCAAAGACTCTAGGAGCAGACACTGCAAGAATTATTGGTCAACATCTAATTCCTAATGCAATGGGACCAATAATAATCAACTTAACATTCCAAGTTCCTGGTGCGATATTTACTGAAGCTTTTTTAAGCTATATAGGTCTTGGTATTCCTGCACCTCTCGCAAGTTGGGGTACATTAGCAAATGAAGGTACTTTAATGCTTTTAATTCACCCATATCAATTGTTATTCCCAGCATTATTAATTAGTGTAACAATGCTTGCGTTCAATTTATTAGGTGACGGTCTAAGAGATTCACTAGACCCAAGACTTAGAAAGTAAGGGGGGCAAAAAAAGTGGAAAAAAATAATATTTTATTAGATGTTAAGGATTTAACTGTATCATTTGACACCTATGCAGGAGAGGTTCAAGCAGTTAGAGGAACAACTTTTCATGTAAACAAGGGTGAAACTTTAGCTATAGTTGGAGAGTCAGGCTGCGGAAAATCTGTTACAGCACAAACAGTAATGCAGCTTATACCGATGCCTCCAGGAAAAATAAAAAAAGGTTCCGTTATGTTCAATGGAAAAGACCTTGCTAAACTTACAGATAGACAAATGGAAGCTGTTCGTGGTAAGGAAATAAGTATGATATTCCAAGATCCTATGACATCCCTTAACCCAACCATGAGAATTGGTAAGCAAATAATGGAAGGTCTTATAAAGCATCAAAAAATGAACAAATCAGAAGCGAAAGAAAGAGCTATAGAGATGCTCAAGCTTGTTGGTATGCCAACACCTGAAAAACGTGTTGAGCAATATCCGCATGAATTTAGTGGTGGTATGAGACAAAGAGCGATGATAGCTATAGCACTTGCATGTAATCCAAAACTATTAATAGCTGACGAGCCTACTACAGCTCTTGATGTTACTATTCAGGCTCAAATTATGGATCTTATGAAGGATTTACAACGTAAACTAAATACTTCAATAATACTAATAACTCATGACCTTGGAGTTGTTGCTGATGTTGCTGACAGAGTAGTTGTTATGTATGCTGGAGTTATTATAGAGTCTGGTACTCTTGATGAAATATTCTATAAGCCTCAACATCCATATACTTGGGGATTATTAAAATCTGTACCTAGATTGGATACAAAAGAAGATGAAAGATTGTTGCCAATAGATGGTACACCACCAGACTTATTTGCACCTCCAAAAGGATGTCCTTTTGCAGCTAGATGTGATTATGCAATGCCAGTATGTAGGGATAATTATCCTGAGAAGTCACAGTTAAGTGATACTCATCATGTTCACTGCTGGTTACAACATGAAATGGCTCCAAAAGTTGAAAACCCTACAGCTAAGGGAGGGAGATAGTGATGACTGATAACAGAAAGACTTTAATCGAAGTACGTAACCTAAAAAAACACTTTAATGTTGGAAGAGGATTAACACTAAAAGCAGTTGACGGAATTAATCTAAGCATAAAAGAAGGAGAAACTGTAGGACTAGTTGGAGAATCAGGTTGCGGTAAATCTACAACAGGTAGAACAATAATCAGATTGTATGATGCTACCGAAGGTGACGTTATTTTCGAAGGTATGAATGTTCATCAATTAAATAAAAAAGAATTAAAGAATTTTACTAGAAAAGCCCAAATGATATTCCAAGATCCATATGCTTCGTTAAATCCTAGAATGACAGTTACTGATATTATAGGTGAAGGTATTGATATACATGGATTATATAAAGGAAAAGAAAGACAAAAAAGAATATATGACTTATTAGAACTTGTTGGATTAAGTAGAGAGCATGCTAGTAGATACCCACATGAGTTTAGTGGTGGTCAAAGACAACGTATAGGAATCGCAAGAGCTCTTGCAATTGAACCAAAACTTATAGTATGTGATGAGCCTATATCAGCACTTGATGTTTCAATACAAGCACAGGTTGTAAATCTTCTTGAAGATTTACAAAAAGAGTTTAATTTAACTTATTTATTTATAGCTCATGACTTGAGTATGGTTAAGCATATTTCAGATAGAATAGCTGTTATGTATCTAGGTGCAATAGTTGAGTTAACAAGTAGTAACGAACTTTATGATAATCCATTGCATCCATACACTCAGGCTCTATTATCTGCTGTACCTATACCAGATCCTGAGGTAGAGAGAAAGAGACAAAGAATAATGCTAGAGGGGGATGTTCCAAGTCCAATAAATCCACCTCCAGGATGCAAATTCCAAGGAAGATGTAGACTGGTTCAGCCTATATGTAAAGAAAAAGCACCAGAATTAAGAGAGGTTTGTCCAGGTCACTCAGTCGCATGTCATATGGTAAAATAGGCACTACTATGTATCTATTTTACTCATAATAAAAAATCAAAGGAGGAATATCAAAATGAAAATGAGCAAATGGATAGTGTTAATGCTAGTAGTTGTTATGGTTTTAACACTAGGATTAGCTGGTTGTGGTAAAAATGAGCCGGCTCCAACAGGAACAAATGATGACAATGCTTCACAAGGTGAAGAACAATTAGCAGAAGAGCAAGTATTAAGAGTAAACTGGCAACAAGATCCACCAGATTTAGACCCACAAACTACGACAGACCAGGTATCTTTCTGGATTATAAACGCTGTATATGAAGGTCTTGTAAGACTTCAGCCAGACGGAAGTATCCAAAAAGGTTCTGGTATGGCAGAAGATTGGGAAATAAGCGAAGATGGATTAACATATACATTTAAGCTTAGAGATGCAAAATGGTCAGATGGAACTCCAGTAACTGCACATGATTTTGAGTATGCTTGGAAAAGAGCAATAGACCCAGAAGTTGCATCTGAATATGCATATCAGTTCTATCACATAAAAAATGCAGAAGCATATAACACTAAAGAAATTACAGACGTAAACGAAGTTGGTGTTAAAGCTTTAGATGAGAAGACATTACAAGTTGAACTTGTAAGACCAACACCATTCTTCTTAAGCTTAACTTCATTCATTTCTTATATACCAGCTCAAAAAGCAGCTGTAGAAAAATTTGGTGCGGAATTTGCATCAGCTCCTGACAAAATGGTTTATTGTGGACCGTTTATGGTAGATGAATGGACAAGAGAGCAAAGCTTAAGTCTAGTTAAAAATCCTAGCTACTGGGATGCAGAAGCAGTTAAGCTTGAAAGAATCGAAGGAGATATGATTACAGATAACAATACAAAAATCAATCTTTATGAAACTGGAGAACTTGATACTACAGCTGTTCCTGCAGAATTCATGGGAAAATATAAAGATACTCCTGAATTTGAATCATTAGCAGAAGCTTCTACTTGGTATTTACAATTTAACATGGTTGATAAATATTTCAGCAACATAAATATAAGAAAAGCATTTGCTTATGCAACAGATAGAAAATCATATGTTGATAACGTATTAGCAGATGGTTCATTAGTACCTGGTGGATTAACTCCTGAATTAATTCCAGGTAAAGGTGGTAAAGAGTTTGCTGAAAATAGAGGTGAATTATTACCAGAATTTGATGTAGCAAAAGCTAAGGAACATTTTGAAAAAGGTCTTTCAGAACTAGGAATTACTAAAGAGGAATTTGAAAAGCATGCATTCCTATTAACAGGTGACAGCACTTGGTGGAATAGAACAGGTCAAGCAATGCAACAAATGTGGAAAGAAAACTTAGGCGTAGAGTTAAGAATAGAAGCAGTATCATTTGCACTTCGTCTAGAAAGATATAACAACAAAGATTACTGTATAAGTATAGCTGGTTGGAATGGAGACTATAACGACCCAATGACATTCATGGATTTATTTGTAACAAATGGTGGAAATAACGATGCATACTATTCTAATCCAGAATTTGATGCTCTAATTAAGAAGGCTAATGAAGAAACTGGAGATACAAGAATAGATGCAATGATAGAAGGGGAAAAAATGTTAGCTGAAGACATGCCAATATTCCCTATATTTAGCCCTGCAAGAGTATTTGTTCAAAAAGATTATGTTAAAGGTATAGCAAGATTCCCAGTTGGTTGTGATACTGAATATAAATGGGCTTATGTTTTAAAGCATTAATATAGAATAATAAAAAATGACGGTTAAGTTAACCGTCATTTTTTATTGCATGAAAATAATATGTGAAAGTATTAAATTATTTGAAATTTAAGTAGATTCATAATATTAAAAAAATGTAACGAAAATGTTGCGTTTTCTTAATTTGATTATGAAGGAAATGAAAGATAAATAGCAAATTAATATATTATTAAGAAATATCTGACATAAAAGGGGGGACATAAAAAAGTATTCTTTTAACAAAAACTTTTATCAAAAAAATAAAAGGGGGATTTATAAATGAAAACTAAAAAATGGATAACATTATTTTTAGCAGTTGTTATGGTATTATCGCTTGGCTTGGCAGGTTGTACTAAAGATACTCCAACTGACCCAGCACAAACAACACAAGATGATCAACAACAACAAACTACAGAAAATACGGGAGAGGTTTTAGCAGATGAACAGGTTTTAAGAATAAATTTAGCTCAAGATCCACCAGACTTAGACCCACAAACAACAACAGACCAAGTTTCTTTCTGGATTGTAAACTCAGTATATGAAGGTCTAGTAAGACAGCTTCCAGATGGAAGTATCCAAAAAGGTTCTGGTTTGGCAGAAGATTGGGAAATAAGTGAAGATGGATTAACATACACATTTAAGATTAGAAATGCAAACTGGTCAGATGGAACTCCAGTAACTGCACATGATTTTGAATATGCTTGGAAAAGATCAATAGACCCAGAAGTTGCAGCAGAATATGCATACCAGTTCTATCACATAAAAAATGCAGAAGCATATAATACTAAAGAAATTACAGATGTAAATGAAGTTGGTGTTAAAGCTTTAGATGAAAAGACATTACAAGTTGAACTTGAAAGACCAACACCATTCTTCTTAAGTTTAACTTCATTCATTTCTTATATACCAGCTCAAAAAGCAGCTGTAGAAAAATTCGGTGAAGAATTTGCATCAGCTCCTGATAAGATGGTTTATAGCGGACCGTTTATGGTAGATGAGTGGACAAGAGAACAAAAGCTTATAATGGTTAAAAACCCAAATTATTGGGATGCAGAAGCAGTTAAGCTTGAAAGAATTGAAGGAGATATGATTACAGATAACAATACAAGAATCAATCTTTATGAAACTGGAGAACTTGATACTACAGGTGTTCCTTCAGAATTCATGGAAAAATACAAAGATACTCCTGAGTTTGAATCATTAGCTCAAGCTTCTACTTGGTTCTTACAGTTTAATATGGAAGATAAATATTTCAGTAACATAAATATCAGAAAAGCATTTGCACTTGCAACAGACAAGAAATCATATGTTGATAATGTTCTAAATGACGGCTCAATAGTAGCAGAAGGCTTTACACCAGGATTATTACCAGGAAAAGATGGTAAGGAGTTTGTTGAAAATCGTGGTAACGTATTAAGTGAATATGAATTTGATGCAGCAAAAGCTAAGGAATACTTTGAAAAAGGTCTTTCAGAACTAGGAATCACTAAAGAGCAATTCCAAGAGCATGCATTCTTACTAACAGGAGACAGCACTTGGTGGAATAGAACAGGTCAAGCAATACAACAAATGTGGAAAGATACCCTAGGTGTAGAATTAAGAATAGAAGCAGTATCATTTGCTCTTCGTCTAGAAAGATACAACAATAAGGACTATACCGTAAGTATAGCAGGATGGTTAGGAGATTATAATGATCCAATGACATACATGGATTGGCCTGTAACAGATGGTGGAAATAATGACACATATTATTCTAATCCAGAATTTGATGCTTTAATTAAGAAAGCTACAATAGGTCAAGGTGATGAAAGAATAGATGCAATGGTTGAAGCTGAAAAAGTATTAGCAAAAGATTTACCATTATTCCCTATATTCCATGATGCAAGAGTATTTATACAGAAATCATATGTTAAAGGTATAGCAAGATTCCCAGTTGGTTGTGATACTGAGTGGAAATGGGCTTATATTCTTAAACATTAAGATGAAATAAGAATACAGCGGTTATTTACCGCTGTATTTTTATTTAGACACAAATATTAATATAAAAATATAAATTAGCAGTAAAAGACATGGTAAAAAAATTATTTCTTTTATTGCTAATTTGCATTTTTTGTTTTTAAAGCTAATAAAAAATGTTAAAACTATGTAAAATAGTACAACCTAGGTTTATAAACGGCTTAAGAACATTGTAGATAATATTGGCTTGACAAAATATTAAATTTTCTTTATACTTTAATTAATGTTAAGTAACATCATTAACAAAATGTAATAAATTATATACAAACTATTAATATTTTAATCCATCTTTGCATAGTTAGTTCAGCAATAAAATTATATTATTCTAGCAATAAGGTGGGTGCAATATTTTGTGGTTGTAGGAGGTTTATTACATTCAAAAACTAGTATTAAAGGGGGAAGATTTAAAAAATGAAAATGAAGAAGTGGATAGTATTAACACTAGTATTTGTGATGGTATTATCATTGGGGTTATCTGGTTGTAAAAAGCAGGAGCCTGAACCAACAGGAACAGAAGAGCCAGGGCAAACAGAAACAGAACAACCTGTTGAGCAAACAGGTGAGCAATTAGCGGATGATCAATTGCTAAAAATTAACCTTGGTGCAGATCCACCAGATTTAGATCCACAAACTACAACAGACCAAGTATCTTTCTGGATTATAAACGCTGTATATGAAGGTCTTGTAAGACTTCAGCCAGACGGAAGTATCCAAAAAGGTTCTGGTATGGCAGAAGATTGGGAAATAAGTGAAGACGGTTTAACATACACATTTAAGCTTAGAGATGCAAACTGGTCAGATGGAACTCCAGTAACTGCACATGATTTTGAGTATGCTTGGAAAAGAGCAATAGATCCAGCTGTTGCAGCAGAATATGCATATCAGTTCTATCACATAAAGAATGCAGAAGCATATAACACTGAAGAAATTAAAGATGTAAACGAAGTTGGTATCAAAGCTTTAGACGAGAAGACATTACAAGTTGAACTTGTAAGACCAACACCATTCTTCTTAAGCTTAACTTCATTCATTACTTATATACCAGCTCAAAAAGCAGCTGTAGAAAAATTCGGTGAAGAATTTGCATCAGCTCCGGATAAAATGGTATTTAGCGGACCATTCATGATAGATGAATGGACAAGAGAGCAGAAACTTGTAATGGTTAAAAACTCTAGCTACTGGGATGCAGAAGCAGTTAAGCTTGAAAGAATCGAAGGAGATATGATTACAGATAACAATACAAAAATCAATCTTTATGAAACTGGAGAACTTGATACAACAGCTGTTCCTTCAGAATTCATGGAAAAATACAAAGATACTCCTGAGTTTGAATCATTAGCAGAAGCTACAACTTGGTACTTACAATTTAACATGGTTGATAAATATTTTAGTAATGAAAATATAAGAAAAGCATTTGCTTATGCAACAGATAGAAAATCATATGTTGAGAATGTATTAGCAGACGGTTCTATAGTACCTGGTGGATTAACTCCTGGACTAATCCCAGGTAAAGGTGGTAAAGAGTTTGCTGAAAATAGAGGTAATGTATTGCCAGAATTTGATGCAGCAAAAGCTAAGGAATACTTTGAAAAAGGTCTTTCAGAACTAGGAATCACTAAAGAGCAATTCCAAGAGCATGCATTCTTACTAACAGGAGACAGCACTTGGTGGAATAGAACAGGTCAAGCAATGCAACAAATGTGGAAAGAAAACCTAGGCGTAGAGTTAAGAATAGAAGCAGTATCATTTGCACTTCGTCTAGAAAGATATAACAACAAAGATTACTGTATAAGTATAGCTGGTTGGGGTGGAGACTACAACGACCCAATGACATTTATGGATTTATTTGTAACAAATGGTGGAAACAACGATGCATATTATTCTAATCCAGAATTTGATGCTCTAATTAAGAAAGCTACTGAAGAAACTGGAGATGCAAGAATAGATGCAATGGTTGAAGGCGAAAAGATATTAGCTAAAGAAATGCCAATATTCCCAATTTTCCATCCAGCAAGAGTATTTATTCAAAGAGATTATGTTAAAGGTATAGCAAGATTCCCAGTTGGTTGTGACACTGAGTGGAAATGGGCTTATGTTTTAAAACACTAATCTGAAATAGAAAGACAGCGGTGAAATCACCGCTGTTTTTTATTGTGCAAATTATTCTATGAAGTATATTTATATTTACAATGCCCAATAATATCTATTAAATCCTTTAGGAGAAAGTTATGTCTGTTTTTTTGTTATCAATACTATTATTTTTACATTTAAAATAAGGACAATTACTTAAAGTATTTCCCAAGGAATTAGTGATATGATTTAGAGTACACACTCCATCTGATTCATGTATGCATTTTTCAGAGCAATTAATGGTCAATATGATATACACCTCCTGCTATGTAGTATTTTAAATATTGTAAGTTAAAGATAAAACTATTTTAACCTAAGGATAAATATTTTATAACACATAAGAAACTATATACTTTTTGGATTTAGTTTTATAATAAAATGTGCTATTCTAGTAGATAGGAATAATTATAATTAAGACAGAATAGGAGATGATTTGGTGCTATACCCGGATTATACGGAAACAGGATATGTATACCATATTGCTCCAATAACAGACTTAGATAAAATACTTAAAGAAGGAATAAAGTATGACGACAAAAATACATATCTATCAAAGTATCTAAAATTCCATAAGCATATAGATTTACATAAACCAGATTATATTCCAGATTGGGTGATTAGAGAAAAAGCTATATTTTCAAGCATGAATTTTCATGACAGTCACTGTTGGCATTCACATACAGTTATTATGGCTATCAAGGTCAATCCTTATAAATGTTGGATTGCAAACGAAAATTTAGCAAATAAACTATACGAACCATTTATATTAAAAGATACTATAGGGTTTAGTTGCGCATGTGATTATCTTAAACTTAATGAAGAGTCAATATTAAGGAATTATTGGGATACTTCATTAAGCTTCATTGATAATCTAGAAACAAGAAAAGATAAGGAAGAAGGATATGATGCAGAAGTCTTAATATTTCATGATATTAGATTTGAGGATATAAAGCCACTATTTATAGTTTCTGACCATCATATAATGTCTATAGAACAATGGAAAGAGTTTTTTTCAAGGGGGACTAACAATGGAAATAGGTAAACTACCAAACGACACATTAGAAAAAATTGTTTTGTCAAATATAAAAAAAAGAAGAGAAGAAGTTATAGTTCGTGCTGGAATAGGTGAAGATTGTGCTGTACTAGATTTTGGAGAATATAGTTGTGTAGTATCTACTGATCCAATAACTGGTGCAACGAAAAACATAGGTAGTTTAGCAATACATATATCTTGCAATGATGTAGCTTCAAATGGAGCTGACCCTATAGGTGTTTTAATGACAATTCTTGCGCCACCTGATACCACAGAGCATGATATTGAATTAATTATGAAAGAGGCTGGAGAAGCAGCAGAAAAAATAAATGTCGAAATAATAGGTGGTCATACAGAAATAACAGACGCTGTAAACAGAGTAGTGATTTCAACTACTGTAATAGGAAGACAATTAAAAGAAAATACTCTAGCGTCAAAAGATATAAAAATAGGAGACAAGGTGTTAATAACAAAGTCAGCAGCTATTGAAGGAACATCAATTATTGCAAATGAGCTTTCAGATATGTTAGAGGGGAAAATAGATCATTTATTACTAAAATCAGCTAAGGAACTAGGTAGTGATATTAGTGTAATAATGGAGGGAAGAATATGCAGTAAGATAGGAGTTTCTTACATGCATGATATTACCGAAGGTGGTGTACTTGGGGCTGCTTGGGAGGCGTCAAGAGCAATAGGAAAAGGGATACTTATAGATGTATCTATGGTACCTATTGAAGAATCAACACGTAAAATATGTGAATTTCTAGACATCAATCCCTTAAGACTTATATCAAGTGGAAGTATGATGATAATTGCACCTTATGAAAAGATAGATATTATACAAAAAGAATTGCTCCATAATAATATAAGCTCCTCAGTTATTGGGGAAATAACTGAGGAAGGTATACTGATGAAAGAAAATGGACAAGTAATTCCTATTAATCCTCCTGGTAGTGATGAATTATATAAAGTAATATAAAATTAGTGTAAAGTCTGAACAATGTTATTCAGACTTTTTGCTTTATTAAAAGATTATTACAAAACTCTAAATCGATTGACATAATATTTTGAACAATGATATATATAGTATATACTAAGGAAATTTGTAAAGCTGTGTAGATTTCTGTTGTATTGATATTATGTTAATGGAAGCAATGTGTATTAGAGATTAGGAGGTATAGGATGAAAAGAGTAGTAGCATTATTTATGGTAGTTTTCATGTTGGTAGGAATAACAGCAGGTGTTTTAGCAGAATCACAGCAATTATATGTCAGAATCAATATAGATAATGGATATATTAATGCTAGAAGAGCGAACTTATTATTTAATGGACAAAAAGTAGACTCGGATGTACCTCCAATCATATATAACGATAGAACATTAGTACCAATTAGATTTGTTGCAAATTACTTAGATGCAGAGGTAGACTGGGATCAACAGAAGAAAGAAGTTTCAATTAAAACTTCAAGTCAGGACATATTATTAACTATAAATAGCTCATCGGTATTGATTAATGAAACAAAAAAACAGATACCGTATGGAGTACCAGCAAAATTAGTTAATGATTCGAGAACAATGGTTCCACTAAGATTTGTGTCTGAAATACTAGGATGTAAAGTGGATTGGGATCAAGATACGAGAACTGGAATGATAGAGACTGTTGAGCATGAGGTAACAGGAATATCAGTTAAAGACTCAACGGGGCAAATGTCCAAAATTGTAGTAAATACGACTGGAATAGTTCAACATAGCGCAATGTATTTACAGGATCCATATAGACTTGTTATAGACATACATAATAGTAAGTTAAATATTGCAGATAAGAATATAATGGATTCAGACGGAACAGCAAATATTGAAGTAGATAAATATCCAATAAAAAGAGTAAGAGCTTCTCAGTTCTCTAATGATCCTAATATCACAAGACTTGTAATTGATCTAGATATGCTGATGGGATATGACATAAAAGCTTCGGATGACGGGAAATCACTTGTAATTACTTTTACAAACATGGTAAAAGATATCGATGTAGAAAGAAATGATGGCAGAGAGGGTATTGTAATAAATAATTCTAATACTCCACAATATAATATACTCAGATTAACTAGTCCAGATAGGATAGTTGTCGATCTGCTAAATTCAACATTAGAAAATGAGAATGACGTTTTTGATATTAAGACTGATTTTGTCAAAGGTATAAGAGTATCACAGTTCAAGCCTGATGCATTATATAATAAGGACGATAAGATAGTAAGAGTTGTACTTGATATAGACGAGACAGCTAAAAGGCCTAATCTAATGACCGAAGTGGTTGATAATAAAATAGTTCTTTATGCAGATGATAAAAGCTTCGATAATATTACATATCAAAATGATGATAAAGATGGAGGCTACATTAACATAAAAGCAGAAGAGGAGACAAAATTTGTTACAAACTATGATGAAAATAAGAGAACATTAGAGATTAAAGTTGATGAAGATGAAGTAGATATTAAAAATGGTTTGATGGTTGTAAAGGATGATAAAATAAATACTATAACCGTAGATGATGACGGAAGCTTCAAGACAATACTTGTGAGCTTTAAATCAAATGTAAATATTACAGCAGAACCAAATTCATCAAATGATGAGTTAAATATAATTTTTAATGCTTTACAGCCAAAGTATAGTGACAAGTTAATTGTTATTGATGCAGGTCATGGAGGAAAAGATCCTGGTACCATAGGAATCACAACAAAAGTTAAGGAAAAAGATTTAAATCTAAAAGTCGCACTAAAGCTTAATCAGAAGCTTAAGGAGCTCGGGTTTAATACAATAATGACAAGAGATAGTGATGAATTTGTAGATTTGTATGAGAGAGCTAATATTGCTAACAGAAATAATGCAGATTTGTTTATTAGTGTTCATTTTAATGCTAATGATAACAGGGATATTAGTGGAGTACAGACTCTTTATTGTCCTGCATATGATAGTGAAGTGAAGGAACAGGATAATTTTCCTTTAGCTAAAGCTATACAAGATGAATTATTAAAAGGATTAAATAATGTAGACAAGGGAATTATTAAAAGACCAGGACTCGTTGTAATTAGAGAAACAAAGATGGTAGCTGCACTAGCAGAACTAGGGTTTGTAACAAATCCTGCTGAAGAAAAGAAGGTTATTACGGATGAATATCAGGAAAAAGCAGCTCAATCACTTGCTAATGGAATAATGAGATATTTTGACGAAAATGTATTTAATAAGTAAAAGACAGATTTTTTATCTGTCTTCTTCTTTTTTTGCATTTTGTTAAAAGTGAAATTTAGTATATTATATATAATAATCATATTCATTAGGAGGTCAAACTGTATGGAATTAGTTTTGGGATATCTATTTATTTTTGGAGCAAGAATCTTAGATGTTTCTATGTCAACTGTTAGAATGCTTATGATAGTTCAAGGAAGAAGAGTTTATGCAGCTATAATTGGATTTTTCGAAGTGATAATTTATATTACAGCTTTAGGGAAAGTTGTAAATGGACTTAGTAACCCTGGAAATTTATTAGCATATGCTTTAGGTTTTGCATGTGGTAACTATATAGGTATTTTTATAGAAGAAAAAATTGCACTTGGTAATCTTACGGCACAAGTAGTACTAAACGGCAATATTGATGAAGTTGTGGATGAGCTCAGAGGGAAAGGTTACGGAGTCACAGTTATAGAAGGCTTGGGCAAGAATGGAATAAGAAGAATTTTAAATATTACTCTAAAAAGAAAAGATCTGAATAATTTGCATGAAATATTAAAAAGCTTAGATAATGAAGCATTTATAACAGTAAGTAATACAAAACATATTAGTGGAGGATATTTTTCAACAATCAAAAAGAAATAGAAACTAAACAAAATAATCATAGTCTCCCTTTATGGCTAATATAATTAAATAAATAGGTATTAGTAAAAGGGGGGTAATTGATGTATATTAAAAAATTAATAATAGTTGTACTAATATTTGCTTTAGGACTAAGCCTATATGGTTGTGGAGCAATAGAGACGATGAAGGGTCTAGTATCAAAAGATGAACCGGATGTGAAAATAATAAGAAGTGATGAAGACGAGATAAATACAACTGAAGACTCCGATTTAAGGGACACAGTATTGTATTATCAGAATGAAAATGGATATCTTGTTCCTGTTAAAAGGCAAATTCCATGGGAAGAAGGTATTGCAAAAGCAGCACTTAGAAATATGATGGATACCCCTGTCATAAGAGAAGACATAGGTATAATCGGGCTTAAACCTTTGTTACCTGCAGGAACTGAAATAATTGGTATGTCAATCAATCAAGATACAGGTGTTTGTAAGCTTGACTTTAATGAGCAAGTAATGGATTGTCAGTCCAAAAAGGAAGAGGAGAATCTAGTAAAAGGAGTAGTATATACATTAACAGAGTTTCCAAATATCCAGGAAGTCCAGATTATTATTGATGGAAAAGTTGTATCAGAAATGAGGCATGGAACTAAAATAAAAGAACCATTAAAGAGAGAAGATATTAATGTGGTTGATAGTTCAGCACAAGGAAGCTCAAAGATAATGGTATATTATAAGGGAACAAGTAATGGTGAATACGAATATTATGTACCAGTAACTGTTCCAACATCAGCACCTAATGCTAATGTTCTTACAGCACTTGAAGAATTGTTTAATGGTGCTCCTGAACTGTCAGGTCTTTACTCTGATATACCTAACGGAGTAGTGTTACAAGGAGTTGAAGTGGATAATGGTATAGCCTATGTTGATGTGCAATTGGAAGATGAAGATATAATATCGGACCAAGCTACGTTTGATAATATGTCTAAAAATATTGGATTAACATTAAATCAATTCTCTGATATAAGTTATGTTGAAGTATTGATTGATGGTCAAACTTTGGAAGAAGCTGGACTAGATTTGACGAACCAAGATACAGTTCCAGTATTTGCAAATGAATATTAAACTAATCACTAGAAAATAAAGTGCACCCCAAATGTTAGATAAAAATCTAATGTTTGGAGGTGCTTTTTTATACTTAAAATCCTAGAAAAAATATTAAAGTTTTGTTATTATAATGATGAGTAAGGAAACAATAATATTATTATTACCATTCAAAATAAATTAGTGAGGCGATTTTTGTGAACAGAATAGACGGAAGACAAAATGATGAAATAAGAAATGTAAAAATAACAAGAAATTATTTAAAGCACCCCCATGGCTCAGTTCTTATAGAAATGGGGCAAACGAAAGTTATATGCACTGCGATGGTAGATGATAGAGTTCCACCATTTCTTAAAGGAACTGGATCAGGATGGGTAACTGCAGAATATTCTATGATACCAGGCTCAACGATTACTAGAAAGGTAAGAGATGCTAGTAGAGGAAAAATAGAAGGAAGATCACATGAGATTCAAAGGTTAATAGGTAGAGCTTTAAGATCAGTTGTTTCTTTAGAAGAGCTAGGAGAAAGAACAGTATGGATAGATTGTGATGTAATACAAGCCGATGGAGGTACAAGAACAGCTTCAATAACAGGAGCATTTGTGGCTTTAGTAGATGCATTAGGAAAGCTACTTAATGATGGACTGATATCTCACATGCCTGTTAGAAACTTTTTATCTGCAATTAGCGTAGGGATAGTACATGAAAACAGACTTTTAGACTTATGTTATGCTGAAGACTCTAATGCTAAGGTTGACATGAATATAGTGATGACAGATAAAGGTGAGTTTGTAGAACTTCAAGGAACAGGAGAAGAATCTCCATTTTCAATTGATGACTTAAATGAGCTAATAAGACTTGGTCAGAAAGGAAACAATGAACTAATCAAGTTGCAGAAAGAAGCACTAGGAGAATTAAGTGTTCTTGTCGGAAAACGGAACTCAAATGGGGGAGAGTGAAATAATGTACAATAATAACATAGTACTTTCAAGTGGAAATATACATAAAATAAAAGAGATAAAAGAAATATTAACAGGAATTCCAGTAAATATACTTTCGAAGGATGATGTAGGATTAAAGGAACTAGATGTTATTGAAGACGGTGATACTTTAGAAGAGAACGCTGTAAAGAAAGCAAGGGAAATATCTAAAAAAGTTGACGCAATAGTTATAGCTGATGATACTGGTTTATTTGTTGATAAGCTAAATGGCGAGCCAGGGGTGTATTCTTCCAGATACAGTGGTGAAAATGCCACATACCAGGATAACAATAACAAGCTTTTAAAGGAGCTTGAAGGGGTACCTATGGAGGAGAGAACGGCAAAATTTAGAACAGTAATTGCTATAGTTTTAGAAGATAAGTCTATCAAGACTGTCGTTGGAGAATGCAGTGGAAAAATAGCATACAAGCCTAAAGGAGAAAATGGTTTTGGCTATGATCCATTGTTTATAGTAGATGAATACAATAAAACATTTGCTGAGCTTGGGGATGAAGTCAAAAACCAAATAAGTCATAGAGCAAATGCACTAAAAAACCTTAGAGTAGAGCTAGAGAATATATTTAAGGGAGATATAAAGTGAAAATTGCAGTAATAAGCGATACTCACGGAAATATAGAGCCATGTATAAATATATTAAAAGATATTGATAATATAGATTTGATTATTCATTTGGGAGATAATACAAATGATGCTAAAGATATAGCTGATATTTTACAAATAGAAACTATAGCAGTAAAAGGCAATTGCGATTTTTATGATAACAGTTCTCCAGATGAAAAAATAATTGACGTAGATAATAAAAAAATATTTATAACTCATGGTCATAAATACCGTGTAAAATCAGACTTGAACAGTATATATTATAGAGGTAAGGAGATAAATGCAGATATAGTTTTATTTGGGCATAGCCATAATCCTATACTAGTTAAATACGATGATATTCTTTTTATGAATCCAGGAAGTGGGTCTCTCCCTAGAGCAGGAAGTAAAAAAAGTATTGGACTAATTGAAATCAATGATATGGTTGATGCACAAATATTAAAATTGAAATAAATGAGAAATATATATTGTAAAAAAGTACCGCCGCAAAAAGTGTTGACATTGGTTATATTCTTTGCTATAATCTATTATTGTCAGCAATAGAAAGTGACTGCTGAATAATGATAGATATGCACCTGTAGCTCAGTAGGATAGAGCAACGGACTTCTAATCCGTGTGTCAGGGGTTCGATTCCTCTCAGGTGCACCATTAATGGTGGGTATAGCTCAGTTGGTTAGAGCGCCAGATTGTGGCTCTGGAGGCCATGGGTTCGAATCCCATTATCCACCCCATTAAAATATATGATCTATTAGCTCAGTCGGCATAAGCAGAGAGCCAAAACATGTTTTTAGTTTTG
>NZ_JBNPXI010000003.1:26078-369651 GCF_050433385.1 Brassicibacter mesophilus
TGTGCGAATCGCTTAGTTTATGGGTGATAAGCTAAGTAAGGTAAAAAAGTTAATGCCGTAACAGATAAAATATATGACCTATTAGCTCAGTCGGCATAAGCAGGGAGCCAAAACATGTTTTTAGTTTTGTGCGAATCGCTTAGTTTATGGGTGATAAGCTAAGTAAGGTAAAAAAGTTAATGCCGTAACAGATAAAATATATGACCTATTAGCTCAGTCGGCAGAGCACCTGACTTTTAATCAGGGTGTCCCGCGTTCGAGTCGCGGATGGGTCACCAATTAAGCGGGAGTGGCGGAACTGGCAGACGCGCTAGACTTAGGATCTAGTGTCATTGACGTGGGGGTTCAAGTCCTCTCTCCCGCACCAATTAAATAGGTTACGCGGAAGTGGCTCAGTGGTATAAGCAGAGAGCCAAAACCAAGCTCTTGGGTTTTGTGCGAATCGCTTAATGGGGAAGTGAATGATTACCATAGAGTAAAAAAGCAGTAAAAATTAAATAGATCGTGCGGAAGTGGCTCAGTGGTAGAGCATCGCCTTGCCAAGGCGAGGGTCGCGAGTTCGAATCTCGTCTTCCGCTCCAGAATATCAAGAACTATAGAACATACTATAGTTCTTTTTTATTGTCGAAGGATCAAATCATAAATAAGTTGAAATCAACCAGTCTTTAGTGCTGTTTTTTCGAATCAAATCTGAGTAAACAAAGCCAACAACATCATAGATATCTGTATCTAACCGACGATTAGGATTGACAAAGGGGCATTACATTAAAATGAACCACATAAAGAATTATACATTCATCAGATGCATAGGACTTTGATATAATGAAAGTATAATATTAACTACGAGAATGTATGCTATTGGTAAGTAAAGGGGCTGTTACATAGTGTTTAAAAAGTATCGCACAGGCAACATGTTAAACTATTTAGGGATGTCAAGGGATACACTGCGGTTTTATGAAGAAAAAGGGCTATTAAATCCCAAAAAGAATGATGAAAACAACTATAGAAATTATGATATTTTTGACGTATATACAATCATGATAATAGATTTTTATAAAAAGCGGGGAATGAAAATTAATCAAATTAAAGCTTTATTAAAAGAAAGCGATATATCAGAACTGCAGAATTTGTTGAAAGACAAGAAAAATGAGCTTGAGAGTATGATATATAACCAGCAATGTATGTTGAAAAGGATTGAAGAAACACAAGAATTTAGTAAGGGTATAAAGGATAATTTAAATATATTTACAGTCAAGCCTCTTCCATTATACATAGTTAATGGAGAAGTATCTGATTTTATTGCCGTTGAAGAATATGAAAATGTATTAGACGTTATAAATTCTACCAATGGGGACATGCTATCACAAATCATGCGTTACATTTCTTTTAATGAAAATGGTGTTATTAGTACAAAAATGTTTATTGTGGAAACTACAAAAGAAAAAAAAGAAAATAATTATTATCTACAATATCCTAAATGCTTATATACAATCGTAGAAGAAGTACAGCCTCAAAATGAGCAAATAAATATAATGGATAGAATGCATAAAGTTTCTTATGAATACGCGAATACACATGAACTTAAGCTTATAGGAGAAGCTTTTGCTATAATACGACTTGTTACATGCAAAACAAATAAAATTCATTCTTATATGGAAATATTTATTCCGTTTGAATAATTTATTTTTAGATATTGACATGGGTGTAACCCCCTACTTTATACTTAAGATAAGTTAAGGTTGTGGAGGAAAGTAGGATATGAAAACCATAGTAATTAAAGAATGTACAGATATTTCAATTAAAAATACTTATACCTTTGAAATTTCAAAAACAAAGGTAGCCCACTGTGTCGGCTGCTGGACCTGCTGGTGGAAAACTCCGGGGAAATGTGTATATAAAGATTTAAATGAATTTTATCATGAATATATAACAGCGGACAAAGCTATTTTTTTTGCAAAAGTAACAAAAGGATTTGTTAGCGGTAATATGAAAAACCTTTTTGATCGCATGATACCTCTTTATCTTCCGTATACCACCTATAAAACGGGTGAGTCTATGCATGTAAAAAGATATGAAAAATATCCTGACATAGAATTTTACTACGATGGTGAATTTGAAACGAATGACGGTCATGAAATTTTTGAAGACTATATAAATCGTTTATTTTATCAATTTTATTCAAAAAATATCATAGTAAAGCCTATTGAGGAGTTTTATGCTGATGGAGGTTATCAGGTATGAAAACAATTATTTTAAACGGGTCACCAAAAGGTAATGCACAAAACAGCAACACAAGAATTATCAGTGAAGAGTTTGTACGCAGCATGAAAACACCCTGTGAAATAAAATGTATTGCAGACTCTGATTTGGAAGAGTTGGCACAATATATAGAAAGGTTTGACACAGTGATTATAATAATGCCTCTTTATATCCATGCTATGCCGGGAATCATGATGAATTTTATTGAACATTTAAGGCCAGCAGCTATTCAAGGAAAATCCCTTGGTTTTATTATACAAGCAGGTTTTATAGAAACAGCTCAAGCAAAATATGTAGAGCACTATTTTAAGTCTTTGGCTAAGCAACTAAATTATAATTATTTAGGTACGGTTTCCAAAGGGGAAGCGGCAGCAATTTATATGTTTCCGAAGATGTTTAGAAAAGTTCTAAAGCGAATTAATGATTTAGGCAGCATTTACGAAGAAACCCATGCATTTGACCACAAAATAGTGAAAATGTTAGGAAAACCATATGAATTATCAAGGTTTAAAGCATGGATACTACAGTTATTTTGTGACATTGGACTGAATAATTTGGGGTGGCATAAAGTGTTAAAGCAAAATAATGCATTTGATAAACGGTTAGACAGACCATTTTTATAGTAGCTTGGATCTAGCAGTCCAGGCTGCTGCTTCGATCGGTTTTGTGCTGACCAGAAAAAGACAAATTAGCGTATGCAATAAGATTCATTTTGAAGTGATGAGTATTTTGTATGGTTACGGCCAGCATCTAAATCAAGCAAATAACACATATAAAACCTATGTGTAGGGATATGAAACTGCACATAGGTTTTTTTGTTTTGTTGTGATATAATCAATGTGCACATTATTTATATAATCTCATACAATTCATACCCAAGTAAGTTCTATACACTTTTAAGGAGAATAAAGAATGCAAAACAGACATAGAAAGCTAAAATTAATTTCTGTCATGTCTCTTACTGTCTTTTGGATATTGGCTGCAGTGATGATAGTGCACATCATAATTAAATACGTACAATTATCAAGAAGCGTATATTCCAGTGTACCTGGTTTCAAAACATTGCTATTTGGAGTACTTTATTTGTCCTTTCTTGCGGTAGCACTCGTTATACATGTTGTATTTAAAAAGAGGCTGCATAGAGAATTTCCTGATAAATACTTCCTAAAAGAAAAATTAATAAAAAATTATCTTATCAGGCGGAGCATTAAAGCCATAGCAATTGCTTGTATTATATGCGCGGTTTTATTAATTATTACTCCGTTTATTGCCATTCCTGTTTTTGTTAACAGACATGTAGATTACAAAGGCTTCACAACATATGATTATCCGCTACAGGATATCTATGAGGCTGTGGATTACGGACTCAAAGAAAACCAAATGTACTTAAAAACCGAGGATGGATATAACATCTGGTGTTCAGAAATTTATACCAAGCAGCCTAAAGCTGTGATTATTTATTTAACTGGTATTGTCCAGCCATCTGTCACCTATTTTTATGGTCATGCGAAACATATGCAGTTAAACGGATATGCTTCTATTTTGCTAGAGGTTCGGGGACATGGAAAAAGTGATGGAAGTCGGATTGGTTTGGGATATGAGGAAACATCTGATGTAAAAGCAGTTGTTGAATACATAAAAAATGAAAAGAAATACAACGGGGTTCCAATTATATTGCATGGGGTATCTATGGGTGGTGCAATTTCGGTCAATGCTTTTGGTCAGTTTGAGGAAATTGATGGTTTGATTGCAATGTCAGCTTACTCTTCTTTTGACGATATAATTATGGATGTTTTGGATGGATACGGAGTGCCAAAATTCATTCAGGCTATGGAAAAGCCATTGATTCACCTTGCTTTGGAAATGGTCTTTGGGAGCGATACTGTTCGCAAAATAAAACCGGCAGAACAAATCAAATGTGCAGGAAACAGACCTGTCTTTCTGATTGCATGTACGGGTGATACAGAGGTTCCTAAAGTTAATACGAAGAGATTACATGAGGTAAATCCCAATGTGCAGACATGGTTTCGTGATTCTTGGGAACATTTTATCATTAAAAATTGTGATTTTAAGAATGTTGGAAAAGATAAAGAGTATTGGAATAACATATTAAATTTCATTGAGGACAAGGTAGTATATGATTAATACAGAAATGAGCATTTTGCTCATGATTATTATTGTGCCTCTGTTGTGACGTTTTACAAGTCAGAATCAATAAGTATTATGCTTATATCTTTCAACCCTACACTTGTTGCTTTGTCTAGTCAACTGCAGGATGTAATTTTAAATTTAATAATTTACCTTTTTCACCCAGTAATCTTTTTCTGATATTCCGCATACAGGACATATTTTTATTCCTCTACTTTTGTTTTTTTTAAATATAACTGGCATTGAACAGTAAGGACACCACCACTCACTTGGTTTTAATTTAATATTATCTGGTATTTTTTCATCAACAACTTGTTTTGGTTTCGACATTATAGAGAATATAGTAAACTGCTTATTATCACTAATTTTAAACAACTCCTTTGCAGCTTTTTCAGTTGTTTTTATAATAAAAAAGCTTATTTTTATAAGAACTTTCTTTTATTTTATCAGAAAACTGAGATATGTGTTATCTTTTTTGCATATAAACATAAGTCATGTAGTAATTTGTCATAAATGTGTGATAAACTATATATTAATAGACATAAATATAGGAGTGAAAATGTATGGAAAAATTAGAGTCAAAGTTATCAGATGTATCGGGAGGAAAAGTATTAGATGTAGCAACTAGATATGGAGAATTTGCTCTGAAGCTTAAGGAGGGCTTGAAAGATTACGATGAGATTATAGCAATAGACAATAGTCAGGAAGTTGTAAACACTGCTATAGAAAAACATGCAGATAGTGGCGTAAAGTTTATACATATGGATGGAAGCAATCTGGATTTTAAAGATGAAACATTTGACATAGTATGTATATCAAACTCTCTTCATCACGTAACCGATATAAATAAGGTACTTAGTGAAATGAAAAGAGTGTTAAAGCCAGGTGGAATATTCATAGTAAATGAGATGTTTAATGACAATCAATCAGATGCACAAAACACTCATGTTCTTCTTCATCACCTTGGAGGAGAAATAGATACTTTGCTAGGTGAGTATCATGGCAAGACTTTAAAGAAACAAGAAATAGTTGATATAGTAAAAGAAGCAGGAATAAATGTTGAAGATATCTTTGAAGACTATGAAACAGATCCAGAGCTAGCTAAAAAGCTTGCAACAAAGATAGAGAAACTTGACAAAAAGGTTGAGAAAACAAAAGAGTATGATCAATATGAGGAATTTAAAAGAAGGACACGAGAAGTAAAAGAAAGCTTTAATAAATCAGGAATAGAGAGATGTACTCAACTTGTAGTAATGGGAAGAAAATAGTGATACATGATAAGCGGGAAATAGAGATATCTGTTTCCCGCAGTATTTATTAATTTGACGTTATTATATTTTTTTGCTATAATCATTCTGATTGATAGATTTAACAATTCAGAATATGCGCTCTTAGCTCAGCTGGATAGAGTAGCTGACTTCGAATCAGTTGGCCGGGGGTTCGAATCCCTCAGGGCGCACCAGTTTAAACCTTGTAATCCGAATGATTATGAGGTTTTTTATTTTATACTAAATGGCATATAGCGCTTGCATCAGTCAGAATAAATAAGTCAATTGAATTTTATCTAACTCTTTAATCTGATGTGACCTGAGAGATAAGTCCCTTTAAAATTCTAAAAGGGCGTTTGATGATATAAACTGCCTATAGAGTTTAATTTGATGATTTTATTTCAAGCAAAATAGTATCAAAGCAACGATTAAGCATAGATATGTCAGACCTAGACAAATCTTCATTTCTATTAACTTTAGTACAAATAAAATCATGTATACTATCGATTAAATTACTTACTACTGTGGACATCTATGAACACCTCACTATAATTGTTTATACCAATATCATATATGAATAAGAGTCATGTATGTTTAAAGAAATGTTACTTAAATGTTATTTTTTATGAAGAAGGTTTCTATCAATAATTTGGAGAAATCTTTAATAACGGACATATTGATAGTAGGAAATTATAAAAAGAATAATGGTTATGTAAAAAGAGAATAGCCATTAATTAAAATACTGAGGTAAACGGCTATAAAGTATGAAAGACTCTTACAAAAGAGTAGGAATCCTAAAAAAAGAAGAGTGGGACAAGTTAGTAAAAGGAAGAATAAGCGCTAAAGTCTAGTTTTTGAAATCATTTTGTGATTAATATGATTTTCTATGAAATAAGCTATTAAGTCAGTTTGTATAATTGATAAAGACAGATAAACTTTAGATTCTACTATGTGTCCAAGAATATTCTCTAAAACTATAGACGAGGGCATATGCACAAGGTACCAAAATAAAACTTCAGCATAATTTCGAGGAAAACTAGTGTCTGATATTGAATAATCCTCAATGCTTGGGCTGATAAATGTCAGAATAATATCTGAATAGAAAGTAAGCCAGAACAAAAAAAGATCAGTTAATATAACAATGATTACTATTTTATGTCTTTTTAAAATGTTAAACATATAAACTTCTTTATATATGGGATTTATACCCATGTAATGATGATTATGTAACAATATCATAAAGGTAGCCTATATTAACCATGAAATCTTAAAGCTAACAAATATATTGCTTTATTTAATGGTAGGGAAGTTTTCAAATGATAGCACAACAGGTTAAATATGTCTAATTAATTGCTATTTTATATTATTGTTATAGTACTGAGACAAAAGTTGATCAAGCAATTCGCTTGTCTTAATTACCTCAGGATCAATGAGATTGTACTGCTTTTTACATATTAAACTATACAGCTTGGTTTTAACTTCCTCAATTTCATTAATTAATTCTACTATTTTACTTTCGTTGCACAAATTACATGCTCCTTTCGATAATTATTACATTCAACCTGTTGTACTATGGAAATTTTACAGTAAAAATAGAAAAAGATGCAAAAATATGAATAAAAAAGGAATATAATATATATACAACAGGTATGAATGCTCAAAAAGTATAAAAGTAGAAGAAAAGATAGGTAGATTGGCAAGATGAGGCAATGTTTCTAGAAAGCTAAGGATAGAAACATTTAGAAGGAAGCATTAAGAAATTGAAAGGAATTGAGAATTTGAAGAAAGTTAAATATTTCAGGATGAGATGAATCTCTAAGGTAAGTAAGGATTCTTATCTAAGTTATCTTTCCTTAGAATTGGAATTAATTTTGACTTGATAGGCTCAGGAACATATTTTAATTGCGTATTATCGATTTTTAATATGATAGATGTTTTTAACTTTGATTGTTCAGCTAATTCTTTGGCAGTGTAACTACAATTTTTACGAAGTTCTTTTATTGTTTTGTTTTTATTACGGTAGTAAAAAAACATGGAAATCACCTCAAATTAATTATATTATATGAAAATAAATTATTCAATTATTGAGATGAGGTCTGATGAATCACGTTTAATATTAATGAAAATGTCATTAATAAGCTGAAATATCTAGGAGGGAGTATTTTTAATTCCTTTCTTTAATATATTTGGAGGTGGAAAAATTGAAACTAATCTTCATTATAGACAAAGGTCATAGACAAGATACTCCAGGCAAGCGAGCAAATGGATTACATGAATGGGAATTTAATGATGATGTGGGGAACAGACTAAAGAAACTATTAGAGCCTTATGGTGAAGTATATTTTACCATAAATGTTCCGAATCATCCGTATACAGAAATGACAGCAGAAGGAAGAAAAAAGAATCTTCAGTATAGATGTGACATAGCAAATCAAATATATGATGAAGCAAAAAAGAAATATGATGATGCTTTTAAGGTTGTTTTTATCTCAATCCATGCTAATGCACATTCTGATCCTAAAGTATCAGGATATGAGATATATGCTTATAAGCTTGGATCACAAGCTTATGAGATTGCTAAGTCAATTCATGAAGCTGCTAAAGAAGTACTAGGAGTAGGAGCAGCTATTAAAGACAGAAAGATAAAGAAAGCTAGTTTTTATGTACTTGCTAATACAAAGATGCCTGCAGTATTAGTCGAACATGAATTTTATACTAACATTGAAGCAGCTGAAAAACTGAAAAATAGCAGCTTTAGAGACAAGTGTGCAAAGCACATAGCAAAAGGAGTGTTGAAGTATATGGGTATTGAATATAAAGAAGCTACAAATGGTACAGACATCATAAGGTTAAGTATTCACGGCCAATATGAAGAAGTAGAAGGCATATTCAAAGATGGTATCAACTATGTTCCAGTAAGGTTTTTAGAGCAGTTGGGATATAAAATTAGTTGGAATCAGGAAAATAAAATAATAGAGATAAATTACAGAAAAGCTGAATAATACTGGGGTTATGATAACGTTTTTGCACTTAATATTAAATGTCGGACTCTATACTTTTTAAAAAATAAATTCAATAATCTAAACATAAGTTTAAAGGGGATATGTAATATGAATATAGAGATAAGAGAAGTAACAAAAGGAAATTTAGGCGAAATTTTAAAACTAAGTGTAAGTGAGAGTCAAAAATCATACATAGAATCAATAGAACAATGCTTAAAAGATGCTTTGGAGTGTAATTGTTATAAGCCAGTAGGACTTTATATTGACAATTACTTGGTAGGTTTTGCAATGTACGGTTTTTTTCCTGGAGAGGATGGAGAAGGAAGAGTATGGCTTGACCGTTTTCTAATTGATAAAAAATATCAAGGGAAAGGATACGGGAATAGAATGCTAGAATTTTTAATTCAACATCTAAAATGTAAGTATAATTGCAACAAAATTTATTTAAGTTTATACGATGATAATAAGCCTGCCTTGAATTTATATAAAAAATTTGGCTTTCAATTTAATGGAGAACTAGATGTCAACAAAGAAAGAGTTATGGTAAAAACTTTAAACGAATAAGAATATACTATTATATGCTAATGCAGCTAATACTTAAATAAGAGGCTAAATAGTCATTTGGCCTCTTATCTAGATTATTAATTATTTTGAGGAAAATGGAAAATGTATGAAGTTAGAATAAAAGTATAGCTGCTTATACTTAAGGAATTTTATATTGTAAACTAATGTAGATTTACAATATAAAAAACCTAAAATTACAAAGCAAAGGAGCAAAGGTCACTGTTATCTTCTATCATATATAAGCTATAGAAGTAACCTTGTTTTCCAATTAAATAGTTAAAATCACCAGATTCAATCACTTGTCCTTCCTTTAGCACAATTATTTCATCAAATTCTTTGAGTAGTTTTTTTGAAAGCTTATGTGTAATAACTATTATGGTTTTATCCTTTAAATTTAAAATAGTATTTTCAATAAAATCAGAAGTCTTGTTATCAAGTGAAGAAGTAGCTTCGTCTAATACTAGAATAGGTGTATTTCTAATAATAGCTCTAGCTATAGAAATACGCTGTTTTTCTCCACCTGATAAATTACACCCATTTTCTCCAATAAGAGTATTTTCTCTATTATCAAGCTGATTAACAAAATCGTATAAACCAGAGTCTATTAAGGCATTCTTAATCTCTGTACAGCTATAATCTTCAAACAAAGTAATGTTATTTTTAATAGTAGTATCAAACAAAAAAACATCTTGATGAGTAACTGAAATCATTTTATTTAGACTAATAGAACTAATAGTTTTATTGCTAATATTATCAATAAATATGTTTCCATCATAGTCGAAGTAATATTTCATCAGTAATTTAAGAATAGTTGATTTTCCACTACCACTTTTACCGATAATTGCGTATTTTTTACCTTTATTAAACCTAAAATTCAAGTCTTTAAGTACTCTTATTTCATGATCATATGAATAAGAAACGTTTCTGAATTCAATCGAGTTCACAAAGTCTTCTTTTATTTCACCTTGTTCTTCTAAACTATCTTCATTTAGTATGCTTTCAAGCTTTTTGCAGATAAGCGATACTGATTTAAAATTCCCAACTATATGACAAATACTTTGCATAGGTGCTTTAATAAATTCCATTAATTGAACTGCAGCTACGAATGTTCCTACAGTAGATTTATTTATGGCTACTAAATATGCTCCAATACTTAGTAAAATAAAAAATGATAGGAAAGAAAAACCTTCTACGATTAAATCAACTTTGGCATTATAGACAGAAAATTTAAATTTTGAAATGCCAACATTATCATTCGTTTTCTTGTATTCGGAAAAAACTTTATCTCTTAGATTATAGCTTTTTATAATATCAAAACCCATAAGAAAATCTTTAGATTTTTCTGTGAATTTACTAAGGTAATCTGAATGATCTTTTTTAAATAATGCTAGCTTATTACCAAAAATATAAGGTACTATTGCTGGAATTAAGCTAAGAACTAGTACAATAAGAGCAACGTAACCATTAAGCTTTATTATGCCTATTACTGCAATAATAAATGATACAACAACCTGAATAAGAACTAATGAGTTCGAAAAATATCCTCTTTCTAGCATCTCTACATCATTTGTGATGATAGATAAGTAATTAGCAGTATTTTGATTACTAAAAACTCTCTTGTCTCTAGAAATCAATTTTTTGAATATATCATTTTTTAATGACGTAAGAGCTAATTTTATTAGTTTTGCCCAGCATAGTTTTCTTAATAAACATACTAATACCATTACAATAATATAGAAAAATGCAAAAAATTGTAAATTTATTAATCTGTCAAAATTTTTATCTATTCCAAGGTCGATAAGCTCTCTTATGAGGAAGGCAAGACTTGTTACAAGAATTGAATGTGCAGTAGTTAGTATTAAATTGATAATCAAAAGATTTTTGTTTTTAATAAAGTATCTTATCATATCAAATACCTATAGTATAGTTAAATTTAAACACAATGCTCTAAACAGTATTCTGACATTAGCGGGCAGATATCTTCCAAGGAGCATTTTTCTTCTTTAAGGTACTTGTCCCAATTCTGTAGATTTTTAGGTAGCTGTTCAAAATTATACTCTGTTAATATTCTATCTATAGATTTTTCTAAAATATTATCTATAGTATAGATTTCATCTGGGATAAACTCACATGGTTTAATAGAGCCTTTTTCGCTTATGAACCACCTATATAGGCCACCACCACAACTAAGACATTTATATCTTTTGTCTATATCCGCTTTTCTTTTTTCCTCGTCCCAAGTTCCAACTCTAATCTTGTTTTTATATTTCTCTGACAGTGAATATAGCTTTAGCGTTGCCTCTTTCAATTCCTGTTTTGAAAGACACCAAGCACTTTTTAGATCAGCACCTCTGCCACTTGGAATAAAAATACCAAATCTAATAGATTTAATACCTTGATCTATAGCTAATTTAATTAAATCTTCAATTTTGCTTATATTATCTTTGATGACAAGGCAAGCTATAACTGCTGAAATACCATGTTTTATAGCTTGTTCGATACCGTTCATTGTTTTATTAAAAGATCCCTTTGTATTGGTTATTGTATCATGAATATTTGGGTCATTCGAATATACTGACATCTGAATACATTTTATACCTTCAAAATACTTGATGTTCTCAGCGTTAATCATTGTTCCAGTAGTTGTAATAGTGGTTTCAAAATTTTTTATGCTGTATCTTAATATATCAAAAAAGTTTTCATGAAGCATTGGTTCGCCACCTGTTAATTGTAAACTAAGTGATTTTTGTTTTAAAAAATCTAATGCTTTTATTAAGGTATTATAATCAATAGAGTCATTTTGTTGTATATTGCAGCTTTTAAAACAATGCATGCATTTCAGATTACATCTGTTAGTAAGGCTAACTATTAATTCTAAAGGAACTTTTTTTCCTTTTATACCTGACTTGATACAGGATTGTATTACAGGAGAGGTAGTTAATGATAAACCTTTTGGTTTACTGTTAATACACTTCATAACTATATTTTTGACACCTTCTATATCACCTGTATCTAATTCTATGGCAATTTGTTTTGCAATATCGTCAACTGATGTTTTGCCATCAACTTTATCAATTATATATATATCAACATCGTTAAGTATGTATTTACCTGTCCTAGTAAATAAAATACCATGAGTATCAAAATAATGTAATACGCTGTCTTTTAAAATATATGGATACACAAAAACACCTCCACAAATTACATAATAGAAAACTACTAGTATATAATTAATAGCTTTTATCATAGAATTACTTTTTTAAATAAATCATACTTGAAATCCTATACAAAATTATGAGTTAGAGCTATGTAACTCTAACTCATACATTACGATACATCGTCCTATATTGCGTTGAATTCGCCTTCGCACCATGTGATACGAGTATATGGTCCACAATAATCTAATTCTACAGAAGATGCTTGGTAGTTAAAAAATTTTTCCTTATTCATGTATAAGCCCCCTTTCATATATTTTTTTATTGAGCATTGTTCTTCCTAATTTAAATTGTTTAATCAATACATAAAGATTACATTATGCTGTTTAAAATAGAGAAGAACTATGACAATACAAGTATAATAAAATTCTATCTCAGGAATGATAAGTATCCAGATAAATTATAATTATAAAAATAAAGTTACTTTATTTTTATTGTACATGTTATAAAATAAAAAAATAGTAAAATATTGTACTTCACAATGTTAAATTTATTTAACTACTTTTTAGCATCTATAATTAGTAAGCTAATACTATATAAATAATATTAGTTTTTATGACTTAAAAGTTTGAACTCAGCATACATGTTTGCTTTTCAATGAGACGGAATTTTTTTGCTAATTTTATACGAACTCTAGAGGTAATATATTTTTAAATGAAAATATTTTAATTTAAAAATATTAAATAGTCATATAATTTCTGTCAGATAATGCGATTTTTTCACAAAACATCATAAAGCTACTAATAAAAACGAAAGTACTATTTAAAATAGTACTTTCTAATAATAGTAATTCCAATATAACGCTCCATAATTTAGTCTAGCATTTATGTAATTTATAATTTTCAATCATTTCGCATACAGAAGTAAGATTGCTATTATTACTTTTAAGCAACTTGTCCCACTCGTTAATTCCCTTCATCATACCATTTAAATTATAGCTATCTAATATATTTTCAATATCATTTTGCAAGATATTACCAAAGGAAAAAAGGTTGTCAGGAAAAAAGTCACAAGGTTTAATATTTCCTTTTTCTGATATAGCCCATGTAAATAATCCAGCACCACACTGTAATCCTTCAAAATCAAAATCAGATTCTAATCTAGTATTTTTTTTATCCCATATAGAAATATTGATATCATTTGCATATCTTTCACTTAATTCTTTTATCATTTCCGCAGCTATGCTTCGTTCATCAATGTTAATTAGCCATTCACCATTTAAATTTAAGCCTCGTCCCCATTTGCTTAGAAGTCCAATGTTTAATCCTGTGACCCCAATGTCTATTAGATAATTTATCATTTTTTCTATTTGGCTGAGATTACTTTTAGTAGCTATTGTAGCTATGGTTACAGGTATTTTATTTTTTATGAGAAGTTTTATTCCGTTAATGGTTTTTTCCCATGACCCTTTTGTTAAAGAAACCCTTTCATGCTCATACTCATCAATTGAATATAAGGATACCTGCACATCTTTTGTTCCCGAGAAGTTGTGTACATTTTCATCACTTACAAGGGTAGCTGAAGTAGTAATAGTGGTAGAAAAATTATTTACACAAAAATTCAGAATATCAAAGAATCTTTCATGCAACATAGGTTCACCACCAGTAAGCTGGATATTCTTACTTTTATTTTTAAGATGATTTAGAGTGTCAATAAGCTTATCATAAGGTAAAAAATCATTATTAACAGAACTACAGCTTTTATAACAATGTGTGCATACCAAATTGCACTCATTAGTTAAGCTTAAAATGATATTGTATGGATATTTTTTACCTTTTACCCCTGATTTTTTATATGCATGTAAATTAGGAACACAGTTATTTTCTATCAAGTCAGGATTGTCTTTTAAAAATTCTTTAACAATGCTTTCAATTTGCATCTTATCATTAGCACCTAATTCATCAGTAATTTCATTGACTATATCACTAATACTTTTTTCACCATTAAGCTTATCAATGATGTATATATCAACGTCACTTAATAGTCGGCTTACAGTATCTTTTAATGCAATACCATAGTTATCAATATAATGAATCTCTATGTCGTTTTTTAAATGTGGATACATAGTGTTCGCTCCCTCCAGATTATTAATAATATCAAATAAAGTCTGCACAGATGATGTTATCTGACAGACTTTATTTTTTAGCTAACTACTATTATAGATGAACAATAACTCTTTCTGGCATGCAGATATATAGGGTTTGCTGTGACTTCCTATAATTCAAAAACTTTACTAGATTCACTATATTCCCCCCTTTTCATGGATTTCAATACTTTTGCTGAACGTATTATAGAGAAACTCAAGTATTTGGTTAGATTATAGCATTTTTTTCATAAATAATTTGTAGAAGTGTATTAAGTAATTTGGTTAAAAATAGACAAGTTATTCATATAAATTACTTAAACTGATTATATTTGTTTGAAAACATTTATTTATAATGAGATTAATGCTATGAAGAGGTAAATGAGTACAGATATTGTCGACAAATTTTTGTAACAAAATAAATAATATGATTTTTCATCTAATGCTTCGATGTAAAATATAGTATATAATAGTATATAATTCTAATTCCAAAAGGATTTCAGAACAAGGAGGAATGGTTTTGAATACAAATTTATATATTAATACTGCTATGTTTTATGATAAAGAAAATGATTTTGAGCATGATATAGGGTTTTATAAGTCATTTATTAATAATTCAACGGATGTTTTGGAAATTGGATGTGGTACTGGAAGAATAACATTATCTTTGGCTCAAATATGTAATTCAATAACTGGAATAGATTTATCAGATTCTATGCTAGATATTTTTGAAAAGAAATTTAAATGTTTAGATATTAGTATTAGAAACAAAATAAAATTTTTAAAAAGAGACATGATAGATTTCAACTTAGATCAGAAATTTGATGTGATAATTTTACCAAATATAGTGTTTCAAGCATTAATTAAAGATGAAACAAGAATCAAGTGTATTCAATGTGTTAGTAAGCATATGAAACATGACAGTATAATAATTATTGACATGTTTCACCCAGATATTGATACATTAAGTGATACTGTTTCATCGGACTATAAATATGAGTATTTTGATGATGAATTGAATTGTGTTGTTAAAAAACAATCAGTTCAAAACAGGCATGATGCTTCTAATCAGACTATATCTTTCAAATATATTATCGATTTAATACAAGAAGGTAATGTTATCAAGCATATGGAAGATGATTTTATGTTAGGATATATGCATGATAGAGATGCAAGAAAATTATTTGAAATTTCTAATCTTAATATCATAAAGTCATATGGATGGTATGATTTTAGCGAGATTAAAGAGACCAATAAAAGAATGCTTATATATATTCTTAATAAGTCAAAAAATATATAGTGAATATGAATAAAATTAGTTGAAAAGTATATTCAAACTTTAATAAAGATCAAAATTGACAGAACGTTGAGTTCCGTCAATTTTGATTTGAGTGTTGCAGCTGCAAATGTTTATTATGTATTTATTATTGAATAATATTACCATTTTCATCCAGTATATTACCATCTTTATCAAGGAAGACTGTAACCATAACAGATACAGGAACTTTTACTTCTCCTATTATTTCTTCTCTTCTCCATTCTTTTGTTGATCTTTTCCACTTGCTTTCGTCTGGCGTAACTATACCTAGTTCAACTAATCTCTGAATTTCCATGCTATCTGTATGTACTGTAGTTCCATCAGCAAAAGTAAATCTATAAGTTGTTACTAGATGATGCAAATGTCTAGTTGGGTCACTGCACTCACCTGACCCGCAGATATCACATATTATGTAGTCACCTAATATTTCCTTTTTGACAATATCTACATATTTTACCACATCTACTTCTTTTTTTATGTCTATAATTGATCTATAAGTGTCATACTGAAATCCTACTCCTCGTTTGGCCTTAGTACAATTTTCTGGTGTACTATTTACTGGGAAGCCATAATTATATCCCTGACTAAATGTCTTAGTAACTGTGTGTCCAATACTTTTGGTAATAGATTGTGATTGCGTAGCAGTAATTTGTGATTGAACTTTTGCAAACGGTGGGCCTGCTGAAAATCCTAAGCTTACGGCAACCGAATTAGTTAATGTACTCGAATGGGTAACTGAATCTGATATTGATACTGTTTCACTTAAACTACCTGAGAAATTATCTGTTCTGTATACTGTACCGAAATCTCTATAATTTCTAACAGGATCATTATCTGATGGACCATGAATAAACTTGATTTCTCTAACTCTAATATGGTACGTTCCAGTTGAAGGATCAGAAACTTTTTCATATCCTTCATTTGAGTTTTCATCATATGGTCCTACAAGATAGATAAATGAAGCTTTAAGCTCTGGATCGGTAGGGCTTATAGTTGAATAAGTAGGGTCTATAGCATAGGATGGAGTTACCATTAGGAAGATTATCAAACTTACCATTAACAATGAGCAAAACCTTTTCATTTTTTACACTCTCCTTTTTAAATCAATTTATGTAATAGCTTTTATATAATTATATCAACTAGTCTAAGGAAAATTATGTAAAAAAATATCGATGGGGAAAATTTATTTTATCAAATCAAATTAAAAATATGTATAGTATGTTGAATACTTTATATAATAGGACAGATACTAAATTAAAGAACTTTTGAAGGAGTAACCAATGAAAAAAGAAATAGTTTCTGATAGCCAAAGTATAGCAACAATTATTTTTTTCATGATAGGAACATCTTCTATACTAGTAAGAGGTTTAGAAGCTAAAAAAGATGCTTGGATTGCTATTATAATAGCTTTAGTAATAGCTGCAATATTTACATTTATATATGCTTATATTCTAGCCATTTTTCCTGGTAAAGACTTATTTGATATTTGTGAAACTTTATTTGGTAAAGCTATTGGAAAAATCATATGTATATCATTTATTAGTTATATTTTTTTGACAGAGTCACTTGTTTTAAGAAATATGGGAGACTTCATTAAAATAACATCTTTGACAGAAACTCCTCTAATCATACCAATAATTGCTACTGTTATTGTAAGTATTATAATAGTAAAACAAGGAACTGAGGTAATTGGTCGATGGTCACGTTTATTTATCCTTCCAGTTATATTGTTAATGATAATTGCATTAATACTACTAACTAATAAAATGAATGTAAACAATATTTTTCCTATATTAGATAGTGATATTAAGACAATTATGGAAGGCGCCACTTCTACATTTTCATTTCCGTTTGCTGAAATAATAGTATTTACAATGGCTTTTCCTAACTTTAGCAATAAAAAATCCACCTATAAAGTGTATATGATGGGATTGGCTGGCGGTGCTATAGGAGTACTGTTAAATTCAGTAACAAATATCTTTACAATAGGCGAAGGTGCTGCTATGATTGAATTCTATCCAACATACACTGCTATTTCTACATTGAGAATTGGCAATTTTCTACAAAGAATAGAAGTAATTGCTGCACTTGTATTTACCTTGGGAGGATTTATTAAATTAAGCATTTATTTATTAGCTGCTTGTAATGGAATAAGTAAACTGTTTGGGTGTAAGGATTACAGATTTCTAGTAGTACCTATTGGGCTTTTGTTTGCTAATTTAGCCTATCTAGTATTTGATAGTGCAATGTCTTATCTTGAATGGGATACTAAAATATGGAAATATTATGCGTTTACTTATCAAGTAATATTGCCTGTTATGATACTTATTGCTGCAAAATCAAAAAAGAGAAAGACAGAGAAGAACTTAGCTAATTAAAACCCCACGAGTATTCTACTAGTGGGGTTTTAATTCATTTGAAAGATACTTATTAAACATCTTTGTTTTTTAAGAGAAAGGTAAAATACTTAGGTAATATATGAATGAATACTATCCTTCTTAGTATTTACCAAATCCTCCGCCATAGCAGCTACAGAATAAAACAACTAGTAATAAGAAAAAGAATAGTAATTCACTACCTATACCACCATATCCTCCACATTGACCTTCAGCCATGAAAGTACCTCCTTTTAAATTGATTACCTATTTCTAAGGTTAATATATACTATGTTTATGTGCACAATACTGTGATTGTCCTTTCAACATATATTTTTGAAAATTTGACATAATATAAAATTTGCTATAATATTCAGATATATCGAGATTTACTCCGAGTTTTTTTTCCTGTGGATATATTATTTATGGAAGAAAGACCGATAGGGTATAGTTGGAAACGGGTATGCCTCCCATTGTGGAAAGGAGTTAATGCTCATATCGGATTAATATCATAGGTTTATATATTATTGCTTATAATAGTTGTGATATTGTTTTTATGAGTAGAATTTTGAAATAAAGTATCATGCATTCTGCTTACTAATGTATATAGAAAATAACTCTATGGGAATACCTTCCAATAGTCGATTTCTAGATTGATAAAGGGGGTATAAAAAATGAGCAATGGTTTCTTTAAAATCAAAGAACCAGCTAATGAGATTGTAAGGGAGTACGCACCAGATAGTGAAGAAAGAGCTAAGCTTAAAGTAAAACTAATGGAGCTTAAAAACCAAGAGATCGAGATTCCTCTTATTATAGGAGGAAAAGAGGTAAAAACAGGGAATATAGGATATTGTACTATTCCTCATGAGCATAAGCATATACTTGCTAAATACCATATTGCTGGAAAGAAAGAATTGGAGATGGCCATAGCAGCTTCTTTTGAAGCCAAGAAAAATTGGCAGGAAATGTCTTGGGAGCATAGATCCTCAATTTTTCTTAAAGCAGCTGAATTAATATCAGGCCCTTGGAGAGCCACTATGAATGCTGCCACAATGTTAGGTCAAAGTAAAACTGCTTATCAAGCAGAAATTGATTCAGCATGTGAATTAATTGACTTTCTAAGATTTAATGTGTATTTTGCTCAAAGCATATATGAAGACCAACCTATATCGACTAAAGAGATATGGAATAGAATAGACTATAGACCACTTGAAGGGTTTGTACTAGCAATAACTCCATTTAATTTCACTGCTATTGGAGGCAATCTTGCAGTGGCACCTGCTATTCTTGGAAATGTAGTTAATTGGAAGCCAGCGTCAACAGCCGTATATTCTAATTATTTTGTAATGAAGCTTCTTCAAGAAGCTGGGCTGCCAGATGGAGTGATAAATTTCATTCCTAGCAGTGGAAATGATATTGCAAAGTACATGATGGATAGTGAGCACCTTGCAGGTATCCATTTTACGGGCTCAACAAAGGTCTTTAACACAATGTGGAAACAAGTGGCTGATAATCTTGATAAGTATAAAAGCTATCCTAGACTTGTAGGAGAAACAGGAGGTAAAGATTTTATATTTGTACATAAATCCGCTGATATTAATGCTTTGACTACTGCATTGATTCGAGGGGCTTTTGAATATCAGGGGCAAAAATGCTCAGCAGCTTCTAGGGCATATATTCCCAAAAGCATGTGGACAGATTTAAGAGAAAAAATATTAGAAGAAATGAAGACCATAAAAATAGGTAGTGTTGAAGATTTTACTAACTTTATGGGTGCTGTAATCGATAAGAAGGCTTTTAACAATATTAAATCATATATAGAATACGCAGAAGATGCTTCTGATGCTGATATACTCTATGGTGGAAAATGTGATGATTCTATTGGATATTTTATTGAACCGACAATAATTGTAACTAGTAATCCTAAATTTAAAACCATGAGTGAAGAAATATTTGGACCTGTTCTTACTTTATATATTTACGAAGATGAAAAATTTGAAGAAACTTTAGCGATTTGTGATACTACTTCTCAGTATGGATTGACAGGTGCAGTTTTTGCTCAGGATAGAAGTGCAATACTTACAATGGAGCGTCTATTAGGTTATACAGCTGGAAACTTTTATATAAATGATAAACCTACTGGAGCAGTAGTTGGACAACAACCCTTTGGAGGGGCAAGAAGCTCAGGAACAAATGATAAAGCAGGAAGCAAGTTAAATATGATGAGATGGATAAATCCGAGAACTATAAAAGAAACCTTTAATCCTTCAAAGTCATATGGCTACGTTTTTATGCAAGATAAATAGTGTTTGTTCTTATTCAGTATATAAAGACGAAAAGGATCTCAATATTGAGATCCTTTTCGTTTTCTTACATATCAAATAGTACTACTTATTAGTGTTATAATAAGTAAAAGGAGGAAGTCAATTATGGAGTCAGTTCAAAGAAAAAAAATTATTTCATTAGTCCCTTCTATTACTGAGATTATTTACTATTTAGGACTAGAAGAACAGCTTGTAGGTGTTACAGAACACTGTAATTACCCTAGGGAAGCTGTAAATAAAGAGAAAATTGGAACATTTGGCAAACCAGAATTAGAAAAAATACTTACGATTAATCCAGATGTTGTTTTAGCTGATAAATCAGTACACAAAAAGACTATAGATGAACTAATTAAAAACAATATTGAAATTATTGCATTTACCAATTCAAATTTAGAAGAAGTTTTTAATAGTATGTATGAAATAGGAAAAGTTTGTGACAAAGAAGATCAAGTTCAGACGCTTATAGAGTCTCTTAGAAAGAGAGTCGAAAACTTGAATCGAATTCGTATTGATAGGAGACCGCGAGTTTTTAGACTGATGAATACAAATCCTTTTATAACACCAGGAATAGGGTCATTTCAATACGATGCCCTAAGCTCAGCTGGAGCCAAGCTAATGGATTTTAATTCAAATGATTCGTATATTAAGGTTACGTTAGACCAGATAAAAGAGTTTGATCCAGAAATAATATTATTTTGTGGAGTAGAGAGAGGGCAGACGCCGAAGCCAAGATGTAAAGGATGTAATGTAAATAGTCCAATATGTCAAAGAACAGTCGATGACATTTTAGATAATGAGTGGGAAGAGATAACAGCAGTTAAAAAAGGAAGGGTCTTTCCAATCTCTTGTGATACACTATGCAGACCAGGACCTAGGTTGATAGATGGAGTTGAGAAATTGCATAATTTGTACTTCAGATAAAAATCAGTAATCTTTAAAAAATTCCCCACTAGTATGATTGGAAAATTCTCTAATCATACTAGTGGATTGTATATTTATGAAATAACTATTATTTAATATACTCAACATTTTCAAGTGAAGGCTTTGAAATACCAAGCTTATTCAAAGTATCTTCGTTGATATAAATATTTGTTTCATCTGATATTTTTATAGGTATTTCAGATATATCTTTTCCTTTTAATACTTCTACAGCCATTTTACCAGCTTCATAACCTAGGTTATAGTAGTTAATTCCCACAGTAGCTAATGCACCAGCTTCTACAGAACCTTTTTCTGCTGCTATTACAGGAATTTGCGCTTCTAGTGCGTTTTTAGTTATGATAGGCATGGAAGAGACTACTAATTGGTCAGTAGGTACATATAGCACATCTATTTTACTTACAAGGCTTTTTATGGCATTATCAACTTCGTTAGTATTTGAAACTCCAGTTGTAATTATTTCATATCCATTTGCTGCTTTTTTTAGTTCATTTATCTGAACTTCAGAGTTTATTTCACTTGTGTTATAGATTACACCGATTTTCTTAGCACTTGGAACAAGTTTTTCAATTAACTCAAGTTGTTTTTTTACTGGTAAATAGTCTGAAGTTCCAGAAACATTAGTGTCAGGTTTATCTAAAGATTTTGCTATGCCTGTTTCTACAGGGTCAGTTACTGCAGTGATTATAATTGGAATATCTTTTGTAGCATTATATGCTCCTTGTGCAGAACCAGTAGCGATTGCAAAAATTAAATCCTTTTTTTCTGATGCGAATTTTTCACCGATTGTTTGAGCCATAGCAATATCGCCCTGTGCATTTTGATAATTAATATTTAAATTTTCTCCATTTTTATATCCGTTATCTTCTAAAGCCTTAATGAAACCTTCTCTACTTTGATCAAGCGCGACATATTCTACTATCTGACTTATGCCTATGTTAATTACCTTATCATTACTTGTTGTTTTACCACACCCAGTCACCATAACCATAACCATCAATACTCCTGCGAATAACTTTTTCATATAAATCTCTCCTTTTATAATATTTTAATTGAAATAAAAGAAACCACATGGATTCCATGTGGCTATAGAAATAGATATACGAAAACATAAAAGCCACATAGATTATCTATGTGGCTCTCTTTATATTAATATGAAAAACATTTATTAATAGCCAACATAGATACAAACCCTTTTTATTAAAGCGTTGCTGGGTTTGTACCTATGTTAAGACATAACTAGGAACAAACCCTATCTAAATTGGCTACTAAAGACAAATTGTAAGTTTATGATTGCTAAGTTTTTCATATCTAATACCTTCCTTTATAAAAATATTGAAACCAGTGTATCATGGATATGTATTTGAGTCAAGAATTTTTTTGTGAATATAATAATTATTTTGTTTAAAAATAAATTTTAAATTTTTTTAAAATAGTTATTGGCATTTGCTATTTATAGGAGTATAATATAAATAGCAAATGCCAATAACTATTTCGGAGGGATAAAAAATGCATATAGAAGTAGAAAAAACAAATGAATTTACCGACATAAAAAAAATAGTTGCAGTTATGAGTGGGAAAGGTGGTGTAGGAAAGTCTTCTGTTACCTCGCTAATGGCAATAGCTCTTAAAAGTCAAGGCTATAAAGTAGGTATTCTTGATGCTGATATTACAGGACCAAGTATTCCAAAAGTATTCGGTATAAATAATAAAAGAGCTGTATCAGATGGTAATGGAATCATACCTGTAGAAACAGCTACTGGAATAAAAGTTATGTCTATTAACCTTTTAATAGAACAAGAAGATAAACCTGTAGTATGGAGAGGACCACTAATTGGAGGCACAGTAAAACAATTTTATACTGATGTAACATGGGGTGAATTAGATTATCTTCTAATTGACATGCCTCCTGGAACTGGAGATGTTCCTCTTACTATTATGCAATCATTGCCTATTGATGGAATCATCGTTGTTTCTTCTCCACAAGACTTAGTAAAGCTAATAGTTACAAAATCTATTAATATGGCAAAATCAATGAATAAACCTATATTAGGAATCGTTGAAAACATGAGCTACTTTATATGCCCTCACTGCAATGAGCCATTAAATGTTTTTGGAGAAAGCAGAGTAGAGGCTATATCAGAAGAAATGGGAATAAAGCTTATAGCTAAAATGCCTATTGATTCTGACTTTGTATCCCTATGTGATGAAGGCAAAATAGAGCTATATGAGAAATATAACAAAGATTTTAAGGAGGACTTTTCTAAAAAAATTAATCAGACTTTAGGAGGCTTAAAATAATGAAACTTTGTATTTCTAGTACATCTAATGATAAAAGTGCATTAGTTGACAAAAGATTTGGAAGATGTTCATATTTTGCTATCTATGATACTAATACAAATGCTTTTAGTTTTATAAAAAATAGTGCTGTGAATGAAGCTCAAGGTGCCGGCTTATCTGCATCTCAAAATATCATAGATGAAAAAGTAGATGTTGTAATAACAGGTAATGTAGGCCCAAATGCCATGAAGATTTTAAATGCAGCAGATGTAACCATATATCAATTCATTGGGAATACTGTTGAACAACAGGTACAATTTTTTTTGGAAAATAAACTAAGCACTATTGATAATCCAGGACCTTCTCATGCCGGACTAGGAAATCGTCACAAAAGGGGATGATGTAATGCAAATTGCTATTTTAAGTGGTAAAGGAGGCACTGGAAAAACTACAGTATCAACAAATTTAGCAAGACTAATGGGTTGTAGGTATGTAGATTGCGATGTAGAAGAACCTAATGGAGCCATTTTCTTAAAGCCTAATATCACTGAAACAAAAGATGTAAAAATTCCTATTCCCATAATAGATGAGAATAAATGTACTGGATGCAAAAAATGTGTTAACATATGTCAGTTTAATGCATTAGCATTAGTTAAGCAAAATGTTATGCTATTTGAAAAGCTATGTCATGGATGTGGAGCTTGCACAATAGTATGTCCTGTAAATGCAATAACTGAGCAGGGTAGAACAGTAGGAAAAATAGATATAGGGAAATATGAAGATAACGAATTTTTTAGCGGAACGTTAAATATCGGAGAACCAATGGCAGGTCCTATTATCAGTCAATTAAAGCGCTTAATTGGCAATAGTACTACAATTATTGATTGTTCACCTGGAAGTTCATGTAATGTTGTAAAGGCAGTACAGGATGTGGATTACGCAATTCTTGTAACTGAACCTACAGCTTTTGGACTTCATGACTTAAAAATTGCAGTAGACCTTGTTAGAAAAATGAACATACCATTTGGCGTTATAATTAACCGAGTAACTGAAGATGACAATCTAACTTCAAGATATTGTGACCAAGAGAATATAACTATTTTGGGTACTATACCTTTTGATAAAAAAATTGCAGTACATTACTCTAATGGAAAACTTCTAATAGAAGAAGATGAATCATTTAAACTTATCTTTGAAGATATAGCCTCAAATCTCCAGGAGGTGAATATATGCAATTAGTAGTTATAAGTGGCAAGGGTGGAACAGGGAAAACAACCGTTGCAGCATGTTTTTCTTACTTGAATGAGATGGGTACAAATATTGACTGTGATGTTGATGCATCTAATTTGCATATGATGCTAGGAGGCAAAGATGTTGAATCAAACTTATTTATTGGTGCAAAGGTAGCGCATATCAATATGGAAAAATGCACTCAATGTGGAGCCTGCGAAAATGTCTGTAGATTTGATGCAATAAGTAATTTTGAAATAGATGAGTTAAAATGTGAAGGGTGTGCTGCATGTTCAGTTGTTTGTATGTTTGATGCTATTTCTTTAGCAGATGAAGTTACAGGAAATACTATCATAACTCAGACTGATAAAGGTATTCTTTCTAGAGCAGAAATGAAACCAGGTGCAGAAGGATCCGGGAAACTAGTAACAGAAGTAAGAAAAAATGCTTTGAAGTACAAAGTCGAAGACAAGTGGACAATATTAGATGGCTCTCCTGGTGTTGGATGTGCAGTAATGGCATCTGTGGCAGGCTGTAATGCAGCGTTGCTTGTTGTAGAACCTACTCAATCAGGTCTAGAGGATTTTGTTCGTGTTCTTTCTGTTGTTGATTTTTTCGATATAAAGCCTTTTGTTTGTATAAACAAATATGATATAAATGAGGAAATAACTAATGAAATACAAATCTTCTGCAAAGAGAATTCTGTAGAGATAATTGGAATGATACCATTTGATAGTCTAGTGGAAAAAGCTATCAATGAATCAACTCCAGTAGTTTGCTATGCTGATAGTCCTGCAGGAAAAGAAATAAAAAAAATGTGGCAAAAACTAAACTTAAATAAAAATAATAAGGGAGGAATTTTGAAATGAGAATAGCTATTGCAAAGGATAATAATTATGTTTCAGGTCATTTTGGACATTGTGAGGGTTTTGAGGTCTTTGAAGTTGAAAATAATGAAATTAAAAATCGTATTTTTTTGCATAACCCGGGACATAAGCCAGGATTTTTACCGGTTTATCTAGCTGAAAACAACATAAATGTAATAATAGCTGGAGGGATGGGAGCTACTGCACAAGAGCTTTTCCAGCAAAATAATATTTCAGTTGTTGTTGGGGCGCAAGGTAGTGTTGATGATACTATACAAAGATATATAAACAATGATTTGAAGTCTACAGGGAGTGTATGTGAAGAACATGCCCATGAGGGACATTGCAACGACTAAGCAGAATGATTTCATTCTGCTTTTATTTCATATCATTATATTTAAATGCTGAAAGGAATGATAAAACAAATGTATTCAGAAAAAGTTATAGATCATTTTATGAATCCTAGAAATGTTGGAGTTATCGAAGATATTAAATTTCAAGTACAGGGCTGTGGTGGCGCCATTGCTACAAGTAGTATAACTACGGAGCTTGCTAAAGGAAAACATATATTAGAGGCCTATACTATCACAGACAAAAACATAATTGAAGCTCTAGATGGGCTTCCTGAAGAAAAGCACCATTGCTCTGTTCTTGGTGCTACTGCTCTAAGAAAAGCAATCTATGATTATAAAAGAAGATTAGATCAAGGTGGTGTGGATGAAAAACAAAGCTGAAAAATTATATGATGTTTTGAGAAGAAAAGGAATTAGGTTAACATATCAGAGAAAAGAAATACTCTCCATATTCATCAAAAGCCAAGAACATCTAAAACCCGAAGATGTATATGATCTAGTAAAAGATAAAGGAATAGGAATTGCTACAGTTTATAGAACTATAGAAATGCTTAAAGAAAGTGAAATAATTAAAGAAATAACTATAGCAAAAACTAGATATTATGAGTTAAAGATGTTCGGTGAAAAATGTATGCATATTCATTTTAAATGTGATATTTGTGGAACAGTATATGATTGTGATAATATTAAACTAGGGTTAAAAGTAATAGCTTTACGTGATTATACCGAAACTTTATATGATGTTGAAGTCAAAGACCTGACTATTACAATGAACGGTATATGTAAAGATTGTAAGAGGTGAAATTATGCCAAGACCAACAAAGCTTAGAAAAATATCATTTGTTCCAGAAAACACATATTTTGTTCCATTAGGAAAAGGAAAATGCCAATTAGAGAAAGTAACTCTTAAGCTGGAGGAACTGGAAGCCATTAGATTAAAAGATTTAGAAAACTTATCACAGGAAGATTGTGCTGAAAAAATGCATATATCTAGGCAAACTTTCCAGCTCATAATCGAGGAAGCTAGAAAAAAAATAGCTGAAGCTTTAACAGCAGGAAAGGCTATTGATATACAAGGTGGCAATTATACCCTTAATATTTGTAAATATAAGTGTAACGACTGTGGAAAAGAATTTGATGAAGCCTTCGAAAAAGATGCGCACATATGTCCTAGTTGTAACTCTGAAAATGTACTATGTATAGACCATAAAAATTGCTGTATGAAGCCGTGTCGCAAAGGCTGGTGCAACCAGCTATAGTAATATATTTAAGGTAATATAACTAAAAAGCTTCTACACATATTCTGTGCGAATATGGTGAGGCTTTTTTTACTATTCTGCATCAAGTTTACTAAAGTTAATGTATTTATTAACTAATATAGCCACAATAATTCCTACAAAAGTATCAAATACTCTGTTTATAGCATACATATATGATGTTCCCTCTTTAAGATTAGTCATTATAGCTAAAAATACCACACAAGCTATTGATACTGAACCATCATAATTAAAAAAGTTACATAGATAGATAACAAGCACGATTCCTAATCCAGTAACTATAGCGTTTTGTCCTATAAATATTGAAAACATAATTCCTACAACAGCTCCTATAATAGTACCAATCATTCTATTTTTCCCTGCAACAAAGGAATTATGCACCGAATTTTGCATACAAATTACAGCAGCTATGCATGCGTAAAATGGATAGGGCCTTTTCAATAATTGAAATACTATTATGCATATAAATACTGAAATTGCTGTTTTAAGATTACGCGAACCTATTTTCATCATATTATTAGACTCTCCTTATAGCAATATTAGTGTAAGCAACGTAATTTTATCATAATATATACTAAATGCCAAATAGATCAGTTAGTTTAAAAAGCTTAAAATTCATGAAACTAAATGTATTTATACAAAAATTAATAATTGACAATACTAATATATAGTGATATTATATGAATAATTTAAATGTATCCGTTGATAGGGAAGAGTAGTTGTGTATTTAGTTATAGAGAGCTGGTGGTGGTGGAAATCTGGCACGACAATATTCAGCAAATGGGCCCTTGAGGAGTAATGTGAAATGATTATATCATATTAGCATTACCGTGAGCCACACGTTACAGTGGATAGGGTATGTTAGTACCTGAAAGAGAGGTGTATTTTACACAACTTAGGTGGTACCGCGGATATTACTCCGTCCTATTTTTTAGGACGGAGTTTTTTGTTTTTGATTTTATTAGATATAGAAGGGAGTGATTGTGATGTGAAGAGCTTTAAAGAATGAAAGAAAAATAAATAATAACAAATTGAAGGAGAGTGTTTTTTATGAAAATGAAAAAATTTGTACTAAATTCATTATTACTTGCTATAGGAGTTCTTTTACATCAAATCACCCCACCTCTAGTGCTAGGCATGAAGCCAGACTTTTCATTAGTTATGCTTTTCATAGTAATATTATTTAATGAAGATTATAAGTCTTGTATAACAGCAGGTTTAACTATAGGTATGTTTTCCGCACTTACAACTGGATTTCCAGCAGGTCAGCTACCAAATTTAATAGATAAGATAATTACAACAACTATAATATATTTAACTATAAGAGCGCTTACTGAACGTGTTAAAGAACAGTTATTAATGATAATAGCCATATTTGCAGGAACAGTAATAAGTGGAGTAGTATTTCTGTCTTCAGCAGCAATTATTGCAGGACTTCCAGGAAGCTTCAATGTACTGTTAATATCTATAGTATTACCAGCAGCACTGATTAACACAGTCGTAGGAATGATTTTATATAATGCTGTAAGGCTCAGCATCAAGAGAAGCAACTTCAAAATGAATTAAATTTAATTTTATAATCACGTGTAACTCTTCTATATATTTTGACTTTATATAAGAGTTACACTTTTTATTGTTATTGCTCTTCTCATTATCAAAATAGAATTATATTTGTCTCAAATTGATAAAGTTGATATTAAGAACATTTTTTGCTATTAAGATAAATCCTAATATATACACATTTTAGGAATTATTTTGTTTTTGGCATGGTAATTGCTTACGTATATAGTGACATCACCTATAGCGGAAATACAATTTTTACAATGGAGGCGAGATGAGAGATGAAACTATATAAGCAGAAGCCACTGTCAGACAAATTCATTAATCTAATGGAAATACTTGAGTCTGAACTTAAACCGGCAACAGGATGTACAGAACCTGTAGCGGTAGCACTAGCAGTAGCAGTAGCAGCCGAACATTTAAAAGGAGAGGCTGTTAAAATAACTGTTGAGGTCGATAAAAATGTATTTAAGAACGGAAAAAAAGTAGGAATACCAGGAGGATTTGGAACAGGATTAGAGCTTGCTGCTGCACTTGGGTATTTGAAAAGAGATCAACCTAAAGATCTCAATATCTTATCACACATTGATGTTAATGACATAGATGATTCAAAGAGGATTGTTTCAGATGATACAATTAATTTAGAGTTAAGAAAAGATTTTAATGGACTAGAAATTAGAGCTATAGTAGAAGGAAAAGAAAATAAAGTTACTTGTGTTATCAAAGATAGCCACAGCAACATTACCCAGATTATAATAGATGATAAAGTGATATTTAACAATAAGGGATGTCAAGAAGTTTCAACATGCGCAATGAATACACTTGAGAATTACAGTTTTAAGGATTTTTATGAATTTGCAGACAAAGTACCTATAGACCTACTTGATATAGTTAGAGATGCCATGAGAATGAACTATAATTTCTTTACCGAAGGCTTAAAGAACAAAGATCAATTTGTTGAATTCCAAGAAAAGCTAATGGGAAAAAGTGAAGATATTGATGATAGTACAATTAGCTTATATGTTAAATCTGTGACTTCTATAGCAGTATACTTAAGAATGAAAGGTATAGTATTTCCAGTTATGTCATTAGGCGGTAGTGGAAATCAGGGACTAGTGGCTACATTGCCGGTTGTAACCGTAGGTAAATATAAAAAGTCATCTGAAGAAGAGATTATCAGAGCTGTTACTCTATCCTACCTTGTAGCTTTATATATTAAGAGCAAAACAGGTAGATTAACTCCTACATGTGGCTGTGGAGTGTCAGCAGGTGCAGGTGCCAGTGCTGGATGTGCATATTTACTTCATGGAGAATATGAAAATGTTAATAATGCTGTTAATATGACACTAGTATCTTTATTTGGTTTGATTTGTGATGGAGCGAAAAAAAGCTGTGCTTTTAAGGTGTCGACTTGCGTTCAGTCTGCAGTAGAATTAGCAGTTATGTCTTTGGAGGGGATAAAGATTGAGGATCATGACGGTATAAACCTAGACAAAGTAGAAGACAGTATCGCTAATATAAGTGTAATATCTAAAAATGGGTTAAAAGAACTCGATAGCAGTTTAGTTGACGTATTAAACAATATTTCATGTTAACATATCAATGAAAGCCTGTTAAATTTGTTTAAGTTGAAATATAATAAGGATAAGGCTTTTATTAGAATAATAAAAACTAAAAGGAGAGAGATAAATGAAGAAGATAATTTTATTTGGAAGCAAACATTGACCAGGATGTGCTCCAGTGAAAGAGTTACTTTCAGAAAATAATATACAATTCTTATATATTGATATTACTGATGGAATGCTAAATTTGAAGAGATTCCTTAAATATAGAGATAGCAGACCAGAGTTTGAAGAAGTCAGAAAAGCAGGCAGAGTAGGGCTTCCATGCTTAGTAGTAAATGATGATGATGACGAAAGAATCATATTTGGAGAGCCTGATTTAAAAGAGCTCAAAGATGAGTAATAAAAAGAATGTTTATATTGAATGTAATACTAAGGAGTGTTTACTGTGAAATTAGTAAATATTAAGGACTATGTTCAAGACATTTCTAATAATATTTCACAGATATTAAATGTAGATGTTACAGTTATTGATTGTGATGGTACAAGAGTCGCTGGAACAGGAAGATTTGAACTGAAAGTTGGCTCTAAGATAGATAAAAAGTCAATGTACTCTAAGGTACTAGAGATGGGAAATCACCATATTATGGGTGAGAAAGGGACTAATGCAAGCTGTAGACATTGTAGCGAAAAAATTGTGTGTGAAGAAATATTTGATATTTGCTGTCCTATCAAAGTATGTAATGACACTATAGGAGTTATTGGGTTTGTAGCTTTTAACGAAGAAGAAAAAAACATTATGTTCAATAAACAGAACGTAGTATTAAACTTTGCATATAGAATGGCTGATTTAGTTGCGGGTAAGTTCGAGGAACAGATAAGGAAAGCTAGGTTAAGCTGGAACTATTTCCATGACATAACATTTGAAGATATAGTTGGATGCGACCCTTCTATAATGAAGGTTAAGGAACAAGCAAGAAAATGTGCAGATACTTCTTCGAATGTTATGCTTTATGGAGAAAGTGGTACTGGTAAAGAATTATTTGCTAGAGCTATACACAATTGCAGCATCAGGAAAGATAATCCTTTTGTCGCAATTAATTGTGCTGCTATACCAGAAGGATTGTTAGAAAGTGAGCTATTTGGATATGAAGAAGGAGCTTTTACAGGTGCTAGGAGTTGCGGAAAGGCAGGAAAGTTTGAGCTGGCATCTGGAGGAACTATTTTTTTAGATGAAATAGGAGATATGCCTGTACACCTACAAGCAAAACTGTTGAGAGTACTACAGGAAAGGTATATTGAAAGAGTAGGAGGAAATGGTGTTATACCTGTTGACATACGTATTATTTCTGCTACTCATAAGGATCTTGAGGAGCTTGTTGACTCAAAACAATTTCGTGGAGATTTATTCTATAGATTGAACGTCATACCTTTATATATACCTCCTATAAGGGAGCGCCAAAAAGATATTAAGCTTCTTATGGATTATTTGCTAAAGAAATATAATAAAATATTGCTTAAAAACAAGAAAGACTTTACAGATGAGGTAGTGGATATATTTAAAAAATATAACTGGAAGGGCAATATTAGGGAAATGGAAAATGCAATAGAATATGCAATAAATATGGAGGCAAGTGATATTATAACTATGAAAAGTATACCTCCTAAAATAAAAAGCTCCATAGGACTTACCAAACCAATAGATTCTAGCTTTAAAACATTAGAGCAATTAGAAAAGGAAGAAATAGAGAAAATTCTTAAGTACTATGGAGACGATTCACTTGCAGTTAAAAAGTGTTCAGAGATACTTGGGATAAGCATAGCGACCTTATATAGAAAAATCAAAAAATATAATATCGAATATAACTAGGCTGTGGTATTTTATACTACAGCTTTTTTATTTATTTTTTTTAATATTATTTAATAAAAGTTAATATTTACTAGAATACATATGAAAACTGTAATTTTAGCCATATCCATATTAATTTGTACAGGGCTTGGTTATATCAGTTTCATATTTAAATAATATTCAGAATATACTGAATAAAGATAAATATAAGTTGTATACAAAGTAAATATAATTATGAAAGAGGTGTTATGCTTGGGAAGGTTTTTAGCTAAGAGAGTTATATCAATCATTGTAACTGTTTTTTTAGTAATAACATTAACTTTCTTTTTAATGCATGCTATACCAGGAGGTCCTTTTACTAAAGAAAAAAAAGTGCCACCAGCAATAGAACAAGCACTAATGGAGAAATACAATCTAGATGATCCATTGCCAAAACAGTACATAGACTATCTAAAACGTGTTGTGACACTTGACCTAGGACCGTCGTTTCAGTACGAAGGTATGTCAGTTAACAGACTTATAAAAAATGGATTTCCAACGTCGGCCAAAATTGGTATTATCTCTGTCCTTCTAACATTATCTTTAGGTGTACCTTTTGGAATACTGTCAGCATTAAAGCAGAATAAATGGCAAGACTATATTGTAATGTTCATGGCCACACTTGGTATAACAATACCTCCATTTGTTATAGCTACTGCTTTAATTTACTTCTTCGCAATCAAGATAAATATACTCCCTGCATTTGGCATAGATAGCTGGAAGGGATATATACTACCAGTTATCGCTTTATCCGGATTCTCACTTTCATTTGTTGCAAGACTCACTAGATCTAGTATGCTTGAGGTTATGCAACAGGATTATATTAGGACTGCAAGGGCTAAAGGATTACCAGAATGGAATGTAATAACAAAGCATTCATTAAGAAATTCAATTTTACCTGTTATAACTTATGTAGGACCATTGGTTGCAAATATTCTTACCGGTTCCTTTGTTATTGAAAGGATATTTGCGCTACCTGGAATGGGTAGGCATTTTGTTCAGAGCATTACAAATAGAGATTATACTACTATCATGGGGATGACTATATTCTTCGCCACGTTTTTAGTCATTATGGTACTAGTAGTTGATATTATTTATATTCTAGTTGATCCAAGAATCAAACTCGATGAATAAAGGAGGGAAGTATATGAACAACTCAAAAGCTACTGATGAAGTTATACCAAAGGAAATGTGGGAGAGACTTAGCGAAACTGAAAAGGATAATGAAGCTATTTCTAGAAAAAGCCTCACTTATTTCCAAGATGCATGGAGAAGATTAAGGCAGAATAAGTTAGCTATGGTTGGACTTGTTGTAGTCATTTTATTGATATTAATTGCTGTATTTGGTCCATTTTTTTCAAAATATAGCTATTCTGATCAGACGTTAGAGTATGCAAGTCTGACTCCTAAATTAGACCTGCATAAAATTTCAGATAATAGTTTTGTACATTTAGCTAATGGCCTTAGGCTTTACGAAGTAACAAAAAAAGGAGAGGTTTTGCAGTTTTTGAGCCCTATTGAACAAAACCTTACACAAAAGCTTAAGGTTTATGAAGTAGATGGAAATAAAGTTATTCTAGATTTTAGTCAGAAACCATTTAAGTTGCTAAATGAAAATAAAGAACAGTATTCATATTACAAAAAAGTATGGAACAAAACTTATATTTTAGGCTCAGATGATCTTGGCAGAGATATGCTGACAAGAGTTATTCATGGTGCGAGGATATCACTGTTAATCGCATTTATAGCTACTTTTGTAAACTTTTTTATTGGAATACTATATGGAGGAATAGCTGGATATGCGGGCGGAAGGATTGATAATATAATGATGCGAATTGTTGATATTATTAGCACTATTCCATTGATGCTTTATGTGATTTTATTAATGGTAGTGCTGGGCTCTGGACTTAAACCTATAATTATAGCTCTAGGCTCAGTTTTTTGGGTAAACATGGCAAGAATAGTCAGAGGACAGGTGTTAAGTTTAAAAGAGCAAGAATTTGTATTAGCAGCCAAGACTATTGGAGCGAGCCATTTCAGAATCTTAATAAGACATCTGCTTCCAAATGCTATGGGTCCTATAATAGTTTCTATGATGATGATGATTCCAACAGCAATATTTGTTGAAGCATTTTTAAGCTTTATAGGGTTAGGAGTTTCAGCACCAAAAGCTTCATGGGGAACGTTAGCTAATGATGCTCTAGGTGCGTTACGTTCATATCCGCATCAATTATTTTCTCCAGCTATTGCAATATGTATTACAATGTTAGCATTTAACTTCTTGGGTGATGGCTTAAGAGATGCCCTAGACCCTCGATTACGTAAATAGAAATGAGGTGAAAATATGAGAGAAAAACTATTAGAAGTAAATAATCTAAAAACCTCCTTTTTTACTCATCTAGGAGAAGTTCAAGCGGTTCGTGGAGTTAGCTTTAGTCTTAAGAAAGGAGAAGCTATAGGCATAGTTGGAGAGTCAGGTAGTGGAAAGAGCGTTACTGCCCTATCTGTTATGAAGCTTCTTCAATACCCAGGTAAAATTGTAGATGGAGAAATCATATTTAAAGGACAGGATATAGTTAATTTCCCAAATAAAGAAATGTTGAAGATAAGAGGTAATGAAATAGCCATGATATTTCAAGATCCTATGACATCTCTAAATCCAGTATATACAATAGGTAACCAGATAGTCGAAGCAATAGTAAGGCACCAAAAACTTAGCAGAAAAGAAGCTGGAAAAAGAGCTGGTGAAATGCTAAAGCTTGTTGGTATACCATCTCCAGAGAAAAGAATTAACAGCTATCCCCATGAATTCAGTGGGGGTATGAGACAAAGAGCTATGATAGCTATAGCTTTATCATGTCAGCCAGATTTATTAATAGCTGATGAACCGACTACGGCACTAGATGTTACTATTCAGGATCAAATATTAAAGCTAATGAAAGAGCTAAAGGAAAAGATAGATACTTCAATTATTCTTATAACTCATGATTTAGGTGTGGTTGCAGATGTATGCTCAAGAATTGTTGTTATGTATGGTGGACTAATTATGGAAGAGGGTACTTCAAGAGATATATTTTACAATCCTAAGCATCCATATACCATGGGTTTACTAAAGTCTATACCAAGGCTTGATTTAGGGCAAAAGAAGAGGCTTATTCCTATACCTGGTTCACCACCTGATTTATTGAAACCACCAAAGGGGTGTCCATTTGTTGAAAGATGCTCTTATGCAATGAAAATATGTAGTGAAAGGTTACCACAGTTTTATTATATTGATGAAACTCATAAGGCTATGTGCTGGCTATTACATCAAGATGCACCGAGGGTTGAGTTAGATACAGGTGTGAAGAAGGGGGTTGTGTAATGTCTAAGTCTAATGAAGCAACACTACTTCGAGTAAAAAATCTTAAAAAGTACTTTCCTGCAAAAAGAGGATTTTTCGGTAAAAATATTCTTTATACTAAAGCAGTTGATGATATAAGTTTTGATATTAAGAAAGGAGAAACCTTTGGCCTTGTTGGAGAGTCTGGCTGCGGCAAAACAACTACAGGCAGGTGCATAATAAGACTGTATGACATTACAGATGGAGAAGTGTACTTTAATGGAAAAGAAATTGGTAAGGCAAAGGAACGTGATTTAAAATATCTTAGAAAAGAGTTCCAAATGATTTTTCAAGATCCATATGCTTCGTTAAATTCGAGAATGACAGTTAGTGATATTATAGGAGAACCTTTAGAAATACATAATATTGCAAGTGGGAAGGAAAGACAAGAATTAGTATATGAGCTTCTACACAGGGTTGGGTTAAGTAAAGATCATGCTAATAGATTTCCACATGAGTTCAGTGGGGGCCAAAGACAACGTATAGGTATAGCAAGAGCATTAGCAGTTGGACCGAGCTTTATAGTGTGCGATGAGCCAATATCAGCATTAGATGTATCTATACAGGCGCAGGTTGTAAATATGCTTGAAGATTTACAAAAAGATTTAGGACTTACCTATCTGTTTGTAGCACATGATTTATCAATGGTAAAACATATATCAGACAGAATCGGTGTAATGTATCTTGGGAAAATGGTAGAGATAGCGTCAAGTCACGAACTTTATGAAAGCCCAATACACCCTTATACTCAAGCATTGTTGTCAGCGATTCCAATACCAGATCCAGATATAACTGCAAAAAGACAGACTGTAGTGCTAGAAGGAGATGTTCCAAGTCCAATAAATCCACCTTCAGGGTGTAGATTCAGAACAAGATGCAAATACGCAATGGATATATGCAAAGAAGAGGAACCACAGCTTGCTAACATTGGAACAGAGCATTTTGTTGCGTGTCATATAGCTGGTAGATAGATAAAGTGTTTGATAAAGCATAAAGCTTTATTAATAAAAAAGAAATTAAAAGGGGGATATTGTTTATGATTAAAAAAGCATTATCGTTGTTGCTAATCTTAGCTCTAATGTTGACTGCTTTTGCTGCATGTGGTCGCGACGAGCCAGCTCCAGCTAATGAAACTGAACAGCAAACAACTGAAGAAGAGAGTACACAACAAGAAGAACAGCAGGAAGAGACTAAGGATGTGCCACAGGTACTTACCTATAACATGGGTGACGAACCAGAGACTCTAGACCCAGGAAAGGCTACAGAAAATGTTGGAATCAATATTCTTGGTAATACTAGTGAAGGGCTAACTAGAGTAAGCAAAGAGGGCAGTCCTGAACCAGGTGTAGCAGAAAAATGGGATATAAGTGAGGATGGAAGTGAATATATTTTCTATCTAAGAAAAGATGCAAAATGGTCAGATGGTAAACCAGTAACAGCAAATGATTTTGTTTACTCATGGAGAAGAGTATTAAACCCAGAAACTGCTGCAGATTATGCATATTTTCTATATCCAGTGCTAAATGCAGAAGCTGCAAATACTGGAGAAGTTAGTGTTGAGGAGATTGGAATAGAGGCTGTAGATGAGTATACTTTAAAAATAAAACTCGACAAGCCTGTAAACTATTTTCTATCACTATGTACTTTTATTACAACCTACCCAGTTAGACAGGATGTAGTTGAAGCAGATCCAGAAGGATGGGGCTTATCAGACAACGGGATTATAAGCAATGGTCCATTTTACGTGAAGGAATGGAAGCATAATGAAAAGGTAATAATGGTCAAAAATCCAAACTATTGGGATGCTGAAAATGTTAAACTCGATGAGTTTACTATGACTTTAATCAATGAAGAGTCTACAGCGTTAGCAGCATTTGAATCTGGTGACATAGATGGTAGCGATACCGTTCCAGTAGCTGAAATTCCAAGACTGTTAGCAGAAAGCGATGAGTTTTATATACTACCTAATCTAAGTTTGTATTACTACGTATTTAATAACAGTGCACCGCCATTTGATAATGAAAAAGTTAGAAAGGCGTTTACGTTAGCAATAGACAGAAAGGCTATAGTTGAAACAGTAACAATGGATAGCTCTACACCAGCGTCAGGCATGCTTCCTAGCGGTTTGATCTATGGTGGAGAAGAATTCAGAAAGGCTGGGGGAGACTATGATATTAAACCAACAGCACAGGTAGAAGAAGCTCAAAAACTATTAGCAGAAGCCGGATATCCAAATGGTGAAGGTTTACCAACAATCAAAGTTAATTATAATACACTTGAGCGTCATAGAAAGATAGCTGAAGCTATTCAAGAAATGTGGAAGAAAAATCTAGGCGTTGAAGTTGAGCTAGTTAATCAAGAGTGGAAAGTTCATCTAGCTACATTAGAAGAAGGTAACTTTCAGGTTGGAAGAATTGGATGGGGAGCAGATTACGTGCATCCTATGACATTCTTTGATATGTGGATTGAGGGTAGTGGAAATAACTATTCACAATATACAAATAAAGATTTTGACGAGCTAGTTAAAAAGGCAATGATTACTCAAGATGAGAAAGAAGCAGCTAAGATTCTACATGAGGCTGAAGATATATGGATGAGCAGATACACAATCTCTCCAATTTACTATGCAACAGACCCAGACTTGATGAAGAGCCACGTTAAAGGATGGTGGAAGAGTCCTGTTGCAAACTTATTCTTACGTGATGCATATATAGAAAAGTAAGTGACAATGCTTGAAAAGGTAAAAAGATTAAAAGTTGTTTATATTTTTTTACAGATTTATTAATTAAGATAGGCTATATTATTGATCTTAATCTAATTATCAATGATATAGCCTATAAATTTTTTTAGTACCCCAAAAGAAATATAAGTTTATAGACGATATTATTATTAATAACAGAGAGGGTGAGAAAATGAGATCAAATAAGATATTTACAAGATTTTTAATAATGGTAGCTATATTGGTATTATCTGTTGTACTATATATGAAACAAACTAAGGACAGTAATACAATTAATAATGTTATAGATTCAAAGAATGAGGATAGAAGTGTTTTTAAAGAAAAAACTGAAGAAATTGTACCTGTATTTTCAAACAATAGGTTAACAGAAGAAAATATAAGAAGAATAGATGGTATGTCATGGAAGACGGAAGCACCTGTAAAACTAGATGATTTGAGATATATAAAGGTAACCTATTGGGGTTTTGATGATAAAGCGCATCTAGGAGAGCTAGTTGTTCACAAGGAAGTATCAAATGAAGTCATAGAAATTTTTAAAGAATTGTATGAAGTTAAATTTCAGATTGACAAGATAAAAATTATTGATGAATATAACGCTGACGATAATTTATCTATGGAGGACAACAATACTTCTTCATTTTGTTTTAGAGTAGTAGCTGGAACTAATAAGCTTTCAAAGCATAGTTACGGACTAGCAATAGATATTAATCCAATACAAAATCCATATATAAAAGGAGAAGTTATTTTACCTGCAGAAGGAGAAACATATGTTGATAGAAGTAACGTAAGAAAAGGAATGATAGTAAAGGATGATGCTTGCTATAAGGCATTTACAAATAGAGGCTGGGCATGGGGTGGTGAATGGAAAACGGTAAAGGATTACCAACATTTTGAAAAAAATGTTGATCTTAGAAAGAATTAATTTGATAATATATTTTATCTTATTTTCATATTTTTAAATGCTTCATTGTATTTATTAATTAATATATCAAGCTTCTGAGATACAGATATAATTTCATTATCTAGTAGATCACCCTTCTTGTTATTTATTAGTAAATCTAAAGTAGTTCTAATTGTATTAATCTCTTTTTTTATTGTATCTAAATTACACATTGGCATGTCTCCTATACAATAATGTGAAAAAACACGTTGAAAATATATCCAAAAATCACATATTAAAATGATATCAAGATTACTTTATTTTGTAAATATGAAAAGACAAATATTATTTAGTAAATATTTACATATACAAAACAGTCTAGCTTATACTATCTAGGCTATTTTAATGCTCAAGAAAGCTATAGATTATTTGAATTTACGTTAATAAGAACTTTTTAAGGATACATTTTATTTAAAAAGTATGTTCAAATAATATTTAGTATGATAGATTATACCTTATCCAAGCTTTATGCTGAAAATGTTATTATTACTTACAGCTTTGCTTTTTAGACCAGTGTATAGATTGTGATACCATGTACCATTGTAATTAATATTGGATGTAGATTCATCTATAAAGATTCCATAGCTGTCAAAACCTATATGTATAGAAGCTTTACTTCTTGTGAGAGCAGCAGATAGACCGTCAATTATTCTGAATAACCTATAAGTAATTAACCAATTTTCATTGGCAGTGTGTTTATTAAGGGGAAGTTCCTTTTCCTCGTGATGATGGTACAAAATAGTGTAATAAGTGTCTGTAGATATATTGTATTTTTCGAATGCTTTTTTCGCGCTTTTTTCTGCGTGAATTGTGCCATCTTCAAAAACTTCATTAGCAAAGACTTTTTGCCCAACTGATAATACTGGCTGGTTTTTACTTATATCATGAAACAAAGTTGTTTCGATTAACTTTTTTTCTAAGATGTCAAATTTTTTAAATATATTTAGTTGCTTTAACTTATAAATTATATCTAGGCAGTTAATAATGTGGTCAAATGTGCCTTTTTCTATAACTTCCGTAATTAATATCATCCCTGTTTGTTGATCGTAGTAGTCCATAAACTCTGGAGAATCACGTAGATCATCTATGATTGACAAAATGCTAGTGATATCCAAGTCAAACGATAATTGTGCCAGTTTTTCTAGTAAAATATTATGCAATATTTTTCACTCCTCAAATTGTGCAGATGAATTACAGGAATTTTACAAATAAATGATGTAACAAAAGAGATATTTTGTTACATCATTTATAAGCTGAAATTTCTATATGCTTTATTGATATTATCTTGATTTATGCCTATATATCTTAGAGTAATTGATGGAGATGAATGATTAAACACTTCTTGCAGGAGTGCCACATCTTTATATTGCTTATAAAAGTGATACCCAAAGGTTTTTCTCAAAGTATGAGTGCCTATCTGACATTCTATGCCTGATTGCCTAGCAACATTATTTATTATCCTATAAGCTTGAACTCTAGTTATTGGTTTATTTGTCGTTTTATTCAAAAAAATATAATCTGTATATTTATACTCATTATTTATATAATCTAGGTATTCTCTAATAGCTTCATTAGCTGAACTGGTTATTGGAAATTGCTTTATCTTCCCAGTTTTAGTTTCTTTAATAATAATATTTGATTTAATTTTACTTCTTAAAACAATATGTTCATACTTCAATTTCAGCAAATCACTTATTCTCAATCCTGTATTAATCCCTAATACGAATAGCAAATAATCTCTCATATTTTTGTTTTTAAGAATTTGTTTTATTTTTTTTATATCACTAATTTTCCTTATTGGTTCTACCTTTTCCATGTTTTTTTCTCCTTCATTTATAAAAATTATTAGTTATATAAGATAATATACATTGGTATTATAAGATGCTACAAGTAAATTGTGGGCGGCTATCAATTGTTATACAATTATGTCAGTAAGTGTTGACACACGATATTAACTAATGTAAAATTATGTATAAGGCATTCGAATGATGTAACAAAATATCTCTTTTGTTACATTATATAAGACATGTTAAAGTATTTAATATAGTCCTTTAGTAATATTTTAAGAAGAGTGATAAAATGAAAAAGACAGGAAGAATTTTTTCAATACTAACTTCAATATTAATACTAATGCTTATGTACACACATGAAAACTACATGGCAAGATGCTATGGGATTTCTAGTAATAGTATTTTTAATTGCACTGGTTTTGTATTTACTGCAGTAATTTTAATTAGTCTATTTTTATGGTGGGGTGGAAAAAGATACGATATGTCTGTGTTCTATTCTCAAATAGATCCTTTAACAGGAGTATACAATAGAAGATATGTTTATGAAGTTGCTTCAAAGACATTTGATAATGCATTTAAAAGAAGTAAGTTGGCTTTTCTATTAATTATTGACATTGATAATTTTAAAGCAATTAATGACACATACGGTCACTGTAATGGAGATTTAGTCCTACAGAGTCTAGCTCATAAGTTAAATAAAATAATGGGCAAAAAAAACGTGGTTTCAAGATGGGGTGGAGATGAATTTCTGATTATATATAAGGATTTAAAATATGATGATAAAAACCTTATAATACAAAAAATTCAAGATGAGTTGGATAATATTTCAGATAGTATTGGTTTTAACATATCTGCTTCTATAGGTGCCGCATGTTACCCTAAAGACGGGAACACATTATCTGATTTACTGAACAAGGCGGATAAAAACATGTACTCTTTAAAAAAGAAAGGTAATAGTTTATTATAAATTGGAATAGATAAAAGCAGGTACAAATCAAAATGCCTGTTTTTTTAGTGCCCCTAAATATTTTTATGATGTATATTGAATATATATATATTTATAATATAATGATAGATATGACTTATTTAGAAAATCAAAATGTAAACTGTGAGGTAAGAAATGCTTAGAACAGAGAACAAAGAAATAAGAAATCAGATTTTTAAATTAGCAATACCTGCAATAATGGAGATGATGCTACATACTTTAGTGTGGACAGCAGATACAGCGATGGTCGGAAGATTGACACCAGCAGCTATTTCTTCAGTAAATTTAGGCACGCAGATAATGTTTACTGTAAGCAATATTTTTGGAGCATTGGGTATAGGTGCTACTGCAATGGTTTCAAGGCAGATTGGGGCAAACAATAGAGATGAAGCTGAAAGAATAGCCTCACAATCCATAGGTGTAGGAATAATAATAAGTGTTGTGATTGGCATATTGGGTATAGTTTCAGCTAATTTAATATTTAGTACAATTGTTGACGATACAGAAGTAATATTTTTGGGAACAAAATATCTAAGAACAGTATTTATAGGTGCATTTTTCTTAATTCCACTTTTAATTGGGAATTCTATACTTAGAGGAGCTGGGAACACAGTTGTTCCACTAATTTCTGCGATGTTTGCAAATGTTTTTAATATAGTTGGTGATTATGTTCTTATATTCGGAAAGTTTGGATTTCCTAAATTAGGTGTGGAGGGTGCCGCAATAGCAACTGGATGTGCACAAATACTTGCAGCAATGATCACTTTTTTCTTCCTTATAAGAGGTAATTCAGGAATTAAACTGCATATAAAGAGAATTTTCAAGTTAAATAAAGATATTCTTAAAAATATAATAAACTTAAGTATACCAGCTACATTTGAAATGTTAATGAACGAAGGAAGCAGGCTTCTATCATCATTTTGGATAGCCCAGTTGGGAACAGTAGCATTTGCTGCACACTCATTAGCTACTGCAGCAGAATCATTATCATTTATGCCAGGATATGGGTTTGCTATTGCAGCTACAACTATGGTAGGTCAGAGCTTAGGAGCCAACGATGTTAATAAAGCTGAGACCAGTGTAAAAGAATCAATCAAATATTCAGTAATACTGATGGGGACAGTAGCACTAGCTTTTTTACTTGTACCCTATGGGATTATGAGATTGTTCAGTACAAATTTAGATACAGTATTGCTAGCTTCTAGATGTTTAAGGGTTGGAGCAGTTGAGCAAATACCAATAGCTATTGCTATGGTTGTATCAGGTGCATTGAAAGGAGCAGGTGATACAAAAGGACCATTTAAAATTGCTTTAATCACTAATTTAGCAGTTAGACTTCCAGTTATATTCATAGTTGTGTTTGTGCTTAAATTGAGTGTAGTGTATGTATGGTGGGCCACTGCAATACAGTTTATTGTGGAAGCAACACTTATGATAATAAGATATAAAAGAGGCAATTGGAAAAGTATAAAAATTTAGGGAGCTTTTGCTCCCTAAATTTTTTATGCAGAAGGTAATTCTATGGATTTAACTCTATATTCAATATTCTCCATAGGTGTATCTACTATGACTTTTTCTCCTTGCTTTTTAAGTAAAAGAGACCTGCCAATTGGCGATAGGTAAGATGCTGATTCGCCATCTAAGGAATGATCATTTAAAAAAGGTGATATAATCTGAAACTTTTCAACAGAATTATCACTTAAATCTTCCACTTCTACAACACTATTAATCACGACAAATGGACAATCACTATCTGACTTATCTGCTATTTCTGCATTTTTAATATACTTATCGATGTTTATAACATAGTTGTCAATTAGATTTTCAAAATTAAGTCTATCAGCTGTCATGTCATAATAGTATTCTTCAAGAACTTTATTTTTTTCTTCTTCCATATCTACTAAGTGCTTTATTAAACCTTCATATATTGGTTTTGATATAACGAACTTACTCAAGTTGCTTACCTCCTATATACATTAAATGGTAAATGATCAAATATACAACAAGCCACTTCGCATAAAAAGCGAAATGGCTTGTTAATTAAGCTTACCATATATGTTAATGATTGTCAATGGTTACTGACATTACCATTTAATTGAAGAAAGAACATTTAATTCAATTAATATTCTGAAAATTACTATTTAAATCCAATTAGATTGAATCTAGACCTAGATACAATTTGTCTATTCAAATCTTTATTTAAATTAGTTCTTGTTTCTTCATCTAAAGATTTTCTATCAATAGTACTTAATTCAAGTGCCATTTCATTTTTTAGCTCATTTAATGCTTGTATCGAATTTGGATTTCTTAAGCCTCTAGTCATTTAAACACCTCTTTTATAGTTAAATTCTTTACTATATTTTCTTCAATTAAAATAGTAATTATGCAAGATATAGCCGTATTTTACAGTTTAATATAATTAATAAAAATAAATGTTCTTTGATAATGAAATTGCATAATAAGCATATAGTTGTGGGAATATAAAATTAACTAAAACTCAGTTAAGATTAAGTTTAAACTTTACTTGAAATGTAAGCTATAGGAAGAAGCAAAATAACATAAATGGAGGGTTGAAAATGCCAGAGAAAAAAGGTTTGTCACATAATGCTTATGGAGGAATTCATGGAAAGGATTATATACCTTATATACCGGCAGACGAAGCAATGCCAGAGATAACTACAGCATCTCTAGTAATAGGATGTCTTTTTGCTATATTGTTTGGTGCTGCAAATACATACTTAGGATTAAAGGTTGGGTTGACGATTTCAGCTTCTATACCAGGTGCTATACTTGCAACAGGTATACTTAGAGGAGTATTAAGAAGAAACAATATTTTGGAAGCAAACCTTATTCAATCAGTAGGATCTATGGGAGAATCAATCGCAGGCGGGCTTATATTTACACTTCCTGCTATTATAATTTGGGGAATGACATTAAAGCTTAGTACAATAGTAGTTGTTACTTTATTAGGGGGACTTTTAGGAGTTTTATTTATTGTTCCGTTAAGAAGGTTTCTTACTGTAGAAGAGCATGGAGAGCTTGTATATCCAGAAGGAATGGCAGCTGCTGAAGTTCTTGTTACAGGTAGTACTGGTGGAACAGGTTTTAAAACAGTATTATCAGGTTTATTTGGAGGGGCAATATATAAGCTTTTATCTGGTGGATTCGCTCTATGGCTTGAGGAGCCAGAGTGGACTATTAAACCGGTTCAAAATACTATTTTTGGTGTAGATGTTTTAGCTTCACTTGTTGGAGTAGGTTATATAGTTGGGATAGAAGCAGCTTTATATATGTTTTCTGGAGCTTTAGTTGCATGGATTGGATTAATACCGCTTATCAAATATGTTGGTTCAGGTCTAACGGTTCCATTATTTCCATCAACTGACTTGATTGCTGACATGAGTGCTTGGTCTATATGGAGCAGCTATATACGATATGTAGGAGCAGGTGCAGTTGCAGCAGGAGGATTCATCAGTTTGGCTAAATCAGCACCAACAATCGTAAGTTCATTTAAATCAGCAATGTCAGGTATAGGAGCAAGTGGCGGAGGAAACAAAAGAACAGATAAAGATATACCACTAACTTGGATAATTGGTGGAGCTATACTAGTATTTATTCTTTCGTGGGTCTTACCTATAATTGATGTTGGACCAGTTGGTGCTTTAATGGTTATAATTTTTGCATTTTTCTTCTCTGTTGTTTCAGCAAGAATAGTAGGAATAGTAGGTGTATCTAATAACCCTGTGTCTGGTATGACGATTGCTACTTTATTATTTGTAACTTCAATACTGAGACTTATAGGATTTGTAGGCGATACAGGAATGTTAGCAGCTATAATTGCTGGAGGAATAGTGTGTGTAGGTATTGCTGTTGCAGGTGGAGCAGGACAGAACATGAAGACTACATACATTATTGGAGGTACTCCTAGAAATATTCAAGTAGGTATGTACATTGGAATAATAGCCAGTTCAATATTTGTTGGTATGGTCATACTGCTCTTGCATAATATTTATGGAATGGGGTCTGAACAAATACCAGCGCCACAAGCTACATTGATGTCAATGGTTGTAAAAGGAGTTATGACAGGTAAGCTTCCATGGACACTAGTTATAATAGGTGCAGTTTTCGGTGTGATGTGCGAACTAATGGGAATACCAATATTGGCATTTGCTCTAGGCCTGTATTTGCCAATACATTTAAGTGCAGGTATTTTAGTTGGGGGTATAATAAGAACACTTGTAGATAAAAAGTTCAAAAAAGATGATAATTTACTTAAAAAGCAAACTGAAAAAGGAATTTTATTGTCATCTGGGTTGGTCGCTGGTGATGCATTGATGGGAATAGTCATAGCTGCGTTTGCAGGATTAAATATTGACATAGCTATCGGGAAGAGGATAGCGCCAGGGATAACTGGAAACCCAATTACGGCTTCTATAGCATTTTTGATATTAGCAATATGGATATACTACTTTACTACTAAAGTAAACACAAGAGATGTATAGGTGATAATATGTCAAAAAAAAGTAAGGATAACTTCCTATTGTATATACCGAGTAGAAATCATGATACATGGAAAGAAAAAAATGGTAATATTTATTTAATAATTCATCATGACAAGTTAGCTGAGAAAATAACTAGTTGGCTTACCAAAAGGCCTACAGCTACAGATGTAAAACTAGATGAACTAGGTACTTTTGTATGGAAAGAAATAGATGATCGAAAAACAGTGTATGATATTGGGCAATGCCTGTTCAAGCAATTTGGAGATAAATGCGAACCAATATATGAAAGGCTCATAATGTATCTTAGGTATCTAAATAAAAAGGGATGGATTAGATTTAGAAAAGAAGAGATGATGGGATAATAAGAGGCTTATTTAGACTATGTCTAAATAAGCCTTTATATTATGTATTTTCTAATACTACATTATTTTTAAGAGTTTTTTTATCTTCATATCCAACTATATATACAGATAAAACTATCAGTAGTCCTCCAATTATTTGAGGCGAAGAAATTTTTTCATCTAGAATAAAATAACTAGCTATAACAGTTACAAGAGGAAGCATGTTTAAATATAGAGATGAAGTAGATACTCCTAGATGTTCCATAGAATAAACATAAGTATAATAGCCAATGGCAGAACAGAATATTCCTAAGTAAAGTACATTGAATATTATTGTTGGACTAATCATAGATATGTTAGTTGATTCGAATAAAGAAAATGGTATAAAAAATATAGTTCCAAAAACAGATTGATAGAAAACTATAGTAAGCTGAGAATATTTACCGAATAACGGTTTTGTTACAAGCGAATATACAACCCATGCTAATACTGCTCCTAACATATGTAGGTATCCTAGGAAGCTGCCAGAAGAGGTTAGTTCTTTGAAATTTATATTTACGATAAAGAAGACACCTATAAACGAAATAAACACGCTAAGCATCTTCAATTTTGTTAGTCTTGTTTTAAAAATAATAGTTTCAGAGATAAAAGTGAAAATAGGGATAGTAGCAATTATCAGTGAAGCAGTAGATGCTGGTAATAGTTTAACACCATTATTTTCAAAGAAAAAATAAATGGTTACACCTATAAGCCCTGCTATAGCCATGAGCGGTAAATCTTTCTTATTTACTTTTGTATTTGGCTCCTTAATTTTAAAAACTGCAAATAAAAACACTGAAGCTATAACAAATCTTACTAAACCTAAAGTCATAGGAGGTATGACATCTATAGCAACCTTTATGCTTAAGAATGAAAGTCCCCAAACAAATACTGTAAATATTACACTGATAATAGGAAGTAATTCTTGTTTTTTCATGTCTATTCTCCTTTACATCACATATTATTTCATGGATACCAACTATTATATTATCACTTAATTAGAATTTAGGATATAAATAAATTTAAATAATTAATTAGGTAGAGATATTAGTTTATATGTTAGTTTTTGTAAAAAATAAAGGGAATGTATGGCATGTGTAGAATTATAAGAGTAAGATTAAATTATAAAAGTTAAGGTAGGAGAGATTGCTAGAAAAAAGTACTGGAAATATAAACTCATGTAACAAAAGAAAATATTAGTAAGATAAAAAGTCAGTTGGATAGGTTATTAATAAAGTATACACCTATAAGCAGAAATTCACGAACACATGGTTAGAGAATGCAATAGTTATAAGAAATTATGACTTCAATTTCCGAGTATTTCTTTGGGGTCAAAAGATCACGAAGTTAAACTAATAAATAATAATTTTGAAGGGAGTGAGCGACATGAAACGTCGATTAATACGAAATAAGGTGATTTTTGTTTAAGTTGAAATAGTATAAATGTTAGTGCTGTTATTTTACTATTTCAACAAGTTTGTTAGTACAAAATAATTTAGTATGAAAGAGGTAGAATAACATGTTAAAATTGAAGCATCTTTTTGACAATAGAGATTTGGCTGAAATGCTAGTGAAAAATTGGGAATACGATACACTTTCTTTGGATATGTTTAACTATTATAGAATTTCATCAAACGCTGTTTATCCATTTAAGTATAATGGAAAAACAAGATTATTAAGATTTTCTCCCGTTGAAGAAAAAATTAAGAGTAACTTAATAAGTGAATTAGATTTTATCCACTATCTGAGATCAAATGGCTATCCAGCTTTATGTACTGTAGCTTCAAAAAATAATCAAGAGCTTCTAGAAGTAAGTACACCTTGGGGTGATTATTTTGCAGTTGTATTTGAAAGAGTTGCTGGAGTTCAATTAGGGGAGATAGATTACAATTATGATATTTGCAGAAAACATGGTAAGTATTTAGGTAAATTGCATAAGCTATCTTCAGAGTACAAACCGAAAACAAGATCCCGTTGGTCATATGAAGATGTTCTTCGATGGATCGAAAAGGTACTATCAAATTTTGAAAATGAAGTAAAGGCTATGCAGGAGGTAAAAGAACTAAGATCATATTTGCTAAAACTACCCCAAAATCATACAACTTTTGGATTGATTCATTACGATTTTGAGTTAGATAATATTTTTTATGATCAAACTACTGATACTTTAAGTATTATAGACTTTGATGATACAATGTATCACTGGTATGCAATGGATATTGAACAGGCGTTGGATAGCATAATGAATGAATCATCTTGTGATAATTATTTTGTAATGAAGGATATTTTTATTGAAGGTTACAGAGAAGAATTTTATGTTTCTGACGAGATGCTATCATATATGCACATATTTAGAAGATTTGCAAATTTATATGGTTATGTTAGGATTTTATTATCTTCATCAGAGGTTTGGGACAATGAGCCTGAGTGGTTAGTTAATTTAAGAGATAAACTGACATTCTCTATGAATCAACGTTCAAAGTCATTTGATGTAAAGATAATATAGTAATTATTATTAAGAGGCTGATATTTTGTTAGCCTCTTAATAAAATCAGTTTAGAGCAATAATTAGGGCTTGAAGTCATAATACCGTATAACAATGTACTTGTGCAAGGGTGCACTAGGGTACAAGCCTAGTGCATTGTGCACCACATCCCTTCGCTGGGAGGTAAGGGGACTATCTCTGGGAGTCAGCTCAGGGACATCGCAAATACTGGGGCGTTAGGTGTAATTTTTTTAATAGAGCAGTAGCTTAAAAGTTTTTAGGTTTAATTTTACTGAGACAGGATTGTAAATAAAGATGAGTTTGAGTTAAAGATATTTATATTTTATGAGGTGAAAAATGAAAATCGATAAAAATAAATTATTTCAATCATTTGAATTCTGGTGCAAGAAATTGCGTGTATCTCCATACTGGGATATTCGACTTGAATTTGTTGATGATTTTAACTGGAGAAAAACAGGAGATATTAAGGTTGACTGCGATGATAGAAAAGCGGTTCTTCTTCTTAACATAGCCAATCTAAAACAAGAAAATCTTGAAGAAGTAATTGTTCATGAATTGTTCCATTTGAAAATGTATCCGCTTGACCAGGTTACAGAATCTCTAATTATTGCTAGTTTTGAAGAAGCAACACCTGCATATGATTTTGCATATAGTCAGTTTTTTATATCATTAGAACAAACAGTAGAAGAATTGACAAAGTGTTTTCTTCTTGAGTTTGGTGATAATAAGGAGTTGTCATATGGTAGGTGTAAAAATCAAAAGTCGTATAATGAGCTTTTTGATGGGCTGAAAAAACTTGAATAACTTCATGGAATGACCATATTAATGATGCAAAATATTCTTATAAAACGTAATAAATCAATAGAAAGTTAGAGTAATCTAAGCTCAAAGTGAAGTGGTGAAAACTACATCTAGCAATGCATCTTCGTAAAGGTTCGCAGGGGATTCCTCTAGGGTTTGTCGGAGAAGTATTCCTTACGGGGCGTGCTCACCACATTGTTTCGCTAACCTAGTAATGCCTGCATTAGGTGCTTGGAGCCTCGTAACAATGAGTAGACCTTGTAAGCTCAACGACGTGGCGAGTGACAGACGGTATAGGTAATTTCTGTCTCATAAACTGGAAGAAGGAATTCAACCTTGCCGTCCATGACGAGGAAGATGGGGAGATCATAGCAGACTTTTGAGGCCGTCAGCTCCATTGTCATGTTCTTTGCTGTTCGAAATGATCACGTCAATGAGATGAGTTGCAGCTTAGAAGGATGTAATAATTTTAATAGTAAAGATATATGTTTGCTTAAATGTTATTTTATTACCGTATTAAAACCGAAAAAATCAAGGAAGGAGTAATAATTATGAAACACACAGGATCATGTCTTTGTGGTGAAATTGTTTTTGAGATAGAGGGAGATTTTGAAAATTTCTTTCTTTGCCATTGTGAGCGTTGTCGTAAAGATACTGGTTCGGCACATGCTGCAAATCTGTTTTCTTCCACAGCCAAGTTAAGATGGTTGTCAGGTGAAAATAAAGTAAAAACTTTTAATTTTAAATCAACTGGGCACATAAGAAGTTTCTGCTCTGATTGTGGATCTGCGCTTCCAAATATTCAGATGGATGGAAAACTATTAGTTGTTCCAGCAGGGTGTCTTGACAGTGAAGTACTTATAAAACCTCAAGGGCATATTTACTTAGCAAGCAAAGCTAATTGGGACAATGACTTAGATAAAGTGCCCAAGTTTGATCAGCTTCCAAAAGTGAATAAAACTTGATTGTAAATATGTATAACGAAGAGGATTTGAAAATCAATTCATGGTTCTTGATACCAAGAATCACGCCAACCCTACGGGTCACAAGACTTCATATATTCCTAAGCATTATGTGAAATCAGTCTATCTGGCATAAAATTGGGTCATGGGGGGATCACAATGGCTAGTTTTGAGAATTTAAAACCCATTTATAGAAGTAAATTACGTGTTTTCTTAGGCAAGAGATATTATAGATTGCTTAGATATTTTAATTGGTATTTTGGGAGCAAAAGATATGCAAAAACGAAATATAGCAAGTATCTAGAGAACATATTTTTTTCGCATAGAACACCTTTATATAGAAATTTAAGAAATGTAGATATGTGGTTACAGCATAATAAAGTTGAAAACTTAAAGATAGCATTAAATCGAGTTAATGGAATACTCATAAAACCAGGCGAAACATTTTCATATTGGAAAAGTATCGGTAATCCAACGAGATTTAAAGGTTATAAGAAGGGAATGAATCTTTATTACGGGAAGTTTAGAGCAGAAATTGGTGGAGGATTATGCCAGTTATCGAATCTAATATATTGGATGACATTGCATACACCATTAACAGTAATTGAAAGGCATAGACATAGTTTTGATGTTTTTCCTGATTCTAATAGAACACAACCATTTGGAAGCGGTGCAACGTGTGTTTATAATTATAGAGATTTACAAATTTCAAACGAAACTAATGAAACATATCAAATTAGCATTAGAATCGAAGACGAGCACCTTACAGGTGAAATTAGAACCGATATAAAGCCATATTTAAAATATAGGGTATATGAGAAAGAACATAAGATAACTCATGAATATTGGGGTGGCTATGTAAGACATAATCTTATTAGAAGAGAGATACTAGATATGAATAATAAATTAATAGATGACGAATCCATATGTGAAAATCATGCATTAATGATGTATGAGCCATTATTAGATACAAGTAAGGAACTAGGGATATAAAAAGGACTGATTATCACATAGCACGGTATTTACACAAGGGTGCGCAAGGATAAGTTTTTGGGGGAAACCAGGTGTACAACACCCCTTCACTGGGAGCAAGCTACACTAGGGAAGTAATGCTATGGGGTTCGGTTCAGTGATGATACAAATATAGGATGTTATATGACAATTAATACTGGGTTTCCAAAAACAAACAGTAAGTAGGTGGTAAGAAGAATGTATTTTGATAAATTGATAGGGCTTAAAGAAAGAAACGGGCAAGATATTATTACGAGGCAAGCAGTAAGAGCTATTTCAATTAGAGATGATAAAATTTTAATGGTTGCATCAAACCAAGGAGATTATAAACTTCCTGGTGGTGGAATTAAAAAAAATGAAACACATGAAGAGGCACTATCAAGAGAAATTGTTGAAGAAACAGGTTATAGGTGTAGACGTGTCAGTAGTATGATTGGTAAAGTATTAGAACGTAAAATGGATATGTATGAAAAAGATAAAATCTTTGAAATGACATCGTATTATTACGTGTGTGAAGTATCAAATGATATGGGAGAACAATCGTTAGACGGATACGAAATTGAACTAGCGTTTAAACCAATATGGATTAGTATCAATGAAGCAATTTTAAAAAATATAGAGTTTCAAATGTGTTTGAATAAAGATGATATATGGACTCAACGAGAAAATTATGTATTAGCTAAGATTGAGAGTATGGGGATTAGAGAGTTATTGGCTCTATAAATGATATAGTACTTCCGTATTAACCGTTGCATAGCACGGTATTCATAATATTCTACAGCTTAAGATAAGAGCTATCTAAGGTTGCAAAACATCAGGAATATCCAAAATGTTAGGCAACGTTCAAGTTGAAATTTGTACAAATTAATATAGAAGGAGTTCAGTTTAATGAATTCAGTGAAAGAAGCTGAAAGGCTGATAGATATAATTGATAAAAGTTTGCATTTGCAGAAAGTGGCGTTGGCTTTATATGAGTTAGAAATTGAAAATTGTTATATTGGAGCAGGTGCTATCGTGCAAACAGTATGGAATGTATTAACAAACCGGCCAGCAGATTATGGGATAGATGATATTGATATAGTTTTTTATAATCCTCGAAATCTAGAAGAAAAGCATGAGGAGAAAATCGTCGAGTACTTAAATCAAGAATTAGGAGAGTATCCCTTTTGGCTTGATGTGAAGAATGAAGCAAGAGTTCATTTGTGGTATAGAGAAAAATTTGGGTATGATATTGAATCATATAAATCAGTTGAAAGCGCAATAAATACTTGGCCAACAACAGCAAGTTCATTAGGTGTAAGAAAGATATCTGAAAGATGTTGGGAAATTTATGCACCATTTGGACTAAACGATCTTTTCAAAATGAAGGTTAGGGCTAATAATAGACAAATAACAGAAGATATTTATAATATCAAAGTCGAAAAATGGATTCAGAAGTGGCCAGAATTGGATGTAGTTCAATGGGATGATAGATTAATTCCATTTGTTGAGGATAAAAAGATATTTATAAGAAAGTAGCATTTGAAAAATTTCCTAACAAAGCATTTAGCGCAAAGGTGCACGGATTCACGTATTTGGAACAGTTTAGGTGCGCTACACTTCTTCATTAGGAACAAAGCTCCACCAAGAAGAATGGCTATTGATTCCAACTTATAGACGTCACAAATGCTAGATGTCACACGACACTATAGAAAGGAGTGTAATAATGGCAAGTCATTTTTCAAGTTTAGGAATTCCAATGAGAGATAGAGATAGTTTTTTTGACTATTTCAAGAAATCGTATGAAAGTGGTAAACATATCAATACTGATAAAGGTATGTATACAAGATGGGAAAATAGTTAATATACTGTGGGGTGGTAACGTAATGTATGAGAGAATGCTTAGAAAAGATGTAATTCCAACAATAAATGACATATACGAAACTATTGGAGATGAACGTAGTATATACTTTAAAGAACTTCAAAAGTTTTTAAATAGTTCATATGAACTATGTACTGAACTTCGCTTTCCTTTCGGAAAGAATTATGGTTGGGGTTATAAATACAGTCATAAAAATAAGCATATATGCTATGTGTTCTTTGAAAAAGGTGCATTTACTGTGATGATTCAAATAGGGAAAAATGAATTATCAAAGTTGTATAGTAAATTACAAGATTTATCTCCAAAAACGAAAGATATATGGGAACATAGATACCCATGTGGCGAAGGCGGATGGATGCATTATAGAGTTTTGAATAAAGAAGATTTGGAGGATATAAAAACTCTTATTGTAATAAAAAGAAATCCCGTTAAGAAGTAATTTGGGTAAGGTATTAGAATATGTTACAGCTCCTGAGAGTTTATTTAGATTTAAAAATATGATTGAATTCGACGGTCGTATTCACTATTGCTCTTATGTTACTAAGCATGAATTTGAAGTCTTATCATCAAGAGGGGAAGGCTTAAAAGTCTTAATTTAAAAAGTTTTCATATCTAAAAAATATATTGTGAAGTTGACTTTGAAATTATTTAGGAGTTGAAGTTTATATTTCCAATAGGAGGGGATACAATGTTTCACAGTACTGAAGAGATTATACATAGATTAATTAATAATATTTCTATTATGGACGAAGTACAATCAATTGGAATAAGTGGAAGCAAAAATCCATTTCCCAAAGAAGCGGAAGGAGACATTGATATTTTTATATATTGTAATACTATACCTGATTTTCAGAAAAGGAACGTTATAATGGACGAAATGGGTTACTTATTACAAGAAGGTAAAATTAATGTTTTTGATGAGGGACATTGGGGAATTGGAGATTTTGGAATTATAAATGGTGTTGAAACTTGGTTAATGTATTTTACGGTAAACGAAACATTGAATGAGGTAGAAGCTATTTTAAATGGAGACTATCCAGATAAGTTGGACAATTATTACTATCCAGTAGGCCGTTGTGCAATGTTGAAGAATATTAATATTTTATACGATAAAAATGACTTTTTATATTCTTTAAAAGAAAGATTGTCTGATTATCCTGAAAAATTAGCAAAAACACTTGTACAATATCATTTTGACAAGCTAGAAGACAAAGAAGATTTAGAACGTGCTGTAATCAGAAAAGATGTACTGTTTTACCACTTTGCATTAGATATAGCAATCGATCATTTCCTGCAAGCTTTGTTTGCAATGAATAGAACTTATTTTCCAAGTCGAAAAAGGACACTTCATTTTATTGAAAAATTTAATATCAAACCTGAAAAATGTAATGAAAAATTATTGGAGGTTGTTAACCTTGGCAGTTATTCAGAAGGTATCAATCAATCTTATAAATTATTGAATCATATTATAGATGAGCTGAAGGTGTTATATAAAGAACAATACCTAGGTAACGGTGTGAACTTCCACGGATTGTTCTAGTAAAGCTTTGGAGATTTTATTAGTTCATATTTATATGGAAGTAGGAAGTAAGAGGTAATAATAATTTATATTGAATTTACTGGAGGTAAATATGAAGAAAATAAATTATTTAGCAATAATTTTCTTTCTAATGAATATTTTAACTGCTTGTTCAATCAGTTCGACCAGCACAGATTCTAATCCTAAACTTGAGGATTTAGATTATTTTTGTGATGTTTTAGAAAGAAGTCATAAAAATCTATATGCAAATATATCAAAAAATGAGTTTGAAATAGAAAAACAAAAGATAGCTGAAAAAACGGCTGAAATGAGTGATAGTGACTTCTACTACTCTTTAAAGCATCTTTTATCTATGGTAGGAGATGCACATACCAATATAGCTTTTATAGATTCTCAATATAAACATTTAAATGCATTAGGTTTTGCTGTCAAAAAATATAGTGATGGTTGGCATTTGATGATGCTAGAGAAAGAGAATGAACAATATTTAGGATGTAAATTACTTGCAATAAATGATATGGATATTAATGATATATTTACTCGTGCTAAAGAAATTATGAGCTATGAAAACGAAGCTTGGGCAGAAAATAGTTTTTCAAACACTATCAATTTCAGAGAGCCATTAGAATACTTAGGTATTATTGAAAAAGGAGAACCAATCCTACTAAAAGTAGAAGACAGTAGCGGAAATAAGCAGTCATTTGAAATTAAATCAATGAATGAACAAGAAGTTGCAGGAGCCAAAATTTCAAGTGTTGTTCAAAAAACCACTCCCAAAACTGTTTTGCGTGGAGTTTACAGTGCTATGCCACTGGATAAAAGCTGCTTTTACATACAATACAACAGTTGTCGAGAAGCACCAGAACTTTCTATGAAAAAATTTGTGTCAAGTGTAAGCAACGAAATTAAAGAAAATAACTATAAAAAAGTAATTATAGACCTGAGATATAATTCGGGTGGCAATTCTAGAATATTTGAACCTATGATTTCAGAACTGTCAAAACTGCAAAAAGACAGTTATTTTAAAGTATATACAATCATAGGAAAAAATACATTTTCATCTGCAATTATTAACGCAATACAAATTAAAGAACAGTTACACAGCATACTTGTAGGAATACCAACAGGCGGAAATGTAAATAGCTATGGTGAGTTAAAAAGCTTTACTCTTAAAAACACTCCTGTTACTGTATGGTATTCAACAAAGTATTTTGAATTAATTAAAGGATACGAAAAAGATTCACTTTACCCGGATATTTATGTTGAACAAATTTTTGAGAACTACTTAAATGGAGTAGACAGGGAAGTAGATATGATTTTAGAAATTAAAGGCTAAAGTTTAAATTCCTATTATAAGGATTATTCACACATATTATTTGTATTATATACAACATAAATTTAACGGGGATATTTAAGGGTGACATATCCTGTTGCACTCTGAATTATGGGGAGTGGGGTTTGTAACTTCGAATAACAAAGTACTCGCACAAAGGGCAAAAAGCAGGAAGGATATTTCGAAAAGGCTGCCTTGACTACATCCTCCAGACTAAGATAAGAATTATCTAAGGCTGGAGGATGTAGTGAGTGCCAGCCTTTGAACTAAACCGCTGAAGTGGCGTTGAAAACCAAACAAATTAAATCGTATATAATTTTTTACTGATACTCATAAATAAGCTCTTTTTGCAAGTAGTTGGGAATTATACAAAAAATATTAAATATATTCATTGAATCTTTTTGGTAAAAAAGTAAACAAAGATTTATTAAAAACATATACACAAAATAAGAAAGCTTGAAATACCATAGCATGGTGGTCTGCTACATCGTTCAACTGATTGTATCTGAAAATGAAAAAAGCATAAAGTGGTTATAGCTCTTGATTAATGAGTGTGGATATCGAGGATTAATTATTTTGTGCTTTCAACTTCAGATACAATCCTGAGAGTTGGCGGAAGACTTTAATATCGGAGGAATAGGTTATGAATAAAGATAATGTTTTAATAGTTTATTTTTCAGGTACTGGTAGTACAAAGCGAATTGCTGAAACTTTTGAGGAAATATTTAATGAAAGACATTATTATACAATTAAATACCCATTGGATTTAAGCATAAAAAAATCATTATCTACTCAATATAATGAAATTATTCATAAAGTAAAATTATTACTTGTAATTTATCCTGTTTATGCTTTTGATGCACCACAACCTGTTTATGATTGGATTGAGGACTTGACATTTGAAAATGATATTCCGACAGTTGTGATATCTGTATCAGGAGGTGGCAATATATGGCCAAACACTTTATGCAGAGTATCTTGCATTAAAGCACTAGAAAAGAAAGGTTACAAAGTATTCTATGAGAAAATGTTAGTAATGCCGTCAAATTTTGTGGTTAAAACGAATGATGATTTGAGTATGTGGCTATTAAAAAAAATCCCTGTAGTAACCAACAAGATTGCAAATGATGTTATTATAGGGAAAAGACATAGAACAGGATTCAAAATAGGTACAAAGTTCATACATTTATTTTCAAGAATAGAAAAGAAGTATTCAGGATTATTTGGTTTATCATTAATGACAAAAGAAAGTTGTAATGGATGTGGATGGTGTGCAAAAAATTGTCCAAGTAATAATATAAGCATGGTTGAGGAAAAGCCGATATTTTCAAACCAATGTATAGTTTGTATGCGTTGTATATATGGATGTCCTTTAAAAGCTATTTATACTGATAAATATAAATTTATTATCATAAAAGATGGATATAGTATAGAAAGTATAGAAGAAAGAATGAAAGAGAAAGAACTCCAACCAGTTAAAAAGTGTAGTAAAGGATATTTGTGGTCTGGAGTAAGAAAATATTTATTAGAAAAAGATTAAATTCACAAGTTTTTTTGCTGGAGATGAAAACAATATAGAATTCAACAACTATGTTAGTGATTTTATAGATCAAGAAATTGAATTAAGGGTAATTGAACAAAAGCTTAAAGTGGCTTGGTTTTTGCTAGTCCCAATGTTTTACTGAAAACGTGTATAACATCGGGACTAGCAAGAATGTTAGTAATCATATGGGTCATATATTTTGTTAACAGATTAATATGAAAGGTAGAGGTTGAGAAAATGAGAATGCTTGTAAGAATGTTCCTTTTAGGTTTATGTGCAATATTGCTAAGTTCTTGCAATAAAACACATAATGGTAGTCGTATCAATTCAGAAAAAATAACTGAAGAGAGTAGTGAATCAATTAGCGTGACAGCAGATGATGATAACAGTTTTACAGGAATATTTAAGTATGATTATGAAAATGATTCGGAAGATTTGATTGAGGACCATTATATAGTTCTTGAAATCGTTAATGGCAAGCTTCAAGGAAGGTATTATGGGACAAGCGATGAGTTTGATGAAGTACGAGAAGGCTACTATCCAGGATTTTTTGTGGCTAATATGCAAAACTTAGAAATTGTAGATGATGTAATCACATTTAGTGTTGAGGTACAAGAAAGTGACTTATTTAGCAAAGAAATTAGTGTAGAGTACAAAACTAGTGGAGAAATTCCATTGGACGAGAACCCTATATGGGAGAATAGACATATTATAGAGGGAGTAGAACAGAACCCTAGACACTATACCGGGAGAATAGTTGATGGAGAAATACTCTTAGAAGTAGAATATGGGACACGTGTTTTTAAAAGAGTAGAGTGAGATGAATTTACGTCCACTAACATACTATTTGTATACATTTCACTAAAAGCATGTAGAACATCATAACATGTTTATAATAAGCGTTTTATACTTTAAACTGCATAGATTGCATAGCTTTTGTTTTGAAAATTAGTACAATTTTAATAGGGAGGTGATTTTGTGAGTTGGCTTTCAAAAATGAATGTGGCTGTTAACTATGTTGAAAACAATCTTCTGGAAAATATTGATTTATCGGCACTTGCTAAAATTCTATGTTGCTCAAAGTATGAGTTCCAACGACTATTCTCATTTATCGTTGGAGTTCCAATGTCTGAATATATCATGAAACGTAGATTGACTTTAGCTGGATATGATATACGAAATAGCAACGATAAAATCATTGATATAGCTATAAGATATGGTTATGGATCCCATTCTTCATTTTCACGTGCTTTTAAGAAATTTCACGGTATAACTCCATCATTAGCACGTAATAATGAGAATGCAAGATTGGAAGTGTATCCACATTTCACCTTTACATTAATGGTTGGAGGATTAAGTGAAATGGAACACAAAATTATTGAATTACCTGCAGCAAAAATGGCACGTTCTGGTGATAGAGACATTTGGGAATTTGGTGAGTGGTGGCCAACTATTGCTGCAAAAGAGAAGGGGGTGCTTTTTCCAAAAGATTTTTGGTGGAACAATGAAAGAACTGGTCGTCCAGAGTGGTTATATGCTATTCAAGAAGGCTTAACAGATACGAATGGATATGAGGTATTTGATTTTCCAGGCGGATTATATGCAGTAACGACTTCTTATGATGAAGATGACGAAAAGACAAAAGCTTTTTTTGCTTTAAAAAAGTGGGTAGAAGATAGCGAATGTTTCGAGATTGCTAATGAAATCAATGACCCAACTTATCATAACCGTTATGGAATGGGACATGTGTCTACGCCTCAAGGATTTACAAGGCATCAATTTACAATGTTTATACCAATCGTTAAAAAGAAATAGTAGAACAGAGATTTGGGGATCTAGTTCTTAAATGTAACAGAAGCTAACCGCTATGCGAAATTGGTTATAGGCTGAAATATTCGAGTATGAACAATTCATAAAAAAGGAGAAGATATTATGCCATACCCAGAAAAATTAAAAAAATCATTACATAAACACAATGTTGATGAATCGATTATTAATCAAATTTTTAAAGGACATGAAGATTTGGATGATAAAGCATCTAAAAGAAAAAAGATATCCTTCTTTACTCAAGCAATGGAAAAAATGGATGAATTGATGGACTATGATACAAAATATGAAATTATTGATTGGTGTGCTTGTTGTAAAAGTGGAAACCGTGATAAAGATGTTAAAAAACTAGGAAAGGAATTAAAGGGGAAAAACCTTGAAGAAAAATTGAAAGCACTTTGGGAAGTGCCTAATATGGGTAAGCCTATATTAGACGAAGATGGTAATATTAAAACAGGAATATATTACCAAGGAGAAGAAGGTTTTAAATGTGCATGTCCTTGTCTTCATGATGAAAAAATTGGAGAATCTATATCATCAACTTATTGCCTATGTTGTGCAGGTCATTTTAGGTATCATTATCAAAATGCATTAGGGGTTAAATTGAAAACTATTGGAGTATTATCATCTCCAATTACAAGTTTGGGAAAAGAACCATGCGAATTTGCTTTTGAAATTTTAGAATAACTTATTATTATACTAGAATACTGAGGTTATGAGGTGTTTACTCGTAGGATAGTTACCATCACCTAACAAAGAATTTACAGTTACCCTGAACCCCAGCCAAATTCATTTTCCAGTCCAATTCTGGCTAGGGTTCATGAACCTTGTAAACTCAAGAACGTTAGCGTACCAAGAAAGCTTAGCAATTCTTGTAAGGTGAAAGTCAGCTTTTTGACTCTTATGTGAATTGTTTATTTTCTTTATCTGGGAACTATGTAGGCTATAGGGGAGACTGTAATTCCTAAAGCATATTCAGCCTCATAAAACAGAAGACGGCGTGTTTAGCGTCACGGAAGTCAAAGCAGAGAAATCGGTAAGACTGGGAGGAAAGTAAATGAAGTATGGAAAAATAATTGGTGTAGGTAATACAGCAACTGTGTATGAATGGGAAAAAGGTAGAGTACTTAAACTCTTCTATCAAGACTATCCAAAAGAAGCGATAGAAAAAGAATTTCAAAATGCAAAGGCAATAAGTAATATGGATTTTGCGAAGCCAAAGGTACATGAGATTATTTTTTGCAAAGAGCGAATGGGTATTATATATGACAAAGTAGAAGGTGAATCCCTGTTAAATTGGGTTTTAAAAACTGGTAATGCGCAGGGATGTGCGGTATATATGGCAAAACTGCATAAGACAATCCTTCAGAATAAGATTAGCAATGTGCCCAATTATAAGGAATTTTTAGAATGTAATATAGTGAATGCATCATTAGTTAATTCAAAGAAACGAAAAGAAGTATTGCAAATATTAGATAAACTGAGAAATGGAAATACACTTTGTCATGGTGATTTCCACCCTGGCAATATTTTCATATCGGATGGACATACAATGGCTATAGATTTTATGAATGTGTGCCGTGGAGATTACTTATATGATGTTGCAAGAACTGTATTTTTAGTGGAATATACACCTGTTTCGGCAGAAGTTGAAGATAGAGAAATGTTAATGCAATTAAAGAAAACACTGGCAGACTTATATCTTATAGAAATGAATGTTACTAGAGAAATGATACGGGATTATTTATCAGTTATTATAGTAGCTAGAGAGGGTGAATGCCCTAATGAACAGTTAAGTGCAAGGCAGTAAATAAACACTTTCCAGAACCATCTCTGGTACACGTAAGTCCATTTTTATGGAATATTTATCTGTAAAAGAAAGACGAAAAATGGATGGTAACAAAGCTAATGTCTCTAGAAGATGTTTGGAGATAACAATGATGACAGATGGATAGCGTTTTTAGATGGAAATGGCATAAATTCTGATAGAAAACGAATATTACTTTATGCGATAGTGCACATGCTATGTGTGACTATGGAAACTTATATAGAACTCAAAACAGAAGAAAATAGGATATGGAAAGAAAGTTGTTTGGAAGATATTGATTAATAATAGAACAGGTAGAATCCGGTAACATTTAGAAGAAAAAATATAGAGCGTCAGGTTAGTTGGCTGGCCATTAGTAGGTAAACTCTAAGGTTACAGTACAGGACAACTGTGCCCGGGGAGATGGGCGACCATCGGCTCTATTGGTTATGCTAACATTAATATTAACTTAGTATTACATTTTTCAAATCAGATATTATTTGATCGTTTTGTCGAGCGCTATTATTCTCAATAATTGATTCATAGATCATTTGCACTCCATCCTTTAATATCCGGTATTCATTTGGAGAGAGAAGATCTGGATTATCTGTAATTCTGATTAAATCTAATTTTATGTTATATTTTTTTTCAAGTTCTAAACGCATGCTTTTTATTGAATCAATTAATATACCATTTACTTGTTTATTTACTAATGGTATTAAACTCTCTCCTATTTCGATGATAATATTGTTTTTATAATTATCCATGTAAAACATCCTTTCATTATTTTTTTGGAAATATATTTGTTCTTTAATAAATTCTTTGACATTTATTTTGCTATCATCTTTGCAACTGAGTATATCAAGAACAGTTATTAATATCTGTTTCTCATTATTTAATCTGTTTATTTCGCTGCTTATATCAGACATTCTTTTTTTGAACAAAGACTTAATAGTATTAACATCCATGTTTGTTAATATATTTTTGATTTGAGTTAGTTTTAAGCCAAGGTTTTTGAAGAAAAGTATTAGTTCAAGTCGCTCTATCTGAAGTTCATTAAATTCTCGAATATTTGCTTCATCTCTTCTTGAAGATATTAAGCCAATTTCTTCATAATATCTAATCGTACGTATAGATATCTTATATTTGTGGGCTAATTCATTTATTTTCATTGAGATTCCTCATTTCAATTTTTATGAAGTACTTCATAAATCCATTATAATTGATTACGTAACGGAACTGTCAAACATTAATTTTAGAGCTTAATTAACGTCGAACATAATGTTAGTAGATATATTTTTATCTGAAATCTTATATGGATTTTTGCTTAGAATTCAATTTTTAAAAGATGAATTTAACATATATGTTTTAAAAAACTGTCAAGTCACTGAATATTACCATGATTAACTTAAGGGACTCGATGATTAAGATGATCTTTATAAAATGATAAGCAATAGATATATCTACATAGAGATATAACAAGAACCTAGTGAAATTTGTTATATAAAGCAATAAGGGAAGAAGTACAGCCTTTTGTTTATGAAGTATGCTGCCGTATATATTGACCTAGAAAAATATTGTTAGAAAAGTTAATTAAGAATATAATTTGAACTGAAAAATGAAAGAAAAGTAGCTAAAATATAAAAGACTATAGGCAAGCAAGAATATTTTTAATTACCTATAGTCTTGAAAATTACTTCTAAATAATTAGCTAAGAAATTTTAATAAGTAAAATAAACATGACTACCAATTTTAACTGGTGCTGTTAATATCTTATTATAAGTAGTACTAGTTTTATAATAGTAAGCCTTTGTAGTCACATTGGAAGTAGTACATTTTACTTTATTTATGTCATAAAATGGCATACCATACTGAACGTCATAAAAATGCAATCGTGTTCCTATACTAGTATGTTTTCCACCAGAGTTACCGCTAGGATACTTAAGAGGAATTGAGTCACTATTTACTAGACAACCAGCTAAAAACACACACTCTGCCCATAGCTGTGGGTCATTATATTTTGATGGATTTGCGAAGTAAGGATTACCATCTGAAATTGAAGAGAACTGGTATCTTGCGATAACAACTGATCTAGCAGTTTTAGATGTACCCATTCTATTTTTTATTACTTGTGCAACAGCAAAAGCATTGTCTTCACGTGGAGGGACATTAACAATTTCTGCAAAAATGACTCTTGCAACTAAATCCACATCATTTAAGTTCCGTGCTTCAGGATATAAACTGCCATCATTTGTTTTTGTTATTGTTATAGATTGGCCATAACTTTTGTACTCATTGAAAGTAACATACTGCTCTCTTCCATATCCCCATTCATCTTGAGTCCACTCCATTTCAGCACTCCAGTAAGCTTGAAGCCAATCATCTCCTTCCCAGGCAAAACTGGAAATGGAAGATCCAGTTATTGCTATGGCAAGTACTAAGCAAAACATTAACACTTTCTTGAACATAAAAAAACCCCCTTTTTATTTATTCAAATAGTAAGAGAGAAATATTTACATAAATGTAAAATCGATATATAATTTATATGAAATAATCATAAAAAGATTATTTAGGGAAATAATTCAAAAATAAGTTTATGAGGAGAGAATATATATGCTGAATACTTCTATAACACTAGGTTTATTCATTGTGTTTTTATATTTTTGTTTTAAACCAACTTCAAAGGTTAGAAATTTGGTTTTAATTTTAATAATGCTTTTAACTATAGTAAATGTGCAGAAAAGTAAAACAACTGATAAAGAAATAATTTCTAATTTTGAACAGAATAATTTTGTCAATGATGACATAATAACATCGATTAGAGAACAGTATAAAGGTGATGATCTGATATGGCTGGATAAATTAGATATGACTAATATACATTTTGTTCAATTAGATGAAGATAGTGATTATGAAATAGTGATTTATGACAGAAATTCAGAAATTGAAAAAGAAAATTTTATAATATTAAGTACTGATAATAACAAATATAACATTCTGTTTAGAGGAGTAAATATTGAACAATATTTTGTGACTTCAGACAATAAATTTATTGTCACTACTACAAAACCTAGTGGCATAGGAAGCGGTGTTTTTGGTTCCAAATATATAATATATACTTATGATAATCCTAAATTTAAAATGGTGTGGTCGGGAGACCGGTATATGTTATATAACAAGAATGATACAGATATAGTGGATAAAGTTATTGGTGAAATTGATATAGTTGGTGACGATTTAAAGTATACTTATATTCACTTTGTAACTGATAGTTTAGGACGATATACAGAACACCAAGAACATATAGATAATTACAAGTTTAAGGATAATAGTTTTGAACTTTTAGATTTTAAAGGAGATAAATAGACAAGTATATTAATACCTAAATAATATAAAAATAGAAAAGGAGTCATAGATATGGAAGATAAACGTCTTTTAGAAAAGATTGTGTTAGCAAAAAAAGATGCTGCTAATGCTATATTTTTCATAGATAGATATAAACCTTTAATGATTAGGTATAGTACAATTAACGGTATATTTTATGAAGATTTATACTCAGACTTAGTCGAAATTACATTAATTGCAATAAAAAAGTTCAAATATCCTAACAAAGTATAATATTTCAAAGATTAAAATAAATTTTGTAAAAAATTTTACTTTTATACATATAAACCTCTCTTTTTATTTAAGGGGGGTTATTCTATGTATAATATAGATAATGATCATTTGGAAGAAACGTTTTTAGAAAGATATTTGATTAGCTATTTAAAAAAGTGGTATCTAGGTAAAAGAATTGACTTCATTAAAAAAGATATAAAGAAAAGAGAGGAATTGAGTAATGATATATGTAATAAGAATACTATTGTAAGCGAAGATATAGTAACTCTAAATGAAGATAATTGGATTGAATATATAGAAAATAGAAAAATATTTTACTATTTTAAGAGTTTACCTAAAAATAAAATACAAATAATCTATAAAAATATAGTTGAAAATAAATCATTAACCAATTCAGCTAAAGAAATAGGGATAAGTAAGCAATTAGCATATTCGTATAAAAAACAAATTTTGGAAAATTGCAAAAAAATATTACAAGAATATGACTGTTGAAGTTTGGTAAAAAATAAAGAGAAAGTTATTATAGTTATGCTAATGTATTTAAATACTGAACGGATTCTAGTTAAATTTAGTACATCAATATAATTCACAAGACAAATATGATAGAATATTAACTAACGAAAAAGCTAATGATAACTTACAGTTACTAAGGAAGGTATGTTTAATGGGAACAGGAATACAAATCAAAATAGCAGTCCGAAACCTAGTAGAATTTGTCATGAGAGCAGGGGACTTAGATACTAGGTTTGTTGGTGGAAGCAGAGCACTAGAAGGGACAAAAGCACATCAGAAAATTCAGAAGTCAGCTGGAGAAGATTACGATGCAGAGGTATACTTATCTCATACATTTGAGTACGAAGGATTTACATTTACTATAGACGGAAGAGCAGATGGAATTATAGTTAATGACTATGGAGTAACGATAGATGAAATAAAATCTACTGCAAGACCACTGGATGTAATTGATGAAAGCTTTAACCCTCTACACTGGGCACAAGCACAATGCTATGGATATATTTATGCGTTTCAGAATGAGATAGAGCAAGTAACAATACAGTTAACATACTATCATATAGAGACAGAACAAATAAAAAATATAGAAAGAATATTTACTATAGAAGAGCTTGAAGTATTTTTCTATAGCTTAATTGGTATGTACCTTTCATGGGCAAAACTTACATCAGATTGGAATATAACTAGAAATACATCAATAAAAAATCTCCAATTTCCATTTAATTCATATAGAAAAGGTCAGAGAGAACTTGCAGTTGCAGTGTATAGAACTATAACTGAGAATAAGCGAATATTTGTCCAAGCACCAACTGGTATAGGCAAGACTATTTCAACATTGTTTCCAACTGTTAAAGCAATGGGAGAAGGAAGTACATCTAAGATATTTTATTTAACTGCAAAAACTATTACAAGACAGGTTGCAGAAGAAGCTTTTTTTAAAATGTCAGAAGGTGGACTTAGATTTAAAGTTGTTACTCTTACTGCAAAAGATAAGATATGCTTTAAAGAAGAGTCAAACTGTACTCCTGAAGCTTGTGAATATGCTAAAGGTCACTATAATAGAGTAAATGACGCTCTCATGGATATGCTGACTAATGAAGATACTCTTAACAGAGAAACTATTGAAGAATATGCAAGTAAGTATAAAGTTTGTCCTTTTGAATTTTCTTTAGACTTATCTTTATGGGCGGATTGCGTTATCTGTGACTACAATTATGCATTTGATCCTAGAGTATATCTTAAGAGGTTTTTTGAAGGAAGCACAGAAGCATACGCTTTTTTAATTGATGAAGCACATAACCTTGTAGATAGGGCTAGAGAAATGTTTTCAGCAGAGCTAAATAAAAGGGTGTTTTTAGAACTAAAGAGAAGAATGAAAGAAAAACAGCCTAAAATATCAAAGGCTTTAGGCAAGATAAATTCATTTATGCTTGATATGAAAAAGAAATGCGAAGATGAAGAGCATTATATTGATAAAGAACAGCCAAAAGACTTATATCCGCTTCTTAGACACTTCATAACTGAGTCTGAAGAATGGCTTGTAAATAATCAAGGTTTAGAAGATCATAGTGAACTCCTTGAGCTCTATTTTAATGTATTGTCATTTATAAAAATATCTGAAATGTATGATGAGAGATATGTAACGTATGCAGAAAAACAAGGTAACGAAGTAAGGTTAAAGCTTTTCTGCTTAGATCCCTCATATTTACTAGGTGAAGCAATAAAAAGAGGCAAATCAGCAGCTTTTTTTTCTGCTACACTTACTCCATTAACATATTTTCGTGAAATACTTGGAGGATGTGAGGAAGATTATATAATGCAGCTGTCTTCACCATTTGATAGAAATAACCTATGTCTATGTATGGCAGATTCTGTATCTACTAAGTATAAGGACAGAGAAAACACTTATGATATAGTAGTAGAATATATTAGAACTTTAGTATTACAAAACAAAGGCAATTATTTAGTGTTCTTTCCTTCTTATAAATATATGAATGATGTATATGAATTGTTTGCTGAAAGATATGCTGATATTAATACTATAATACAATCTAATACTATGAATGAAGCTGAAAGAGAAACTTTTCTGGAAAGCTTTAACACTGAATTAGATAGTGCACTTGTTGGATTTGCAGTATTAGGTGGAATTTTTTCAGAAGGTATAGATTTAACCGGAGAAAGATTGGTTGGAGCAGTAATAGTTGGAGTTGGATTACCACAAATTTGTTTGGAGAGAGATATTATAAAAGGATATTTTGATGAAAAAAACAAATTAGGATTTGAATATGCATATATGTATCCTGGTATGAATAAAGTATTGCAAGCAGCAGGAAGAGTTATTCGAACAGAAAACGATAGAGGGGTAGTGCTTTTGATAGATAAGAGATTCTCATATTCGTATTATCAGAAGCTTTTTCCGAGAGAGTGGAATACAAATAATAGAATTAGAAAGCTTAAAGATATAGAAAAAAGTCTTAACTCGTTTTGGTAAGAAAAAAATACCAACAAAAAAATTAAAAAAATATATTGACTTTATTCGTGAGCATGGTATAATTAATTTTGTCAGTAAGACATACAAACAAATCACGCGGGAGTGGCGGAACTGGCAGACGCGCTAGACTTAGGATCTAGTGTCATTGACGTGGGGGTTCAAGTCCTCTCTCCCGCACCATTGAAACCAATGGCTTAACCATTGGTTTTTTTCATATGTTTTTTTGAAATGAATAGTTATATGTTTACTAGGAAAAATAAACTAATGAGTAATAAATAAAAAATTGTATTTTAAATATTTGTTACAATTAATGGCATCATTGGACATGGAATAATTTTATGTTATAATATAATGGTTAATCTTGTAGGAAAAATTATTCGCACTATACATAAAGACAGAATAATGAATTGATTTTATATTGATTCTTATTGTACGGGAGGCAAGGTGTGAATTTGAGATTATATAAATTATAAAGATTTAAGGAGGAGTTTCAATGAGTTCAACTGTAGAAAAAAAAGAGAACAACATAGTTACATTAAAGATTGAGGTTGATGCAGAAACATTTGAAAAAGGTATCCAGCAAGCGTACACTAAAAATAGAAATAAATTCAATATACCAGGATTTAGAAAAGGTAAAGTGCCAAGAAAGATTATAGAGTTAAATTATGGAGTTGGAGTTTTTTATGAAGATGCTATAAACATCGTATTCCCAGAAGCATATGATAAAGCTATAGAGGAACATAAACTAGAGCCTGTAGACAGACCAGTTATAGACGTAGATGAGATTGAAAAAGGAAAACCAGTTGTTTTTACTGCTGAAGTTACTGTTAAGCCAGAAGTTACACTTGGCGAATATAAAGGTATAGAAGCAGAAAAAGTAGAGTATAATGTTACAAATGACGAAGTTGAAGCAGAAATAAAAAAAATACAAGACAAAAACGCAAGAATAATTGAAGCAACAGACAGACCAGTTAAAGAAGGAGACACTTTAACAATTGACTATGCTGGATATGTTGGTGAAGATCAATTTGAAGGTGGCACAGCTCAAAATCAAACGTTAGAAATCGGTTCAGGAAGATTTATCCCTGGATTTGAAGAGCAATTAATTGGCAAGAACAAAGATGAAGAAGTAGAAGTAAACGTAAAGTTTCCTGAAGAATACCATGCAGAAGAGCTTGCTGGTAAAGATGCAAAATTCATGGTTACTATACATGAAATAAAAGAAAAAGAGTTACCTGAATTAGACGATGAATTTGCAAAAGATGTTAGTGAATTTGATACATTAGAAGAATTAAAAAATGATATTAAGGGTAAACTTGAAAAGCAAGCTAAAGATAAAGAAAAGGCAGAAAATGAAAACAATGTAGTTGAAAAAGTTGTTGAATTATGCCAAGTTGATATACCTGAAGTTATGATTGAAAGACAAATAGACAATGATGTTAATGATTTTGCATATAGATTAAGATACCAAGGATTAGACATAGATAAATACTTTGAGCTTACAAATACTAAGCTAGAAGATCTAAGAGAACAATTCAAAGAAAACGCTGGAAAGCTAGTAAAAGTTGATTTAGTTTTAGAGACTATTTCAGAAAATGAAAAAATAGATGCAACAGAAGAGGAACTAAATGCAGAATTAGAAAATATCGCAAAACAATATAATCAAGATGCTGAAAAGTTCAAAAAGAACTTAGGAAACGATGATTTAGAGTATATCAAATTGGGTATAATTAAAAGAAAGACAGTTGAGTTTTTGGTAAACAATGCTAAATTGTCTTAATTCGTAGACCAGGAGGGATATTATGGCTTTAGTACCAGTAGTTGTTGAGCAGACTAATAGAGGTGAAAGGTCATATGATATTTATTCAAGACTTTTAAAAGAAAGAATTATATTTATTAGTGATGAAATAAATGATGTTACTGCAAGCTTGGTAGTAGCTCAATTACTGTTTTTAGAAGCAGAAGATCCAGATAAGGATATTCAGCTTTATATAAACAGTCCAGGGGGCTCTATCACTTCAGGATTTGCTATATTTGATACAATGCAATATGTTAAACCCGATGTATCTACTATATGTATAGGTATGGCTGCTAGCATGGGAGCATTCTTACTTACAGCTGGAGCAAAGGGTAAAAGATTTGCGCTTCCAAATGCAGAGATTATGATACATCAACCACTTGGTGGCACTAGAGGGCAAGCGGAAGATATTAGAATTCACGCAGAGAGAATATTGAAGTCAAGAGAACAAATTAACAAGATATTAAGTGATAGGACAGGACAGCCTCTAGAAAAAATTGCTAAAGATACAGATAGAGATAACTTTATGTCTGCGCAGGATGCTAAAGAATATGGTATAATAGATGAAGTGATAACATTTAAGAAATAACATTTAAGAGAGGTGTCACAATGTCTAGGTTTGATGAAAAACAGCTTAAATGTTCTTTTTGTGGTAAAACTCAGGATCAGGTAAGAAGACTTATCGCTGGGCCCAATGTATATATATGTGATGAATGTATAGAGTTGTGTCAGGAGATAATCGATGAAGAGTTTGAAGAAAACTTGGATTTAGAGATAAAAGACTTACCAAAACCGTCAGAAATAAAGAATGTTTTAGATGAATATGTAATACAACAAGACAAGGCAAAAAGATCATTAGCTGTAGCTGTGTATAATCATTACAAAAGGGTAAATAGAAAAACCTTAAGTGATGATGTTGAACTTCAGAAAAGTAATATTGTTATGCTTGGACCTACTGGGTCAGGTAAAACTTTACTTGCTCAGACATTAGCTAAAATACTTAATGTACCTTTTGCTATTGCTGATGCTACATCCTTAACTGAAGCAGGATATGTAGGAGAAGATGTTGAGAATATACTTTTAAAGCTTATTCAAGCAGCTGATTATGATATTGAAAGAGCAGAAAAAGGTATAATATATATAGACGAGATAGATAAGATTGCAAGAAAATCTGAAAATCCATCTATAACAAGGGATGTCAGTGGAGAAGGAGTTCAGCAAGCTTTGCTTAAAATACTTGAGGGAACAGTAGCTAGCGTTCCACCTCAAGGAGGAAGAAAGCATCCTCATCAAGAGTTTATCCAGATTGATACAACAAATGTACTTTTCATTGTTGGTGGAGCTTTTGATGGTATAGATAAAATAATTCAAAGAAGAACAGAAAAGAAATCAATGGGATTTGGTGCTGATATACAAAGTAAAGAGGTTAAAGAAATAGGCGAATTATTGAAGCATATTCAGCCTGAAGACCTTTTGAAGTTTGGTTTAATACCAGAGTTTGTAGGCAGACTTCCAGTTATAGTTACATTGAATCAGTTGGATAAAGATGCTCTCATTGAGATTTTAACTAAGCCTAAAAATGCACTTGTTAAGCAGTATAAAGAGCTTTTCATGATGGATGGAGTTGAGCTAGAGATAGACAATGAAGCATTAGAGGTAGTAGCTAAAAAAGCTATAGAAAGAAAGACAGGTGCAAGAGGATTAAGAGGAATATTAGAGGAAATCATGCTTGATATCATGTATGATATTCCTTCAAGAGAAGATATAGAAAAATGTGTTATAACTAAAGATACAATAATTAATCAAACTGAGCCAACATTAGTTTTATCTGAAAAAAGAAAAAAGAAGAAAACTAAGAAAGCCAGTGATAAAGAAGAAACTGCATCATAAAAGTCCACTTAATGTGGACTTTTTCTTCGTTTTTGCCACATATTGGTTCATAAGATATTTTATCAATTATAGGATAAAAAAATATATATAACAAAAAATAAATATACATATCTAAAACAACTCACTACATTATTAGTGAGTTGTGTTTATTTTAGGATATATGGTATTTAATTCATAAACAATAGTTTTTTAGGAATGGAGGTAAAGCTTTGGAAAGAATTTTTATTGTAGTCCAGTTTTTCTTTGCTATAGTAATTGGACTGTATTTTTTAAATCTACTTAAAAATCAGAAAGATAATAAATCAGCTGTAAATAGAGAATCGGAGAAGGAAATGAAAAAGTTGAAAAAGCTTAGAGAAAAAAGACTGTCAGTTCCATTATCTGAAAAGACAAGACCTTCAGAGTTTAATGAGATAATAGGACAACAAGAAGGTCTTAAAGCATTAAAAGCTGCTCTTTGTAGCCCGAATCCTCAGCATGTTATTATATACGGACCGCCAGGCATAGGTAAAACAGCTGCAGCAAGAATTGTATTAGAAGAAGCAAAGAAGAATCTATTTTCTCCATTTACAAGAGATGCTAAATTTATAGAGATGGATGCTACTACACTAAGATTTGATGAAAGAGGTATAGCTGACCCGCTTATGGGCTCAGTACATGATCCAATATACCAAGGTGCTGGAGCGCTAGGGCAATCAGGTATACCACAGCCAAAGCCTGGAGCTGTTACGAAAGCTCATGGAGGAATATTGTTCCTAGATGAAATTGGTGAACTTCATCCTATACAGATGAATAAGTTGTTAAAAGTATTAGAGGATAGAAAAGTTTTACTAGAAAGTTCATATTATAGCTCAGAGAACAAGAACATACCTGAGCACATACATGATATATTTCAAAATGGTCTGCCAGCAGACTTTAGACTTGTTGCAGCAACAACGAGAACTTCAGAAGAACTTCCACCTGCACTAAGATCAAGATGTGTTGAAGTGTATTTTAGAAGTCTACAGCCAGATGAAATAGAAATTATTGCAAGGAATGCAGTAAAAAAAGGAGGATTTAGCGTCGATGAGGATGCTATCGAAAAAATAAAAAGTTATGCTACTAATGGGAGAGAAGCAGTAAATATGGTACAGATAGCTGGAGGTCTATGCTTGACTGAAGGGCGACATCATATATCCCTAGAAGATATAGAATGGGTAATAAATAGTGGACATTATAGTCCTCGACCTGATAAAAAAATACACGATACGCCTCAGGTAGGGCTTGTGAATGGTCTGGCAGTGTTTGGTGCGAATATGGGTACACTGATTGAAATAGAAGCAACTGCTATCTCATCATTTACTAAAGGCAGTGGGAAAATCACCGTAACTGGTATAATAGATGAAGAAGAAATGTCATCTACATCAAAAAAACTTAAGAGGAAAAGTACAGCTCAAGGCTCAGTTGAAAATGTACTCACAGTGCTAAAAATATTTTTTGATATAAATTACACTGACTATGACATACATCTTAATTTTCCAGGTGGTATGCCAATAGATGGACCTTCAGCTGGGATCGCTATTGCAGCAGCTATATATTCTTGTATTACAAATATTCCTATAGATAACAAGGTGGCTATGACAGGAGAAATATCTGTTAGAGGAGATGTAAAACCAATAGGTGGAGTTACAGAAAAAATTGAGGCGGCTAAAAGATCAGGCTGCAGTAGAATTATAATTCCAAGAGACAATTATCAAGAGAACTTTAACAAAATAATAGGTATTGATATAATAGCTGTAGAAAATATAAAAGAGGTCATGCAAAATGTTTTATTTAAGCAAGCTGATACAGAGAAAAAATCAAGTGGTGTAGATATTAACAGCGAAGTTTTAATAGCCAAAGGTATTGATATTAGATAAATAGCTACACAATCAAGGGGGTCACTATTTTGAACTATGTTTCCTTGCTTTTTTTCTTCTTTTCTATTATTTTGATTTTAGTCACTCTTAGGCAATATCTGATGATGTGGATTCTTTTAGAAAATGTGAATTTAAAGATGTTAAAATATTTGTTGCCGTTTTGTGAGATAATGTTATTAATATTTTGTGACGAGCTGTTCCTTTTTCCTTCAGTATTCATGTTTTTAGTATTAATATGTAGATTTAATATTTGCGAAGATGAAATTTTTACAAAATATTATATAATCGATAAAACTAAATTTAGTTTTAAACCAATATATGTCATACATGTTTTAATGTTATCTCCTATAATATTTTTAGTTATTGGCTTTTTAGCTGATAAATCATCGGTTTTGTTTGACAATAGTATTTTAAACTATACAATATATATTGAAAGCAATGAAGTATTTTTTCAAAAACAACTTATTGACTATATAGTACTATTTACGGTAACATGTATAATAGCGCCAGTTGTAGAAGAATTTACTTTTAGAGTATTAATATATAGAAGTTGGCTATCTTCATTCACTAACAAAAAAATAATAGCATTATTGATATCGTCTGCTATTTTTGCATTCAGCCACTTTAATATTGCAACATTTGTGTATACTTTTCTAGTAGGTATTATATTATGTTTCATTTATGATGTTTACGGGTATTTATCTAGCGTAACCTTACATATTCTACTAAATGCATATGCCTTTGTTGGAGTATTAGGAATTGTAATTAATTAATAATATATAACTTTATTAGTAACAGTTTCTATAGTTTCATTATATGGATTAATATTAATAAATAAGAGACAATATGCTAAGAGGAAAGAAAAACTATAAGAGTCTAGTATATGAAGATATTTTCTGAAAGGAGTTAGAGTTATGAATAAACAGAGCTATAAAGCTGAAAAGAGAACTATTCCTCTTATTCCGCTAAGAGGGTTATCTATTTTTCCTTATATGGTACTGCATTTTGATGTAGGACGAGATAAATCTATCAATGCCTTAGAACAAGCAATGGTAAATGATTCATTAATATTTTTATCATCTCAAAAAGAAGCAAATGTTGATATGCCTGGTCCTGAAGATTTTTATCATGTGGGAACGGTATGTAAAATAAAGCAAATGCTAAAGCTTCCAGGAGATACAATAAGAGTATTAGTGGAAGGTATTAATAGAGGAAAAATTATTGAAATTATAAAGGATGAGCCTTATTTTGAAGTAGAGATAGAAGAACTCATATATGAAGAGGAAATCAGTAAGGATAAGAGAACAGAAGCACTAATGAGGATGGTAACCGAATCATTTGAAGAATACATAAGTATAGGCAATAAGGTTTCGGGTGATGTTATGGTAACAGTTGCAGAGATTCAAGAGCCTGGAAGATTAGCAGATGTCATAGCATCATATTTATATCTAAGTCCTGAGAACAAGCAAAAAATACTAGAAGCACTTCATCCTTATAAACGATTAGAAGCACTTCAAATAATTCTAAAAGAAGAAATAGAAATATTGAAGCTTGAAGAGAAAATTGGACAAAGAGTGAAGAAGCAGATTAATAAGGTGCAAAAAGAGTATTATTTAAAGGAACAGCTAAAGGCCATTCAGCATGAACTTGGAGAAGATGATGAAATAGTTGATGAAGTAGAAAACTACAAGGATAAGATAGAAAAGATTAAGATGCCGAAAGAAGTAAAAGAAAAGTCTCTTAAAGAAGTTGAAAGATTGTTAAAGCTATCACCTTCTTCAGCAGAAACTGGTGTTATAAGAACTTATTTAGATTGGATAGTTGATCTACCGTGGGATAAAGAAACAAAGGACAGAGTAGATATAAAGAAATCAAGAGAGATATTAGACCAAGACCACTATGGACTTACTGATGTAAAAGAAAGGATTCTTGAATACCTAGCAATAAGAGAGCTTGCTAAAAGTATGAAAGGACCTATTCTATGTCTTGTAGGACCTCCAGGAGTAGGTAAGACATCCATAGCAAAATCCATAGCAAAGGCACTTAATAGAAAGTTTGTTAGAATGTCTCTTGGTGGAGTGAGAGATGAGGCTGAGATAAGAGGTCATAGAAGAACATATGTTGGAGCTATACCAGGTAGAATAGTTTCATCTATTAAAAAAGTAGGTTCAAAAAATCCTGTGTTTTTATTTGATGAGATAGACAAGTTAAGTAGTGATTTCAGAGGAGATCCTGCATCTGCACTACTAGAGGTATTAGACCCAGAGCAAAATAGTACTTTTACAGATCATTTTCTAGAGGCTCCATTTGATCTTTCAAAGGTAATGTTTATTACTACTGCAAATTCCACAGCCACAATACCTGGTCCACTGCTTGATAGAATGGAAGTAATAAGAATATCTGGTTATACTGAGGAAGATAAAGTTCAAATAGCCTTAAGATATTTACTACCAAAGCAAATAAAGGAGCATGGACTAAAGAAAGAAAATATAAATATATCAGAGAATACCTTAAAGGACATTATAAACAGCTATACTAGGGAATCAGGAGTAAGAAGTCTTGAAAGAAATATAGCTAGTGTATGCAGAAAGGTTGCTAAGAAGATAGTAGAAGAAGAAATTGATGTTGTTAGAGTTAATAGTGCTAATCTTCATAAATATTTAGGGATACCTAGATATAGACATGAGAAAGCTCAAGAAGAAAATCAAGTGGGTATAGTAACAGGTCTAGCATGGACAACAGTTGGAGGAGAAACATTGTCTATAGAAGTTACTCCGATGAATGGAACAGGAAAGTTGCAGCTTACTGGACAACTGGGAGAGGTAATGAAGGAATCAGCTATGGCTGGTATAAGCTTTATTAGATCTCGTGCTAAAGAATTTGGAATAGATGATAACTTCTATAAGGATAAGGACATACACATACACATACCAGAGGGAGCTATACCTAAAGACGGTCCTTCAGCAGGTATAACAATGGCTACAGCAGTGATCTCAGCACTCTCAGATATCCCAGTAAATAGAAACGTTGCTATGACTGGTGAGATAACTTTAAGAGGAAGAGTTTTACCTATAGGAGGAGTAAAAGAAAAGGTATTGGCTGCGAATAGAGCAGGTATTACAAAGGTACTATTGCCTTGGGAAAATAAAAAAGACATGGAAGAAATACCTGATAAGATTAAGAGAAAGATAGAATTTGTTCTTGTCAAGACAATGGATGAAGTACTTGAACATGCTCTTGTAAAAAAGGATGATAAAGATGAAAATTAAGAAATCAGAGCTGATAATAACAGCAGCTAAGCCATATCAATATCCACCAGAAGGAGCTATAGAAGTAGCTTTTGCAGGAAGGTCGAATGTAGGCAAATCCTCACTTATAAACACACTAGTAAATAGAAATAACTTAGCTAGAACCAGTGGTCAGCCGGGTAAAACTCAAACTGTAAATTTTTATAATATAAATGATGAATTTAGACTAGTAGATTTACCTGGATATGGATATGCGAAGGTTTCTATGACTGAAAGACAAAAATGGTCTAAAATGATAGAAACATACCTTGTAAATAGAAAAAGCTTAGCTGAGGTTTTACTATTATTAGATATAAGACATGAACCTGGTGATCATGATAAGATGATGTATGACTGGATAAAATCATTTGGATATAATGGTATAATTATAGCAACAAAAGCTGACAAAATTTCAAGAGGACAATGGCTAAAGCATATAACAGTCATTCAGAAAAAGCTTGGAGTAGAGAATAAAGACTTTATAATTCCATTCTCTGCATCAAAGAAGCTTAATGTTGATAAAGTATGGGATACAATAGAAGAAATACTAGAGGTAAACAGTTCAAAGATAGAAGAAGTAAAAGCACAAATGGAGAGTACAACCGAGGAAGAATAATTCCTCGGTTCTCTTATATCTAAATGTAATACATTTACTAATAAAATCTAATCAAATCATATATTCAAAGTAGGAGTAAGAGAAGATTTAGTTTTATTGCATTATTAGTCATAAAATGGTATTGTTATCTTAGTTAGAGGAAAAAAGACAAGGGGGATATGTAATGGAAAGAACAGCCTTAAAGGAAATCTTAACAGAAATAAAAGAGAATGATTATAAGGTTTTAGAAGGAATAAAACCATTTGATTTATCATTAGATATGATGAAGTACATAGGTGACATAGATGGTGAGCTTAGAGATAGGCTAATCTATAGTATATTGTTTACTTGGATGACAGGTGATGTTCTTACATCTGAAGAAGTTCATCAGCTATTAAACATAGCCTTAGATGATAAATATTTACTTTATGGAATAGGTAATATGGATGACTCAGTATTTACTAGAACCTTTTCTGTATTAGTAATTGCCGTTGCTATATACAGGCATAGAAATGATAGTTATTTATCTAAGGAAGAAGTAAATAAGGCTCTTGATAAGGTACTAAAATTCTATAACGACGATATAGATGTAAGAGGATATATAGGACCTAAGGGATGGGCGCACGGAGCTGCTCATGGAGCAGACGCAATAGATGAACTAGCACGATGTGAGGAAATAGGCTACGAAGGCTTAAAGAGTATATTAGATGTAATATATAAAAAAGTTAATATTAACTATTACTCATATGTTCATCAAGAGGATGAGCGTATGGTTACACCAGTCTCAGCAGTAATAGAGAGAAAAGTTATAAAGGAAGAAGAGATTATCGAATGGATAAATTCCTTTAAAAACATAACATACCAAAACAAATATCCTGAAGATATGATTCTCAGAGTCAATGGAAAGAACTTTTTAAGAAGCTTATATTTTAGATTAATTAGAGATGCACAATATGATGGAATTGTGAAAGTGATAAGGGAAGTTTTAGATGAGATAAGTGGATTTTAAAAAATAGAACTATATAAATAGCACTATTAATATTTGATAATAATCTAAAACAGAAAATAATAAAGCATAATTAAAGGAAGCTAATCAAGCTTCCTTTAATTATGCCTTTACCTCTTCAAACAATAGCTCTTGCTGGTATATATCCTTAGTTTTGTATATTGTTAAGCTTAATATAAATCTGAAAATTAAATCTACACCCATAACAATCCATATTGCCATAACATCAAATTTGAAATAGTAGGTTAGAATGAAGGCAAAGGGAATCCTGATTCCCCATAGCCCTGCACCAGCAACTATCATTGGTACTCTAGTAAAACCTGCTCCCCTTAGAGCTCCATTTAGCACTCCAGAAATATTTTGAGGAATCTGCACTAACCCCATTATGAAAAGATATACTGAGCCAATTTTAATTACAGAATAGTCATCTGTCAATAATCTCATAACTCCATTTGGAAGGAAAACTAAAATACCTGCACAGACAATAGTTATTAAAAGAGACCCTTTTACTAACTCCTTTAAATAAACTTTACCTAACTCTTTATTTCTTGAACCAATAGCCTGACCTATAAAAGCCGTAGCTGCAATTCCAAATCCAGCTGCAGGCATATACGAGATTGACTCAGCTTGAAGCCCTAGCTGATATGCAGCAAATGCAGTTTCTCCGAAAGTTAATATTATTTTGGTTAAAATAACTGCTGATAGCTGCCAAAATATTGATTCTAGAGCAGTAGGCATTCCTATTTTATATACTGACAATATCTGATTAAAATCTAATTTTAAAAAGCTTCGATTATACATTGAGCCTAGAACCCCATCACTATTAAAAAGAACGTACAAGCCTAACAAGGCTGAAATTATCTGTGCAATAACAGTTGCAACTGCAGCACCTTTAAGACCTAAAGCTGGGAACCCAAAGTTTCCAAAAATAAATATAAATCCAAATGCAATATTTATTAAATTCATTATAAATGCGATCTTCATAGGGGTTTTAGCATTCCCCATACCCTGCAACACTCCTGCAACGACTAGCATTACTGCCATAAAAGGTAATCCCCAAGAGACAGTTCTCATGTACATAACGGCATTTGACATAAGCTCTGGACTTGGATTAAAGACACTTAGAAGTGTTGGAGCCTTCCAGAAAACTATTTGTTGTAGAATTAATACCAGTAGAATTGTGGACAATAGAGTTTGCTGTACTACACTCTTAAGTCTTTTAGTATCATTCGCACCAAAAGCTTGAGCTACAAAAACAGAGGCACCAGTGGTAACTCCTTTAAATAATGCCCAAATAATCTGAGTTATTCTCATGCTTATTCCTAGTGCTCCAATAGCTATTGCATCAATTCTTCCAATCATGGCCATCGAAATAAAGCCTGCAGTCATTTGAAGGATGCTTTCTATAGTTATAGGTAAAATCATAGATAAAATTCTTTTTCTGATTTCTTTTACATTAACTGTGTTTATGGCTTCACCCATCTTCATTTTTCTCCTCTATTGACGAAATTGAACTAAAACAATTATACAACAAATATATGAAATAATCTGTTATTTTTCCGTCATAACTTATATTATTCTTATGCACTTAATAGATATAGAAATAAGCAAGGACAGGGGATTATGAACTGCACCCTGTCCTTGCTTATTTAGAGATTGCTTTTTTTACAAAGGAAATTATACCTTGTATAATTCTTTCTTCATTTTCCATAGCATCTGACCCAATGAATATTTTCATCCTTTCCTTGTAATAGCTTGATGTAAAAGAAAACTGAAACATAAGGATTAGATTATCAAAACAGAATGAAAGAACTCGATCATCAATATTTGGGTCTATTTTTTTATCGTGCTTTGCTTTACGAATAATATCGTTGTATAATTTTGCCGTACTTGATTCTAGTTGTAGAGTGAGTCTGCTTGAAAGGCTTGAAAGTCCTTGTGTAGTAGCATCTAGATATAGCTGATTTACTTCAGGATAATTAATTGCATAGTCACGTGCCGCTCTTAGGAGCTTTTCAAATACTTCAAATATATCATTTTCTTCTATATTTATCTGACTTAGGGCTTCTTCTAAAAGAATAGAGCCTTTATCCATTACTGCTAGAAATAAGTCTTCTTTTGAAGCAAAATAATTGTACATTGATCCAATGCTAATATCTGCTTTTTTTGCAATTTCATTAATATTGGCAGCGTTATATCCTTTTGATGCAAATTCTGAAATTGCTACATTAAAAATCTTTTGTCTTCTTTCTTCAGAGATTTTTTCAAATGTGCTCTTATGAAACTTTATTCTAAATCTATTTTTTTTTCTGTTCTCAAGTGCTTTTTCCATGTATTCCTCCAACTGTAGTATTTATTTCTGACAAAACATGACTGCTTATTATTTAAATTGAAGTACCAAGTGCGTAGCCAGCTTTAACCGCTTCAAGTACTCTCCCTTGAGTAAATGAATCTCCAATATTGTAGACTTCGCTAGCAGTTCTGCTTCTAATACATTCTTCATACAAACTATCGTCAGCTTGGCTGCCTGTACATAGAATAACTAAATCTGCATTTGTTGTTATTACCTTAGTTTGTTTTTTTATTGGCTTTGAAAATGGATTTATGATATTATCAGCTAGAATAGGAGTCCAAGTGATATATGGATCTGGAACAGTTTTAGATACATTTTGAATTAACTCAACACTGTCTTTAGTAATCCTTTCAAGACTTGTGCAGTTCATAAGCTTTACTTCTGCTGTTTCTAAATAATGAATCATAAAATGCCTATTAGAAGTGCAGGTTTTTTTCATGAAATATGGTTGTGTTTCTACAACTATGACATTTTTATGCATTTCATAGCTTAGCATATATGCAACTTCACAGCCTACATCAGAACCTCCTACAATTACAATATTCTCAGCCTTTTCTGCGATTGATGGGTTATTTAAAAAGTCAATGCCAGAGAATACATGAGGTAGTGAAATGCCATGGATTTTAGGCTTAAAAGGCTTACTGCCAGTACAAAATACTAATACATCGTAGTCGCCTTGCTTCAAGAAATCTTCTGTAACAATTGTATTAAAAACTGTTTTAAACTTATAGCTTTCAGAAACTAATTTTATTTCATTGTTTAGATAGTTAACATAATTAGCTAGCTCATATTTAATCTTCGGAACTGAACCAGGTATAAGCATTCCTCCGGCTTTATTATTTTTATCATATATTGTTACATCATGACCTCTTTTAGCGGCAGTAGTAGAAAACGTCACTCCTGATGGACCAGCTCCAACAACTGCAATTTTCTTTGGCATAGGCGTTTGCTGCAAATTAGCTGGATAGATATCCTCAAAAGCTGTTCGTGGATTTACTGCACAATGAGGATGTCCTCCTATGGCTAACTGGCCTAAACAGCCTTCATGATCGCCAATACATGGGATTATTTCTTTTATTTTACCATAATATACTTTTTTGGCCAGTTAGGATCTGCTAATAAGGGGCGAGCAAGCATTATCATGTCACATTTATTTTTTCTTAGAGCACCTTCTGCTAAGTCTGGAAAACCAAGCTTTCCAACACCAATAACGGGTATTGGAATTCCAATGTTTGATTTAATATTGTGTTCTGCAAAATATTCTTTTACAATATTCGAAAGCTCTAAATAAACACCTGGAGGCATACCGTTAGGTGGATGAGGGAGCCACCAGTTTTCATATCCTCCTAAATCAACATCAAAAACATCTACACCAGCTTTTACGAGATTTTCCATATATTCCAGTGTCATATCAATAGTTCTGCCATTTTTAAGTTTCTTAAGAATTTTATTTTTCTCTACTTTGATACTGTAGATTTCTTTAAGAGCTAGTGATAAATCGATTCTATAATGGATGGGATAGTACTCACCACATCGCTTTCTGATTTCTGTAACAAGATCAAGGCCAAATCTTTGCCAATTTGAGTATCGTCCTATTTTTCTTCGGTTATAAGCTGGGTCAGTCATTTGCTCTATTAGATATCCTGAATGTCCATGAAGATATACACCATCTATCCCCAGCTCTTTTGCATCAACTGCTATTTGACCTGTATGAGTAATTATTTTTCTGCATTCTATATCAGTAAGACGTCTGCATGGTATCTGAGGAATATACCAATTAGGATTCCATGATGAAGAAATAGGAAGTCTTTTTTTCTTAGTCAGACACTCTGGATTACCTACGCGCCCCATGCCAGGTGCAAGCTGTAAGAAAAAACGTGCTCCATAAGCATGGCAGCCTTCAACTATAGCTCTCCAGCCTGCATACGTAGCTCTATGGCTATCTATTCTAGGGAAAATACTAGTTTCATGTAAATCTTCATATGAAGGATCATCTTTCCACCTTACAGGGGTCATACCGCTAGTTATAAGCCCTGCACCACCTTTGGCTCTTTCGATAAAATACTGTATCATCTTTTGACTTGGTTTACCTGTTTCATCTGCCATAGATACATTACCCATGGGTCCCATTACAATTCTATTTTTTATCTTCAGCTTGTTGATATAGATAGGTTCAAAAAGCTTTGTATAAGGATAAAGAGCATCTGTCATTGCTCCAGCTTGCAGCACCTCATCATCTTCAAACCAGTTTCCCAGCTTATTGATTAATTCATTAATATGATATTGATAGTTTTTTTGCATTGTTTACTCCTTAATAATATTTTTTGAATTTACTTTTTGCCATGATTTTTCCTACTACATTACCCAAAATACGTATGATATAGTAGTTAAATTTCAAATCAATAAGCTCAATTAGATTTCCGTCTAGGTCTTGCATAAAAACCCAATCAGTTCCGCTTGTATGCTGAGGCTCTGAAAAGAAATGTACTCCTTTTTTTTCTAAACAGTTATACCATTTGTGCACATTTCTGACATCTACTGTGAAGTGAGTAAGTCCAGGAACATTCCATTTTACACATTCTGCTGATAGAGAAGGAGAGAATTCGAATATTTCCACTACACCGCCCTTAGGAGCTCTAAGGAACCCTAGACGAATAGTTGTATTATGAAGTTTGTATAATGGATAAAGTGATTCAACCTGTTTTTTATCCAAAGTCTGTTCTGAAATCAGCTTAAAACCAAACATATCTGAGTACCATTTTACAGCATTTTCAAAATTAGACACTGTAAGACCTACATGACTTAATGAGCGAATTTTCACATTATCACCTCGCTGCTTTATTTAGCATATGAACCTACTAGAAGCATAAATTCACCTAATTGGGCACCAAATTCAGGTGCACCTTCCATTATTAATCTACCATTTACTGTAGCATCTACCATATCATCAATCTCAAGAAGAGTACCTAATGCACTATCTACATTATTAAAGCGCATTGTAAAAAAGGGTTTAGAACGTTTGTATTCTCCACGTACAGCCTTTGTGTTTCCAGCCTTAACTCTAATATATGCTGATAGTTCAGATTTTTCATTGACTGCCCAAGCATACACTCTGTCTGGACTTCTCTTAGCCCATTTTGATACGCTTGGATGTCCAGCCTTATTCAATTGGCTAATACCTGAAGACAGAAGATAAAAGTAAAGCTTAACTAAGAGTTCTTTTTCATCATCTTCTTTAGGTATATTGGTTGAGCCAAGCAGATTAGCCATTGTTGTAAGAGCTTTTAACGTATTTACTAGTAATCCTAGTTTTGTAAAGCCTTTTATCTTTGGCAGTTTTTTGCTTTTTCCTGCGAAAAAGCTATTTAGTGCAGGTATACTTTTAAACTCTAGTTCTACATCAGGATTTTCAGCTGTTCCTTTTACTACATTCCAAATACCATCTTCTATAGCAAAGTGAGTTCCAACCTTACGATTGTTATCGATATCTTTTGCACTGATTTGAATTTTTACATTTTTTCCATGAAATTTTTTTGATAAATCTTTTTTCTCTTCTACAACTACTTTTACTAATGGCAATACTGCATTTAGAAAGATTTTATTTGCATATATGTCTTCGTTGGATATCATGGCTACACCTCGTCTTCCCAGTTCTCATCTTCTTCGAAATCTCTTCCCATAAGCTCACGAACACTGTCGACTATGGCATTAGTATCAATTTTATAATACGCCATCAGGTCTTCATGAAGACCAATTATTGAAAATGTATCTGGAATACCAAGTCTTATGAAAGCACATGCTTTTCCACTCTCAGCCATTACCTCAGCGACTGCACCTCCTAATCCACCAATAACATTATGATCTTCTACTGTGATTATTCTTCTGGTTTCATGAACAGCTTTTAAAATAGCATCTTTATCTATAGGCTTTATAGTATGCATATCTAAAACTCTTGCCTTAATGCCGTCAGCTGTATTAAGAATTTTTGCTGCTTCTACAGCTTGATATACACATGAACCACAGGCGATGATCGTAAGATCAGTTCCATCAGCGAGCTGTACTGCCTTGCCTATTTCAAAATCATAGTCTGTATTTTCATATAGTTTTTGATCAAATCCACGGTTGATACGGATATACACTGGACCTTCAATGTCATAGGCAGCTTGAACTGCATTTGCAGTTTCTATACCATCTGCAGGAACTATAACCTTACAGTTTGCCATGGAACGCATTATAGATAGATCTTCAGTGCAATGGTGAGTTGATCCAGCTTGACCGAATGAAAGCCCAGCATGAGTTGCTATCATTTTAACATTAAGATTTTGATAGCATATATCTGTATGAACTTGGTCAAGAGCTCTCATTGAAGTAAAGACAGCGAATGTCGATACATAAGGGACCATACCTGCTTTTGCCAAGCCTGCTGCTATTCCAAACATGTTTTGTTCTGCAATGCCTACATTAAAAAATCTTTCAGGAAACTTTTCACCGAATTTACCTATTTTAGTTGATTTAGCCAAGTCAGCCGATAAACCAACTATTTCAGGATGCTTTTCACCAAGGTCGCAGAGTACTGTTCCATAAAACTCTGTAGTGGAGAGATTTACAGTATCATGCATTGTATAAGTTAATCCAGCCATTTTTATTCTCCTTTCTTTCTTTTTTCATAATATCTATTTAAACTTTCCATACATTGCTTGTATTTCTCAGAATCTAGGCCACCGTAGTGCCAGCGATGATCATCCTCCATAAAATCTACACCACAGCCTTTTACAGTATTTGCAATAATTACAACTGGTGCTGATTTTTCATTTTGTGAATATTCGATTGCTTCTGATAATTCTTTAAAACTATGTCCATTGACTTCTTTTACTATGAACCCAAAGGCTTTCCATTTGTCAGCAAATGGTTCAAGCTTCATAATATCTTCAGTTCGCCCATCTATCATGCATTTATTTCTATCAACTATAGTTATTACATTAGTTACATTGTAATGAGATATTGCCATGGCTGCCTCCCAAATTGAACCCTCATTACATTCGCCATCACCTAAAAGGCAGTATGTTAGATATGATTTATTTTGAAGACGAGCAGCTAGTGCAGTGCCAAGTGCTATTGAAAGACCGTGACCTAAAGACCCAGTTGAGGCATCAACACCGGGAACTTTTCTAGAATCGAGATGCATTCCTAGACTTGAACCTGTATGATTGTACTCTTTTAGCAGTTTTTTATCAAAATACCCTTTATCAGCTAGAACAGGTGCAAAGCCAACACCTACATGACCTTTACTCAAGATAAATCTATCTCTATCTTCCCATTCTGGATTTTTGGGGTTAATATTAAGGTATTTGTAATACAGGATTGTAAATATATCCATAGCGCTTAGAGAACCACCGATGTGGCCACTTCCGGCCCATACTACCGTATTAACACAAAGAGAACGTAATTCATGTGCTTTTTTCTCAAGAAATTTTAATTCTTCAATATTTATTAACATGGTATTCTCCTTTCTTATTTGAATTCCGGATGATTAGCTTTCAATGCCTTGAAAGCATCATCTGCTATTTCGTGAGTAAGCTTAATGTCTTCATCAGTCATAGCACAGTTGACAAATAGATTATGATGATTAGTAAAAAATGCACCTCTTCTTACACATTCAGCAATCCACTCTTGGTGAAGTGAGAGAGAATCGTCATCAGCAATTCTCATATACCACATTGAAGGAGCACCTGACACAACTAGATTGAATCCGTGACTTTTAGCTATATTTACTAAGTCATCAGTTAGTTTTTTTCCTAAATCATTCATTAGCTTTGGTCCATTTAGCTTTTTAAGCTTATTTATACAAGCTATACCAGCAGCAAAAGGAACAGCAGAGAGCCAGTAGCTGCCTGTATACATAACCTCAGATGCAGCACTTTTTAGAGCATCAGTACCACAAAGTACAGATACATTCCATCCATTTCCTATTGCCTTGCAGAAACACATCAAGTCTGCTCTGAAACCAAAATAGTGGTCTGAACCTTCCATATCCAAGCGGAAACCACAGCGAACATCATCAATCGCAAGTACTATGCCATTATCAGTACAAAGCTTGCGTATTTTTTGCCAATAATCTTCTTCAGGAAGCTGGCTATCTTGAAATATGGGATGATGATAAGGAGTAGCCATAAAGCATGCTATTTCACCTTTATGATCATTAACTATTTTCTCTACCTGCTCATAATTATTCCATTCGACGTACAAGTTGTTTGCAACATCTTCTGCTACTATTCCTGGATACCCTAGCTTTTGTGTCCAAGGAGCAACTCCATGATATCCTCCTTTTATAAGTATGGTTTTCTTTTTGCCAGTTGCTGCTTTCGCAACCATAAGAGCGAAGCTAGTAACATCTCCACCATTTTTTGCAAAGAAAGCCCAATCAGCCATATGAACTGTATCAACCATTAGCTCTGCAAAATCTACCATAATAGGCGAAGGACAAGTTGTACAATTGCCTGATTCCATTTGTTTTCTAACAGCAGTGTCTACATCGTCATCATTGTAGCCTAAAACGTTTGGTCCATAAGCACACATATAATCTATAAATCTATTTCCATCCATGTCCCAGAAATAAGCACCTTTTGCTTTTTGAGCAAAAAATGGGAATGAACTAGCGGGAATATAACATCCAGACGCTGGGCCTAAATGACCATGGATACCAGTAGGGATTACTTTAGTGGCTTTTTTAAAAAGCTCTTGATTTTTTTTATAATTATAGATTTTCATGATTTCCCCCCTTATCAACTTAAATATGATGGTACCTGAGCCAGAAGTTTGTTCATATTATCAATCATTGGAATATAACCTTTAATTTGAAAATCACCTGAGCCGATGCAGGTATAGCTATCAATCTTGCCATTTAAAATAGAATTAGCTATTTTGATGCTGGAAAAAGTCATAGAAGCACGTGAAAACTCTCCGATACCTTTTTCAGTCTCTAGATGTCCATTTTTTACTGTAAGATGAACAGCTGGACCTCCGTTTTGAACAGAAACGGAAATTGTTCCATCAGGAATTCTTGAAGCATTCATTTTTCCTATTGTATCCGTATTACCAATTTGTGCAAGTGCGAAAAATGCCGTATAAGCAGTAAGAATTGTATTTATTTTAAGATATGGTGGGTCGTTTAAAAGAGAATCAGTAGGAGTTAAGTAGTAGGTGAGCTTTTCTGTAAGTTTTGCAAACTCATTTTTAAGAAAGTTGAGTTTAGTGAAGCCCTTTAGTGGAATAGGATTTGCTTTACCTTCAAACATGTCATTGAAATGCTTCGGTGATTTGAAGTAGAGCTTGATGTTACATTTTTCTTTGCCTCTCTTGAAGCTACATTTGCCGTTCTTAAATGTTAAAAAACCATCTGGTCCATTTTTTACGGAGAATTGAATAGATATGTTTTTGTTCTTGATGAGAGCTTTCATCTCGCTGTCTAGCTCACAAAGATCTTCGAGATTACGAAGTATTGCGAATAGGTTGATATTCGCTTTTGTCAATTCTTTAGACATCTCAAAATTTCCTCCTTTTTATTTTTTTGAAAAGATTTTTGCGTTTATTTAATAAAACAACAACATTAATTAGAGTGAGTACTCACTCATAAATCAAGAAAAAATAAAATGTATTACTAAATACATTTCAGGTGACACGAACTTATGTTCTTCGTTGACTAAAAAAAATATATACTAAATATATATTAGCTAATTTAGTATATATGAATATTTTTAATCTTTTTTATTTTATTTTTGAAACAACATGAGATTTTAATCATAAGCTAGCTTTCAGTTTTAACTCTATTTGTTTTAAAATCTAATTTTATTTCACCGAGGATCATTGCTAAAAGTATTAGTATACTTCCAAAGATAGCTTTATTAGTCATTCTTTCGCCTATTAGCATAAATGCAAATATAGCAGAAAATACAGGTTCGGCAGTATATATGAGTGCAGTATGTGTAGCTGAGGTAAATTTCTGCATAGTATTTTGTACTATAAATGCACCAGAAGTTGCAAGAATACTTGTTATCAATATTCCGCCCCAAGTATTAACAGTACTTGGAATTGTAAAGCTCTCAGTAGATAAAGAGAACAGCAGGCTTGAAAAGCCTACAACCCCAATTTGTATTATGGCAAGGTTTATGGAATTGACGTTCACGGTATATTTTCCAACTAATATAATGTGTAAAGCAAAGAATACGGCTGCTATTAATGTATAGAAATCACCTATATTAGGAACAAGGCTTGAGTCAAGTGTCATAAGTCCAAGGCCTATTACTGCTAAAACTACACCTGCAATTATGGATAGGCTTGGAAGCTTTCTAAACATTATGGCTGAAATCAGAGGGACTATTACTACTGAAAAGCCTGTTATAAACCCAGACTTGGATGCTGTAGTATAATTAAGTCCAACTGTTTGAAATGCAAACCCTATAAACAATACTATACCTATAAGAATACCGTATTTAATAGTATTTTTATCTAGACTAAAAAAGCTTTTATAAAAAACTACAGATGAAAAGATAAAAGCTGTAAGAAATCTTATTGCCAAAAAGTTATATGTAGGGATATCTTTGAGTACGTTTTTAGTAATTACAAAGGTTGATCCCCATACTACAGTTACAAGTAATAAAGCCAAATCTGCTTTAAATTGCTTTGTCATATATATCACCTATCCTTTCTACATATATGATATCAGATTTTTCTGCAAAAAAAATAAAAACCTCTGGTAGAAACAGAGGTTTTTATGTAAAAATTAATCTTGTTTTTCAAACATATCTTTACTTACACCACATACTGGGCATACCCAATCATCTGGTATATCTTCAAAAGCTGTTCCTGGAGCTATCCCTCCATCTGGATCTCCTTCAGCTGGATCATAAACATATCCACAAGGTATACATACATATTTGTCCATAATTCAAAATCCCCTTTCATTAATTAATTGTTCATCTAAATAATACCCAAAAAAAATTTTTTTAAACTTATGTTGATTTAATTTTATTGTATAATATATTAAAAAATAATGCTGGAATATTCATATCATAGTAAGATAAATATAAAAATCTAATAATTATATTTAAAGTTTTTAAGAATTATAGATTAGATTTATTTTTAGTGGGTAAAATTAAAATAAAGAATAACGGTCTGTATATCTTTACCAATAATACTAATATATATAGATAGAAGGGATAAGCTTGATATTTGCAATAGATCAATCAATTTGTAGTGACTTACGTGAGATAAAAACAACATTGGAGAATATTCTTGAAGAGCTTTGTCAAATAATACATGATGAATCTCTATTGTTTGACATAAAGCTTATATTAAATGAACTTATTATTAATAGTGCTATACACGGGAACAACCAAGATAAAAATAAAAATATTAACTTACATTTACATGTTGACAATCGATCAATAAAGATAGAAATAACTGATGAAGGCAGTGGTTTCTGCTACGACAAGGATTCATACGATCCCATGGACTTAAAATGCTGCGGCAGGGGACTTGTATTAGTAGATGGATTAAGTGATGAATTTTATGTAAATAAAAATAAAGTAATTTCTATTAAGTATATTTAGACTCTCAGTAGTGAGAGTTTTTTTATTTCGCTTATAACTGCAAACTAAACTATAATTGACTAAAGCAATAAAGAATTGTAATATATAATTATTGTAACCAAAATGTAATATTTTAAGATAAGGGAGTGAAGAATTGAGTAAAAGACAACAAATTGATGAATTATATTATATTAGAGCCATAGCAGCCTTTGGTATATTTACAATACATGCTACTGGAGGATTTGCATTGTTTTCAGAGTTTGGAAGCAAAGCAATGTGGCTAGGAACATTCTTAAATCAGTTCTTTAGATTTGGTACCCCTGTATTTATGATGGTGTCAGGATTTGTGCTATTTTACAATTATAGAACTCCAGACGAATTTAATCCTAAAGCTTTTTATAAAAAGAAATTTACTTTTATTATAATACCTTACGTTGTGTGGTCTATAGCATATTTCTTGTTTAGTGTCTATATGTATGGAGTGCAGTTTAATCAAGCAACTGTGGCAGATTTTTTAAGGAAGCTGCCAGTTGGAGATACGTTTGCACATCTATACTTTATTTTTCTCATTGTTCAATTTTATGTTTTATTTCCACTTATAATAAAATATTTATCTAATTCTATGAAGAATAAACCATTATTAGTTACAGCTGCGGTTTTTATGCTTCAAGCAGTAATATTAATATATGAATTTTACTTTAAAAAGACTACAAATTTTGCAATAATCAACTTTATAAACACATATTTTTGGAAAACAGTTATTGGATGGTTTTTCTATTTTATAATGGGAGGAATATTTGCTTATCACTATGAAAAGGTTGTTAGAATAATAGATGAAAAAATTAAAACCATATTTGTTTTATATTTTGGGGGGCTTCTTTTATTTGTTGGTGAACCGTATTTGAATATGTATATAAATCAAAGCAGAGATTATTTTGAAAGATATGGTTCTATAAGACCTACGAACATGATATATGCTATTTTGACATTTGCAGTTCTTGTATGGGTGACTAGAAGGATAAAAGAGTATGATAATGTAGCGATAAAGCTGTTTAAATCCTTTGGTATGTATTCATTAGGCGTGTATTTTGCACATCCAATGGTGCTTGAATTCTTGAAAATGAAGCTGATGTGGATGTTCCCTAATGTCATAGGATATGGGAGAGTAAGCTCAGTTATCATTATAATAGGCTTAGGTTGGATATTGACTATGGGATTATGCTATTTTATAGCTCTATTTAATTGGAGATGGCTTTTTATTGGAAAGGTTCCATCACTTTTAAATAAGAAGAGTGAAACAAAAACAGTAAGGGCACAATAAATAGTCTGTAAAAAATAAATAAAATTTAGAAATTAAGGAACTTTATATCTTAAGTTTACGTCTTAATGGTAAATACTGAGATATAAGGAGGAAAAAAATGAAAAAGAGAATAAGCTTACTATTATCAATCTTACTAGTATTAACTTTTGTGCTACCATTACAAAGCTATGCACAGTATGACAAAGAGTTGGAGAATGCAATAAAAAAAGCAAAATCATTATTGAATATCACAGATGACTACGACAAATTTAATTATAATATCAACAAATACAATGATGCTACAGAATATCAATTGAATTGGTATGACAGTGCTGATAAGCTGGGTAGCATTAACGTAAATATCGATTCGGATGGTATGGTAAGAAATTATTACAGTTACAAGCCTAGCAATGAAAAGTATGAGCCTAAGCTTCCTAAGATAAGTAAAGCTGATGGACTCAAAATTGCTAATGACTTCATAAAAAAGGTCAATCCTGATATTGTAGCTAGTATAAAATATCAAGAGGATATCTCTCCGTTAAATGTATATGATAGAAATTACTATTACGATTTTATAAGAATTGAAAATGGAATCCCTTTTTATGATAATTCAATTAATATTTCTGTAAACAATATTACTGGAGAAGTAAAGAGTTTCGGATGTGATTGGGACAAAAATCTTAAGTTTCCAGACAAAAATGGGATAATGTCACTAGAACAGGCCAAACAGTCATTTAAAGAAAAATTAGGGTTAGATTTAGTATATAAGCTTAATCGTAGTTCTAATGAAACGAAAGCGTATTTAGTTTATACTACCTTGAACAATAATAAAGCAATAGACGCTAAAACTGGAGAAATTGTGGACGTATATGATTATTACTATGGAATATCTGAAAAAAATGCTGTTACTCAAGATACAGCTGATAAATCAGATCTTTCTCCAGAGGAGCTTGATGCAATAAAAAATGCTAAAGATATAATATCAGAGTCTGAAGCCGAAAAAGTAGCTAGAGATTTTCTTAATATCTCAAAAGATTATAAGCTTAACAGTATAAATTTATATAGTGACTGGGAAAATAAAGATGATTTTATTTGGCGTATGTATTTTGTAGAAGAAAATAAAGAAGAGTCAGCTAGCATTAGTATAACAATAGATGCAAAAACAAAAGAAATAAAGAGCTTTAACAAATATATATCACATTCACGTGATGAAAAAGCAAAATATGATGAAGATGAAGTATTACAAATAGCTAAGGATTTTATTAAATCAATTCAAAAAGAAAAGTACAGTCAAGTTGAATACTTTGATATTGAGCAGCCAATTTACAGACCTATGAATAATGAAGAAAAACCTACACAATATCATTTTAACTTTGTTAGGAAGATTAATAGTGCGTATTTCCTAGAAAATGGCTTTAATATTGGGATAGATGCGGTAACAGGCGAGATTACTCAATATAACTATACCTGGTATAAAGGAGAGTTACCATCTTCAGATAAAGTTATGTCAATAGATAAGGCCTATAATATTCTGTTTAATGATATCGGATATGAGCTGCAATATATAGGTCAAAATAATAACAGATACATTGATAACGATAATTCTAATAAAGAGGTAAAACTTATCTATACAGCTAAAAAAGATAAACCATTAAATATTGATGCTTTCTCAGGTGAGCTCTTATATGATTATGGAAGACCTTATAAAGAACAACAAATATCAAAATATAACGATATCAATGATAGCTTTGCAAAAATGCAAATAGAAATATTAGCAGAATATGGCATTTCACTACAAGGAAATGAGTTTAAGCCGAAACAAACTATAGCACAGAAAGATTTTTTATATCTTCTTGCTAAAGCTAAAAACTATTACTTTGACATTTATAGTGAAGAAGGAAATTCAGTTGATAGACTATATAATTACTTGATTAACGAAGGCATAGTAAGGGAAGATGAAAAGGCACCTGAATCAACTGTAGCTAAGCAGGATGCAGTGAAGTATATTGTTAGAGCCCTTGGATATGACAAGGTCGCAGATATAGAAGGCATCTATAAGGTAGAATTTAAGGATGCTGATCAGATAGATCCTGAGCTTTTAGGTTATGTGGCGATAGCAGCTGGATTAGATATTGTAAGTAATGACGCAGAAAGCTTTAATCCTAGCTCTAGTCTTACGAGAGAACAGTCTGCTGTGATTATATACAATCTTTTGAATGTAAAGTAAAAGGTGCTAAACACAACGATATAAACCAAAGATTTTAAAATATTATTAATTGAATATACAATCTGAAAAACACTGTGATTTGATATACTCCCATTGTAGTAGACAGTTCAAATAATATAATTGTTTATTTTGAGGGGAGTTTTATCATATTCACAGTGTTTTTTGTATTAACAAAAATTTACTGAAATATGGTATAATATGTAATGAACAAAAGCCATATATAAATTAAAAATTATAATAAATTTTGAAGATGTTAAATCCCGTCTAGAAAATTTGGATTATTATCATGAAGGAGATTTAGGGATAAAGAATGGAAAAGCTTTTGGTTATAATGAAAAGTTTGAGTTTATGACTCATAATTTATACGTTTGTCCAAGAGATTCTGAAGAATTAAAAAAGCATATTGTTTTTCGAAATTATTTGAGAACACATAAAGAAGATAGGGAAAAATATAGTGAGATTAAATTACAAGCATCAATAAAGTACCCAACAGATATTGATAGTTATATAGAAGATAAAAGTCCTTGTGTTAATGAAGCTTATAAAAAAATGTGGGTTGTAAGCATTATCCTTACTTAATTTGCAGATAACATCCTTAATAAGGATCACAACGCTAGAATCAGGTGAAATAAAGATAATTTTATATATGAAATGGGGGAAATAGAAATGAGAATTTGTCCTCAGTGTAAATGTGAAATGATTGAGGGATTTGATGTAAAAGTTGAAGGTGCAGGTTATGGTATCAAAATTGCTACAGGAACAGGTATCTTTGCCAACAGGATAGAAAAGCCTAAAGTTGCGGTCTGTCCTAAATGTGGTGAAATCTCTTTATACATTAAGAATGTAGATGAAATTTCAAAAGGTATATAGCAATAACAAATTTTTCTTACTAGTGAAGGGTTATAGGGGCCAATATGCCACTACATCATATAAAAATATGTTTGCACAAGGGTGCGGTAGAGTCAAGGAAGTGTTCCTATAGGGTCCAGTTCGAAGGTGCCATAAATATGAAGACGTTAGAAGAAATCAATATAGTTTATTTTTAAAAAAGGAGGAGCATATGAAGAAAGACATGATAAATAAAAGGATTATCTCGATATTATCTTTTGTAATAATAGCATTACTTGGTATAAATATTAAAACTGTAATTGATAAAAATGAAATAAAGAAGGAAATAGAAATTTTAAATATAAAAAAGAAAAGTGAACAAGCTATAACGTCAGCGGAAAGAACAGCTTACTTAAGAGGTTTAGGTCATGTGAGGTTACATTTTTCTCCTGACGGACACCCTGCATTTGGATATAAGGCAGATATTAATACTTTTGTAAGGTCAGAGGACAATAAAGTTGAAATAATAGAGAGTAATGAAAAATGGATTAAAGTAAATATTAGCGGTTGGATCCCAAAGTGGTATTTAACAACTAATGCTCCAAAATATGACGAGTTTAGATATGTTTTTCCGACGGAAAAAAGAACAGTAAAAGAAGATTGTCGTTTATATTTAACTCCTGAAGAGAATGAAGATGTTATAAATCCTGAGCTTTTGGAAGTAGATATTAATTCAGTACAGTTAAAATATGGACAGGTTGTAGAAGTGATTTATGAATACGAAGAATGGTGTTATGTTAAAAGATATATATTATGGGATGCTAATCATTATAGAGAAGGTTGGGTTAAAAAATCGAATTTAGCAACTCTTGAAGAATTAAAGCCATCTGAGATAATGATTAAAAAAGGTACTTTGGTTCAGGTTTATGATGATGGCTATAAATTAACAGCATTAGATGAAAATGCTTATGGTAGAATAGAAGAAAAAAAAGATGGATGGTATGATGTGTCATTGCCTGGAGCGACTATCGTTAGAGTTAAAGAAGAAGATGTGACATATGGAAACTGAAATATAGTCATATAAAAGTCTCAAATAACTTTTTCTGAGATACAATATTATTTATATTTCTTGGAGGTAACCGCATGAAAATACAGTTAAAAAATGAAATGGAAACTCTGATAATTCCTCTTTACGGGAAAGCTAAGATGAGTGAAATGGGGGTTTTTAAAGATTCATATGCCGAAGAAGCGATAGACAAACTAGACTACGATTACTCAAGGTTGAAGATCCAGAACAAAACACAGATTATGCTTGCAATTCGTGCAGCGATTATCGACGATTTTACTAAGAATTTTATTAGTACAAATCCTAACTGTTTGGTTCTATATCTTGGATGCGGGCTTGATGCACGATTTATGCGACTTGGATTTAACATTGGAATGTGGTATGATTTGGATTTTCCTGAGGTCATTGACATAAAAAGGCAGCTGTATCGTGAAACAGAAAATTATAGATACATTGCTTCCTCTGTTACAGATCTCAGATGGATAGATAAAATTGAAATGGCTGAAAACGATATACTTGTTATTGCGGAGGGATTGCTTATGTATCTTTCTGAAGGCGAGATAAAAGCACTTTTTAGAGCCCTGAAATCGAAGTTCGAGAGCTACACAATAGTTTTCGACGCATATTCTAAGCTAACTGCAAAAAGTTCAAAGAATCATCCATCCTTGAAAAAAACTGGCGCAACGATTAAATGGGGTGTTGATGACACACAGGAAATCGAAGGGTACGCTGAGTCTGCAAAACATTTGAAAACACTGTATTTGACCGATGAAAATGTAATTGAAATGCTGCCCAAGAAGTACCGAACAGTGTTTATGCTTGCAGGTCTTTTCAAAAGTGCAAGGGAGGCACACCGAGTTTTTGTTATGAACATTGGGGATTGAAAATATGGTAACAAGAGCTACAACACATTTTTTTATAAATTATATAGCTTAAAAGTATTTTTAGAGATTAGAGGGGGCGATGTCCTGTCGTCCTCTGAATAGCGGGGTATCTAGTACTTATAGTACAGCATGACTGTTCGGGCTGGAGGGATAGGTCTCGGAGCAGAACCAGTACACTCCTTTACTATGATAGTAGTTATCTAAGGTTCAAACGTGACGGTCATTCAGGACGTTAGCAGGCATGGGAAAAAGACTATCACTTAAAAGGGGGAGTAATTATGGAAAAAATCATTATAGTACAGCATTGTCAGTCAGAGCATCATATTAACAATTTATCAGGTGGATGGACTGACACACCACTTACTGATTTTGGTCGGGAACAGGCTAATCTTATTGGAACTAGATTAAAAAAGGAAACTAATGGTGAAGGATATGTTTTATACTCATCTGATCTGATGAGGGCAAAGCAAACGGCAGAAATTGTTGGTAGTCATTTAGATATTAATATCATAGAAGAAAGCGGATTAAGAGAAATAAACACTGGGATAGCCGCAGGTAAAACAAAGAATTGGGTTAGAAAAAATGAAAATCCAAGATTAAAAGAAGGTTATGATATGGATTACTTGGCATTTTCAGATGGAGAGACACCGAGAGAATTTTATAAAAGAATTTGTGAGTGTATGGAGAAAATTTACACTTTTGAAGAAAAGAATATGTTAGTCGTTACTCATGGTGGTGCAGTATCAAACATACTAGCATGGTGGCTGAAATTAACTCCTGAAATGTTAAAAGAAGCTTGTTTTTTAGCTTTGCCTGGAAGTATATCTGTGTTAACAAAGAGCCATTATGGTCAAAATGCATTAAAATTGTTTAATGATACATCACATTTAGTAGGATTGACTCAAAGATAGCAATGCCTACAATTTACCAACGATGTTTTTGCACAAAGATACACAAGGCGCAATTTTAGAGTGTTGTGTACTACATTTCTTTACCGTAATCAAAGCTCTACCAAGGGGTAGTATTCTGGATTACGGTTCAGGAACATTGCAAGTACGAAAATATTATATGACATTATCTTCACATTATCTAGCAAAATATTTCTGTTCGCTACGTACATATCTTCACCGGGTGCAAGCACTGTTTGCGAAGAATTGCTTCGAAGGGTCCAGCATAGAGATGATTCGTCATAGAATCAAAAGCTTGGACACTTCTTGTTAAAGAATAGGAGCTGATTTTATGTTAAATCACAGGGGAACAATTACAATTAATACTGATCGATTGATTCTTCGTAAATTTTCTATTGCTGATGTTGAAGATATGTTTTATAACTGGGCAAATGATGAAGAAGTTGCAAAATATTTGAGTTGGTCACCTCATGGCACAATAGAGGTTACTAAAGAAGTAATATTTGAATGGATATGTGCATATGAAATGTCTACTGTATATAATTGGGCGATTGAGTTAAAGTCTACTGAAAGAGTGATTGGCTCAATTTGTGTTATAGAGGTAAGTGACAAGAACTGTCGTTGTGAAGTAGGTTATTGTATAAGTAGAGCTTATTGGAATAAGGGTATTATGACCGAATCATTAAAAGCAGTAAATGTTTTTTTATTTTCTGAGGTTGGGATTAACAGAATACAAGCAAAGCATGACACAAAGAACATAGCATCTGGTAAAGTCATGGAAAAGGCAGGTATGAAGTATGAAGGTACACTTAAGCAATACAAAATACATAAAGATGGAACATTTGGAGATTTGAATATGTATGCAATAGTGAAAGAAGATATGGCTAAATAACAAATAATTCAATTTTCAAATTATACATAGGTACTTTATAAAATTATCTTGGTATATTCGTAAATTCAGGTAGAGTAATGGTCCAGATTTCAACTAACACGTCCATTCCCACCTTTGAGCTCAGGAATAGTGTATTTAGGTAGCATGCCACATCACACTTTCCTTATTGAATATTGCGGGAATGTTAGGCATAATTGCGTTAATAAAAATTCGGAGGTTAGTATGGCTAATCAAAATATATGTAATGATTTAAAAGAACATAAGAGAAGAATTTTAGCAAAATTACCATTTTCGATCGATGATTTTATTATTCGAGAATTAAAACGTACAGATATTGATATATATGCAAATTGGCCAGATTACCCTATTAAATATGAGATGTTTAATACATCATTAAAAAATAGACCTATTTCAGAAAGAGATAACAGGTGGGAGTGTTATCATCAAGATAATAAAACTATAAGTTTGATAGTGGATCATAAAAAAGAAAAGGTAATTGGTAAATTTTCCTTGACTAGAATTAATTGGGAAAAAATGCACGTTGAGAATGTAGGTATTAGAATTCATCCAAATTGGTGTAATAAAGGATATGGCACCAAATTATTAAAAAGTATTTCTGATTGGTGTTTTGATAATGGGATAGAAAAAATAAAATTTGATGTACTAAGCACAAATAACCGTGCTATTAAAAGCTACAGAAATGCTGGATATAAAATTATTGGTGAATTTAAGTGTGGCGATGCAATGTTTTATTGGATGGAGTCAAGGTTTAAGTAAGTTTTTTCTTTTATCAGTGTGTATAAACAAGGAAATATACTAAGCAAATATAAAAACATTCAGATCTACAACTGCACCCAACATGGGCTTGAGCGACATTGGCATATGTTGTAGAAGTAACTTAATAACCATGTTGCAAAGCCTGAAAACGTTAAGTTACAGATGACATCATTATCTTCGATTGATTCATATAAGGGTATTATAAGTAAGATGAAGGGAGTAAGATAGTTGAATAATATATCAAAGGCATGGAATTGGAAGAAAGCAGACAGCAAATTTTTTATAAGTCCTTGTGAAGAGTCCTACTATTTGATCAATAGATGGAAGTATAAAGGATATAGTGATTTTTTAGATTTAGGTAGTGGAAAAGGTAGGCATTCCATACAGTTTGCAAAGGAAGGATTTAACGTTAGCGCAATAGATTTATCAGAAGAAGGTATTAATATTTTGAGGGATTGGGCAACGGAAGAGAATTTAACTGTCAATGCGAAAGTAAGTGACATGCTGAAGTTGCCATTTTCTGATGATAGATTTGACTGTTTATTATCTTATAACGTTATATCACACACTGATACTAATGGGCTGAAAACAGTTATTTCTGAGATAGGTAGAGTCCTTAAAGATGGTGGAGAATTCTTTGTAACTGTATGTTCGAAGAATGACAGAAAATTTAAGGATAAAAGATTTCCTAGAATTGACGAGAATACAACGTTGATGATTGAAGATGGTCCTGAATTTAATATTCCACATTGTTGTGTTGATGAGGTACTTATTAGGGAATTGTTTTGGGAGTTTGAATTGTTAACAATTAGACAGGTACAGGATTTTTATGTTATTGATGGAACACAGCATGATTCATGGCATTATATTATAATTGGACAAAAGTGATGGGAGTAGTAGTTTACATGCAGTCTATCATCTAATACATATTAATGTATCTGAAGTATAATCTAGAGGAAATTAACATGGTTGCGTCTCAAATCGTTATACTACATTTATAAAACGTCTTTTCATGGGCAGAAACTTTACGCTTATAAAGAATGAGGAGGTAGAATAATGATGAAAAAATTTGTAATCTTGCTGATTATGATTGCGTTCTATCAAAATGCCTAAGATAACTGGGTCGAAGTTTAAGAAGATAACATAAGAGATATTTTAGTTCTCTTAAACTCCTGTAACGCTAGAGTACTTCGGAGAGCCAAATCACTATGTGGCATGCAGCGAGTGAGCTGGCATGAATGATCACAATAGAAAGATCGAAATTTTTGAGACAAGGAGAAAAAAATGAAAAACTCAACAAATATTACTAAGTATAAACTTTTATCGTATATATATGACTTGTTTTTTAGAAATCTTTTTATTAAAGCAAGGCATGCTGCATTCTCCACCTTTAATATTAAAAATAACAAGAAAGTTCTATTGGTTGGCGTGGGGACTGGAGAAGATTTGAAATTCATACCTGATGACTGCTCAATTATAGGTATAGATATATCAGAATCAATGCTACTTCAAGCTATAAAGAAGGCTCAGGGTAAAAATGCTGAATTTCATATTATGAATGCGGAAAGTCTCAAATTTCTTGATGATACTTTTGATTATGTAATATTTAATTTGGTTTTAAGTGTAGTTGAAAGCCCAAGAAAAGCAATGTTAGAGGGAATAAGAGTTCTGAAAAGCGATGGGAAAGTATTAGTTTTTGATAAATTTATAAGTGGAGATAATATATCACTTATCCGAAAATTCCTTAATGTACTAACCTCTTTAGTTGGGACTGACATAAATAGACGATTTGAAGACATTGTAAGGGACATGCCAGTGAGAATTATAAAAGAGAATGATTCAATGTTCAAAGGCAGTTACAAGATTATTCAATTAGAAAAGGTGTAAAGGCTTGTTATATCAAACAGCAATGAATTGTTGATGACACATACGAACAAGGGAGACTATATTTTTTCAAAAGTTTTTAATCATTAATTATTAAAATATAGTAATGACATAGAATGTGTAATAAGAAACATTAATCGGAGGGTATATTTCATGGGTAAATATTCGTTACAACCACAAAGAGGATTTTTTCCTCAACCAGTGTATTTAATAGGAACTTATAAAGATGACGGTAATCCAAATTTTTCTTTAATTACTTGGACAACATTTTGTTCTGTGGATCCTCCAACGATGATGTTCGCATCGAGAGGAAAGAAACTGACACGTGAACTAGTTGAAAAAAACGGGATGTTTTCTGCAAATCTCGTAACAACCAATATGATGTTTATGGCGGATTACTTTGGGAATACATCAGGTTATGAGAAAAATAAGTGTGAAGATATTCAAGCTGAATATTCAAAAGGTAATACCTTAAATGTTCCAGTATTGAAGAAATCACCATGGATATATGAATGTTCTCTTACTGATATTATTACAAAAGGCAGCGGGTGCATTTATATAGGAGAAATCAAGAATATATTGGTTGATGAAGAAATAAAAGATGCTGAGTATGGGAAAATTGATCTAATTAACTTAGATCCACTAATATATGCTCCAGGACATTATTATAAAGTTTCAGGAAGCATTGGTACAGTTGGGTACTCTAAAAAGAATAATCATAAGTAGTAGTTTTATGCTATAAATTGGAAAAATTATAGCCTGTAGAAATCGAGAGTCTTGGTGTAACCTGAGACTTTCACTAGCAGAATTTTGATGATGTTCCAAAACCTAAGATAAGAACTATCTAAAGTTTTGAAATGTCAGCAGTACGAAAACGCTATGTAAATTCATTTAATATATATAATTTCATCTAAATTTAAAAATAATCCAAATTTATTTATGTTCACTATAAAATTATTCAAGAGGTGCTAAAATATGAAAAATGAAAGTTTTGTTGTAAACTGTACAGAATTTAATTTATTATGCGATAAGATAACAGAACTAATAATAGAAAAATATAAAGAAGACTATTATACATATCAAATTACTGAAAATATATATTCTTTACATTTTGAAAAATATTATTTTAGGACCAACTCTAACTTGATGATGTCTGTAATACTAAAAAAACTCGATGAACAAAGAGTAGAATTCAAGGTTATAAGTGGAGGTGGGAAGCAGAGTTTAACTAAGAGTGATTGGGGAGCAGAAGACTCAAGTATAGTTAAATTTATAAATCTTGTTACCAGAATTTTAGCGAAAAACAATTGGAGATATGATCAAATTGATGATTATTATCTTAAATAAAAACTTTCTTAAAAAATAAGTACAGATTTAGCAAGATGGTGACTTTTCATAACATGTGTTCCCAATGTTTACATAAATGTATAAACATCAGGATATATGTAGATTTGAGTCTTTATATTGTTAGGAGGGATTACTTGATTTGAAAAACCTATTTAGAAAAAAATCAATTATAGCAATATTTATCTTTATTTTAATTATTGTATTGTACTTAACAAGAATTATACCTTCAGGATTATGTATGTTAACAGCAATAAAGCATGTTAATGACAGCTATCCTGATATGGGCTTTAAGTATAAATCTATAGAATATTTTTCAGTTATCGATGATTACCTAGTTTATTTTGTTGATAAAAATGGATATGAAATGGCTTTAACAGTATCACCTCTTGGGGGAATAATATATGACCCACTTAATCCTCCTGGTTAAGCAAATAGTTTATTATTTTTAAAAGCAATGTATATATGTTGAAAATTATCTAGGGATAACAGTAAGAATGTTATTAATTACAAAAAAATAAAGAGGTAAGTAGAAATGAGAGTTTTAATAGGACAACCAATACATGAGGAAGTTGAGGTATAAATAAATCTATAGTTAGAAAATTATTTTATTAAATTTATTAGACGGTGTTGTATGTCAGAGTTTTAGAACCTTATCCTGGGTGTTGTGAGAAGCCTCTTTTGTTGATTTATGATATTTTTGCTTATCGTACTATTCTAAAGTTTTTATTGATAACGACTTGAAAAACAAAATAGGCAAAATTATTGAAAATGTTTTAGGAGTGATGATTATGAGTTTTACGGGTGAGATTTTTGACTACATATACAAAAATTTAATATCAAAAAAACAAGTAAATAAACCATTGATCGTTGGAATAAATGGTATTGATACATGCGGGAAAACTGTATTTTCAAAGAACTTAGAGAAATATCTAAAAGATAAAGGACACGAAGTTCAATTGACTCATATTGATGATTTCCACAATCCAACGGAAATTAGATATTCAGGTAAAAATCAGATTGAAAATTATTATAATAGAAGCTTTAACGTGGAATTCTTGGTGGAAAACATTCTAAAACCAGCAAAGATTAATGGGACGCTAAATGACAAGTTTATGCTATTGAATTTGGAAACTGATAAGTATGACGTAGAAAAACAATATAGAATTGATAATAATACTTTTGTAATTTTGGAAGGAGTATTTATTTTAAGAGAGGAAATTGAACCGTATTTAGATTATAAAATATTTATTCATGTGCCATTTGAACAATGTAAAATTAGAGCATTGGAGAGAGATGTACCGGTATATGGTGATGATATTTTGAAAAAATATGATACAAAATATATACCAACTCAAAAATATTATCTTGAGAAATATCCTCCAGAAGAATACGTTGATATTATTATTGAAAATTCAGATTGGAATAATCCTACAATAATTTTTAAAAGATAAACCTTATGCAGTTTTAAATATGCTGATGATATTTTATAATTGTAAAGATTGTGAGCTTATACATGTAAATATTATTATAGTAAAAGAGCAGGATAAATATCTTGGAGTGCAACTGGTGACAAACCATTTATGAGATGTTGATGTTGCAAATACTCAGAACGTTGAACTAAACACTCCGCGTAGGAAAACTAGAGATTTTCATACTATGTATGCTTATATCCTACATATTTGTGCATTAAATGTCGTACAGATATTTTTATCTCGTGTAAACTAGATACTGAAAGGAGTGAACGTATGGATTGGCTGGAGAGATTCAATAAAGCATTAATTTATATAGAGGACAATCTTGATAATGAGATAAACTACACAAAGATTGCACAAGCTGCTTATTGTTCAGAATATCATTTTTCAAGGATGTTTTCTTCTATTGCAGGGGTATCACTTTCAGAATATATTAGACGCAGACGATTAACACTTGCTGCATTTGAAATTCAAAAAAGTGATGCTCGAATTATCGATGTTGCAACTAAATATGGATACGAGTCGGCTGATTCGTTTGCAAGGGCTTTTCAAAAGCTACATGGAATAAAACCATCCCAAGCTCGTGGAAAAGGAGTGCAATTAAAAGCCTTCTCCAAAATATCTTTTCAAACTTCAATTAAGGGAGATAAAGAAATGGAGTATAGAATTGAAAATCTTGACTTTGAGTTGAAAATCGTTGGGAAAAGAGAAATAGTAAAAACAAATAGAGCGTTTAAAACAATTCCTTCACTGTGGAACAGTGCAAAAAAGGATGGGTTTATGCAGAAACTTATTGATATGTCATGGGAAAATCCCAAATGCAAGCTTGAAGGACTGTTGGGTGTTTGCGGAAAAGAAGCAGCTATTACTACTGAAGAATTCGATTATTTTATGGGAGTGAGATATGACGGAGAGGTTCCAAGCGATATGGAAACTCTTATACTCTCACCAAGCCCATGGGCAGTTTTCCCGAATGTTGTGGAGGCGTGGAAGCGACTTTATTCTGAATGGATTCCGACTTCAGGTTATGATCTTGCTAATTTACCATGTATTGAATGTTTTTATGGACCTAAGCACAAACCAAGACATGAATTATGGGTTCCTATTATTAGTAAATAGTGTCTGATCAGAGAATGAGCATGTTTTTGTGGGAGGAAAATTCTCTTTGAACTTCAGATCATTATAGGTAAAATAGACAAGTTTTTCGAAAAGTTTAAATACATTTATAGTGCAAAAACGTTATTTTACGTTTATACACAAGGAGATGATTTTCTTATGAAATATAAATTTGTACCAATGAATGAAAAATACGCAAATGAGATTGCATATAAATGGAAGTATGAAGGTGTTTATTCCTTTTATGATATGACTTCTGATGAAGAAGATCTGGAAGAATTTTTGAATTCAAATCAATGGAATTATAAATATGCAGTTTTAAATGACTGTAAAGAATTAGTTGGGTTTTATTCATACTATTTTGAAAATGATATTATGTGGCTTGGTTTTGGACTAAAACCTGAGTTGACAGGAAAAGGGTATGGTTCTGATTTTGTAATGTCTGGCATAAAGTTTGGAGTAAGGTATTTTAATTATAGTAAAGATTATTTAATGTTAGCAGTTGCAAAGTTTAACCAGCGTGCAATAAAAGTATATCAAAATATAGGTTTTGAGATAATAGAAGAGTATATACAGGAAACAAATGGAGGGAAATATATGTTTTTAAAAATGAGCAAGAAATTAAACATATAATCCTTTTATGCTCGTCGCTCTTTTATGCACTATCAGTTGGATTTTTAAAATACATGATTTAGTATTTATCCTATATCTTACTATGAATGTGATATTCTCATATCAAAAGAAAACTGGTGTAAGAATAAACCTGATATAAATCATGTTTTAGGGAAATTATAAAATACTTTAGAGATAATCACTATGTGCCCTATTGAGATTGCGCGAAAAAGAATTTAGGTTCAAGAGAATTAGCAGAGAAACTTGGATATAACAAAGAATTTGAGTATTTTTTGTATGAAATTGAACTATGATGATAAAGTACTTTGACTAGCAATAAAGGCTTATTATAAAAATCACTGGATTTTTAAAGGGATTTAATATATTATGGAGAAATATTAAGTCAGAATATTTTATCTTTTTGGAAAAAGGGGATGGGGCAAAAATATGATATTAAGTGTTAGTAGAAGAACTGATATCCCTGCATTTTATAGTGAGTGGTTTTACAATCGGCTAAAAGAGGGATTTGTATTAGTAAGGAACCCGTTTAATCCGAATCAAATAAGTAGAATAATATTAAACCCTGAAAAAATAGATTGTATAGTTTTTTGGACAAAAAATCCAGTTAGAATGATGGAGCGAATAAATGAATTGTCTCAATACAATTATTATTTTCAGTTTACATTAACAAGTTATGATAAAAGCATAGAGCGACATGTACCAAAAAAGAGATATTTGATTGATACTTTTATTGAGCTTTCAAGGCTTATTGGTAAAGAAAGAGTTATTTGGAGATACGATCCTATTATTCTGACAGATAAATATACTAAAGAGTATCACTATAAATGGTTTAACTACCTAGCTGAAAAACTAAGTGGGTACACTGAAAGATGTATAATCAGTTTCTTAGACTTGTATAAGAAAACTCAACATAACATGAAGGGAATAAATCTTTTAGATATTCAGAACAAAGACATGGAAGAAATGGCGGATATATTATCTAAGACTGCTTCAAAATATAATATTAATATTCAATCATGTTCAGAGGAAATTGACTTAGAGAGATATAATATTAGTCATGGAAAATGCATAGATGATAAACTGATTTCTAAAATTATAGGAAAAGATATTTATATTACGAAAGACTCTAACCAGAGAAGTGAGTGCGGTTGTGTTAAAAGCATAGATATTGGTGCATATAATTCGTGTAAGCATATTTGCTTATATTGTTACGCAAATTATACTCAAAACGTTATGAGAAAAAATGTGTGTCTCCATGACAAAAACTCACCTATTTTAATAGGACAGCTTAATGGAAATGAAACAATAATCGATAGGTAAATAAAATTCATAATAAATATTGACAAAATTACCACCATAATGTATATTATAGGATAATACTTGAGAGTGTACCTAGGGTTCCGGCTTAAAAAGCGCCTGGTCCAAGCGGTACAGGATTGTATTCTACACTTCTAGGAGAAAAGCCTGGAGGACGAGTCTCAGAAAGACTTGTCCCCGGGCTTTTATATTTTTAAGCTTTAAGGGGGGATGTATATGAACATAATACAAGTAAATGACCTACAAAAAACTTTTAAGGTAAAAATTAAAAAAGCAGGATTAAAAGGCAGTATGAAATCAATTTTTTCTCCAGAGTACAAAGAAGTCCAGGCAGTAAATAACATTTCTTTTAGAGTAGAACGAGGTGAGGTTCTTGCATTTATTGGACCAAATGGTGCTGGGAAATCTACAACAATAAAGATGCTTACTGGGATACTATACCCAACTTCAGGTGAGCTTAGTGTTCTAGGATTAAATCCTTCAGCAGACAGAAAACAGTTATCGTATAGAATAGGTACTGTATTTGGACAGAAATCTCAGCTGTGGTTTCACCTTCCACCTATTGATAGCTTTTACTTGCTAGGGAAAATATATGAGCTACCTGACTCATATTTGAAAAAAAGAATTTCATACCTTACAGAAATGTTTGAGGTGGAGGATATTTTAGAGACACCTGTACGTAAGCTTTCATTAGGTCAAAGAATCCGTTGTGAAATAGCAGCATCTATTCTGCATAATCCAGAAATTATTTTTCTAGATGAGCCTACTATTGGATTAGATGTTGTAGTAAAGCACAAGATTAGAGAGCTCATTACAAGACTAAATAAGGAAGAAAAAACAACTATATTTCTCACTTCTCATGATGCTGGAGATATTGAACAAATGTGTAAGAGAGTTATGATTATAAATCATGGAGAAGTTGTACTAGATGAATCGGTTAAGAGCCTTAAATACAATTACTTGAACCAAAAAGTAATTGATATAAAGTACATGGAACCTGTTGAAATTAATGTTCCTAATATAAAAGTACTAAAGCATAAAGGATATGCTGCTAAGGTAGAAGTAGATAGTTCAATAAGTGATATAGACGATGTAATTGCAGGGTTAATGAAAATTGGAAAAGTGGCTGATATCACTATTTCTGAGCCTCCGATGGAAGACATAATATCTCACATCTATCAGCAGAAGATGAAAGTAGGTGATACAGTTGAAGAAATTCAGTAAATACAATTACATTACAAAAATTAGTTTATCAAATAACCTTGTGTATTTTGCAGATTTCTTAGTTCGAAACTTCTTTTTTGTATTTATTATGTATATTATGTTGATGCTATGGACTAATATTTATGGAAGCAAGGGTGGAAATATTGCAGGTTTTACTTTAAATCAAATGATATGGTATTTAGTTGTGACAGAAATGATCACTCTATCTCGTTCTAATATATTTACTGAGGCTTCTTTAGATGTAAAGAATGGAAATATAGCATATATGTTAAATAAACCATATAATTATATTCTCTACTGTTTTTTCAACTCCTTAGGAGAGATGGGCGTAAAGCTGTTAACTAATATGCTAGTTGGACTTTTTATAGGTATTTTATATGTAGGACCACTTGCAAATTTTAACCTTATTCATTTGCCTTTTATAGTTGTATCCATATTATTAGGTATATTTATCAACTTTTTTATTCACATTTCACTTTCGCTTACTTCATTTTGGTTAGAGGAAAACAGTGCTTTTTTCTGGATATATCAAAAGCTAGTATTTATGCTAGGTGGTATGTTGATACCGCTAGATATGTTCCCAAGCTGGCTTAGAAATATTGCTGCAAATCTACCTTTTGCATACGTTACTTATGCACCAGCAAAGCTTGCTGTAGGTTTTTCTTACAATAGCTTTATATATACAATAGCTTTTCAATTAGTATATTTAGGGTTTTTCTTTACATTATCTATGATGATATTTAGAAAGGGGGCGAAGGCATTAAATGTTAATGGAGGTTAAAAAAAATATAAAACTCATAGCAATGTATTTTAAATTCAACCTTTCTGCTTCCATGGAATATCGTGCTAGTTTTTTGATGCAGACCTTTGGAATGATTCTAAACAATGCTTCTTTTATTTTCTTCTGGTGGGTGTTGTTTGAAAATGTTGATACTATTGGTGGGTACGGATTTAAGCATGTTATGATGCTATGGTCTATTTCATCTTCTTCATTTGGACTTACTTTCATATTGTTCGGTAACATAAGAAACATTTCTCGAATGATATTAAATGGAGAACTAGACACTTATTTGTTACAGCCTAAAGATGTATTAATAAATATTATTTCATCAAGTACAGTTGTTTCTGCTTGGGGTGATTTGTTCTATGGAATTATATTATTTATTGCAGTAAACGGATTTCATTTAGGAGATTTTTTACTATATCTATTATTTAATATTACTGCTTCGCTTCTATTTTCAAGTGTATTAGTTTTTGCAAATTCACTTACATTTTTTATGGGAAACTCACAAGGGATAAGTGGTCTTGCATTAGAGTTCATGATTTCATTTAGTATTTATCCTGAAGGGATATATAAAGGATTAGCAAAGCTCATAATATATACAGCAATACCTGCGGCCTTTATTACTTTAATTCCTGTTCGACTTCTAACTGTTTTTTCATGGAAATGGTTTATTATACTATTCTTAGTTGTGACAGTTTGGGTACTATTTTCATATTGGTTTTTTTATAAAGGACTTCGCAAATATGAATCTGGAAACTTAATTATTAGTAAAATGTAAATAAAAACTTAGTCTATGTTGTTGTAGGCTAAGTTTTTCATTATTTTCATTGCTTTTAAAAAACATTGTATGTATGATATTATTAAGTTAACTTAGCTTATATAACAGTATGCTTAATAAAATATTTAAAAAGAGCTAGAGGAAGGAATTAATAAAATGCCATTCACATTTTCCCATCCGGCTATGATCATACCAATTAAAGAAAAATGGAAAAGATATTCTAGTTTAACTGGTTTAGCTTTAGGAAGTATGTCACCTGATTTTGAATATTTTATTAGACTTGCCCCTATAGGAAGAATAGGACACGAAATTAGCTCATTTTTATATTTTAATTTACCTATAAGTCTATTACTAGCGTATATATTTCACTATATTGTTAAGGAGCAACTTATTTTAAATGCACCTAAACCAATAAGCAGTAGATATTATTGGATGACTACACAAGATTGGAAATTGACTTCGTTAAAGGAGTTTAGTATTTTTATATACTCCATATTCATTGGGATGGTATCTCATATATTCTGGGATTCGTTTACTCATAAGTCTGGATATTTTGTAAATCAGATATCTTTGTTGAGCAGACAAATAGAGATCATTAATCATAGCGTACCTATTTATAAAATTTTACAACATGGGAGTACAATTTTAGGATTCGCAGTTATATTTATTTACCTATATTCAAAAAGAAGTAGACCTGAGGAAATTCACCCATACCACCATTTTTCTAAAAAGCTTTTTTATTGGTTTTTTATTTTATTAATGGGAGTAGCAACAGCTTTGTATAGAGCGTTGTTTACTTTAAATAAAATAAGTATTAACTATATAGGAATATATATAGTATCGTTTCTGACAGGACTATTTTTAGGAATAGTAATTCTATCATCAATATATCAGCATGCTGATAAAAGAAAGTGGCATAGAGTTTATAATATGAATAAGGAGTGATAATAATGACACGAGGTGTTAAATCTATTTTAATAATATTATTAGTGATAGCTTTAATAGGTGGTGTTATTTATGGTATCAATACATTGAATAAACCAGAGGGCAATAATGTGCGGGATGAGATTGTAAAGGAGCCTAGTGACACAGATACAGAAGAGAATAATGTAGATGAGAATAGCTCAGGTGATAATGAAGTTAAAGCTGAAGTTGTCTCTATAGCTAATGATAAAATTAATACACAAGAACTTACACTTTTAAGTAAAACAGAAATAGATATAGATGATGATGGAGAATTAGAAAATGTTGAGATGTATACAGCTGCTCAAAGAGATGAGAAAGGAAATATGATGTGGGATGATGGTCAAAATTGGTCATTAATAGTGAAGGATGGAGATAATGAATACCATTTATTTAATGAATACGTTCAGCTAGGCGAGCTTAAATACTGGGTATATACTTCAGGAGAAAAAAGTGAGTTTCATATAACCACTGTAATGCCAACAACAGCAGGATTACTTATGACTGATTATGTTTTTGATAAAGACAGCAAGAATTTTTACAAGACTATAGTATTTAATGCTGAAAATGTAAATATGTTAGGTTCTTCACATTGATTATTGACTGATTTATTATTACGCATAAGCACAAGGAGGATTTAATTGATTAAAAAAATTTCTATACTGGTTATTTCTTTACTAGTTATAGCTAATATCTTTAGCTTATATAAGATAAAGGGATACAAAGATGAACTGAATAAACAGGAAAAGCAAGAATATAAATACTATACCTTAAGCGGCCAAAATGGGAATTGGATAGTTGAAGATTGCAAATTATTATTGACTGCAGATAAATATAAAGCAGGAGAAGGGATTTTTAAGTATAAAGGCAATGCAGAAGATATTAATAGTGTAAAATTCTATGAAGTCGAATTGGTAAAGGTATCTAAAACAGACAATTCAGATAAAGAAGTTCTATATAATACATCAGCATCATCAAACGTAGAGGGAGTTCTGATGTCTAAAGAAAGTAAGACTTTTGGCAGTATATCCGGTCCAATAAAAGATGTTGGTAGATATGATTCAGGTATCAATTATGATGTATATTTTATAATAAAATATGATAAAGGTGTTAGAGAAACAATAGAGGAAACAATCCTACTCGACGTTGAAGAAATTGATCTAAGGTTCTTTAATTACAGCACTACAGAGTAAAGAAATGATGCTTTTTCCATTGACAAAAAAATATATATTAACTATAATTATAGTGACTTTTAAACTGAATAGTTTCAGGGTGCTTTGTTAGAAGTTAAAAGGGAAAGAGGTGTAAAGCCTCTACAGCCCCCGCTACTGTAAACAGGGATGAAATCTTTGGTGTCCACTGGGAAACTGGGAAGGAAAAGAGAGTAAAATGATCTGTGAGTCAGGAGACCTGCCTTGAAATATAAGTAAGACTGCTTCGGAGGGGGGCATGTTAATTTCATTGTATGAATTTAACGCATAGATCCTCTATGCGTTTTTTTTATAGCTCATAGGAAGGTTTTAGTTTTTCTTAATATAAACTTTCCGTAAAATGGGTTTCAAAAAAGGCTTCCTTAATATATGGATGTTTTAATAGAAGTCTTTTTTATTAATAGAAAAAATAGGAGTTGGTATAGTGGCAAAAAAAATAATGCTTCAGGGTACGGCTTCATCAGTAGGTAAAAGCCTTCTTACTGCTGCACTATGCAGAATATTTAAGCAAGATGGATATAATGTTGCCCCATTTAAATCTCAGAATATGGCATTAAACTCATTCGTTACTTCTGAAGGAAAGGAAATCGGTAGAGCTCAAGCTGTTCAGGCTGAAGCTGCGATGGTTGAGCCAATGGTTGAGATGAACCCAATTCTATTAAAGCCTACAAGTGATGTTGGAAGTCAGGTTATACTTAATGGAGTTGTATATAAAAACATGACTGCAGCTGAATATCATAATAACAAATCAGGGCTTAAAGACGAAATAGCTAAGGCATATAATAAGCTTGATTCTTTCTTTGATGTTGTAGTTATAGAAGGCGCAGGAAGCCCTGCAGAAATAAATCTAAGAGAAAATGATTTAGTTAATATGGGTTTAGCCGAGCTTATAGATTCACCTGTAATATTAGTAGGTGATATTGATAGAGGTGGTGTTTTTGCTTCAGTTTATGGAACTATAATGCTGATGACAGAGCAGGAAAGAGAAAGAATAAAAGGCTTTATGATAAATAAGTTTAGAGGCGATGTAGAAATATTAAAGCCAGGAATAAAGATGCTTGAGGAGCTTGTAAAGAAGCCTTGCTTAGGGGTAATACCATATATGAAGTTAAATATTGATGATGAGGATAGTGTAACAGATAGATTTGCTTCGAAGTCTACTGGAGATATAAATATAGCAGTAATAAGAACACCGTATATATCAAACTTTAGTGACTTTACGCCCCTAGAAATAGAGGAAGGAGTAAATGTAACATATGTTACAAGCAGAGAACAACTAGATAATGCAGACTTAATTATTATTCCTGGAAGCAAAAATACAATAAAGGATATAGAATATGTATTTAATAGCGGTATAGATAAATCTATATATAAAAAGCACAGGGAAGGTGTACCAATCATAGGCATATGCGGTGGTTATCAGATGCTAGGTAAGCAAGTAGAAGATCCTAACCATATTGAATCATCTATTGAAAGAATTAATGGATTATGTTTACTTGATACAAAGACTATTATTAAAGAAAAGAAGCAGACAAAGCAGGTTACTGGTAAGCTAATTAGTGAATTGAGTTCATTTAATATAAAAAAAGATGCTTTTGTTACTGGATATGAAATTCACATGGGCAAAACAGAGGTTTTTAGTGACAGTCATCCTGTATTTGAATTAGAGGATGGAAGATTAGATGGAGCAATAAATAGGTCTGGGAATGTTTTTGGAACGTATCTTCATGGAATTTTTGAGAATGATGACTTTAGAAGAAGTATCATAAAAACATTAAAGGACAAGAAAGGCATAGTGGAAAACAGTGGACTACTAAGCTATAAAGAGCTAAAAGATAACGAATATAATAAACTAGCTCAAGTTGTAAGAGATAATGCTGATATAGATAAAATTAAAATGATAATGGGGTTAATAAATGAATGATATTTTAATTTTACTAGTTGCATGCTTGCTTGATTATCTAATAGGAGATCCACCTAATTGGCCTCATCCTATTAGATATATAGGTATGATTATAAAGAAATATGAAAATCTGATAAGAAGTCTTAAATGGATGAACTTAAAAGTTGGAGGATTTTTCCTAACAGGGGTTACTGTAGGTACTGTCGTGTTGATAGTACATCTAATATTGTTGTTAGCTAGATTTATACATCCTGCTGTAAATCTAATTTTATCAATATATTTAATATATACTACTCTTGCAGCTAAATGCTTAGATGTTGAGACAATGAAGGTTCATAATGCGCTAGTTAATAAGGATATACATGAAGGAAGAAAAATGTTATCTTACCTCGTAGGAAGAGATACCAGCCAATTAAATGAAGGTGAAGTAATAAGAGGTGCAGTAGAAACAGTGGCTGAAAACACAATAGATGGTGTATTAGCTCCACTTTTCTATATAGCAATAGGCTTTTTTTTAGGAATACCAGTTCAAATGGCTTTTATGTATAAAGCAATAAATACATTAGATTCTATGGTTGGATATATACAAGAACCATATACAGAGATTGGTTTTGCATCTGCAAAGCTGGATGACATAGCAAACTATGTACCTGCTAGAATAGGAAGTTTTTTGATGTTGATAGCAGGTACGATCCTAGGCTATAACGGGAAAAATGGTCTAAAAATATTAAAAAGAGATAGAAAAAATCATAAAAGTCCTAATTGTGGTTACCCAGAGTCTGTAGCAGCTGGTCTGCTTCAGATACAGCTTGGCGGAACCAATACATATTTTGGACAGAGCTTATATAAGCCAACTATAGGTGATAGGATATCGGAACTAGAATCTAATCATATAACTGATGTGATAAAGGTAATGTACGGATCTGAGACTGTAGCAATTGGAGTGATTGTATTAGCAACCTTTATCTTTATTGCATGATATTTTGATATAGATTTGATATAGATTCGAAAGGAGGTAGAGTATGAATAAACACGGAGGATATTTTGGAGAAGAAAAAAATAAGGTCATAGACTTTAGTGTAAATATTAATCCACTAGGAGTACCAGAGAGATTGATATCAGAGTTAAAGGAAAGTTTAACAGAGCTGGTGCGATATCCTGAAATAGACGGAGAAAGCGCAAAGAGAACATTGGCTGAAAAGCTAAATGTAGAAAGTGAAAGCTTAATTTTAGGTAACGGAGCTACAGAACTGATATACCTTTTTGCTAGAGCGTTAAGACCAGAAAAGGTGTTGATAGTTCAACCTACATTTACTGAATATGCTAGAGCATTTGAATTAAATGGTGGTAGTGTAAGTAACTTTAATACAGAGCAGCAAAATGATTTTAATATAGATATTGATAGTTTGATAAACGAATTGAACAGAATTAGGCCTAAAGCTTTAGTAATATGTAATCCTAACAACCCGACTGGGGTATTTACAGATAAAGAAGTATTTAAGCCAGTTCTAGATGTGCTTAGAGAAATCGGAGCATGTCTTTTTATAGATGAGTCATTTATTGATTTTACAGATAAACACCCATATGCTTCGTTAGTAGATAGATATCAAATCTTCATCCTAAGATCAATGACTAAGACCTATGCTATACCTGGACTTAGACTAGGATATGGACTTGCTAGCAAAGAGATTGTAACAGAGATGAATAGATTAAAAGAGCCATGGACACTCAATAGCTTAGCTTTAAGTGCAGTACCGGTGCTTTTAGAAGATGATGAGTATATGGCTAAAATGAAAGAGTGGCATACAAAAGAAAATGAGTTTTTATACAACGAGCTTAATTCAATAAATGGGTTAAAGGTTTATAAAAGTGATGCTAATTTCTTTCTATGCAAACTCTTTTCAGCGAGTGCACAGTCTTTAAAACAATATATGCTGAACAGAAATATCTGTATAAGAACTTGCGAGGATTTTTATGGATTTAATGATGAGTATGTTAGGTTTGCAGTTAGAAGTAGAGAAGAAAACGAACTACTTATTAGGTGTTTAAAGGAGTATTTTAAATAGATTATTATAATTGAATTGGAGGGACTATGCTATGAAAAGGAAAATGAAAGTATTTGCTTTAATATTATTGATTATATCATTATTTGCAAGTACAGCATTTGCATCAGGTAATAGCTTAACAGTTGATGGAGTAGCTAAGAAGGCTGCTATGGAAGCAAAGCAGGGAAGAACATATATTGCAAGCAGCAGCTTAAAGAACTTTGGTCTTGAAGTATCTGTGAGTGGTAATACTGCAACAGTTAAAAATAGCAACGTAGTATTTAAATTTACTGTTAATACAAATAAGGTAAAGGTAAATAATTCAGATTTTACTTTAGATGCAAAATCATATAAAAAAGGTCAAGATGTATATCTTCCTTTAAGATTTGTATTTGAAACATTAGGCTATGAGATAAAATGGGACAATAGTACTAAGAGTATAAAAGCAGTAAAACAAGCTAAAATAACATATCCAGTTTCTTTTGAAAGTAATGGAATAAAATATACTGTATCAAAAGAGCCAAAAACAATAGTTTCATTAGCACCAGATGTGACAGAGACACTATATGCAATTGGAGCAGGCGATAAGCTAAAAGGAAGAACAAAATACTGCAATTATCCTGAAAAAGCAAAATCTTTAAAGGAAGTTGGAAGTATGAGAGACCCTAACATTGAGATTATAATGGATATACATCCAGAAATGGTTATAGCAGCTACTCACTATAAGGAAGAAGTACTTAATAAGCTTAAAGAAGGTAAGATATCAGTAGTTGCAAAAGAATCTCCAAATTCAATCGAAGAAATGTATGATTATACATTGAAGCTAGGAGCTATAGTTAATAAAAACTATGAAGCAAGAGCCTTAGTTTCAAGTATGAGAGCAAAAGTTTCATCAGTGAAAATGTATACTAAAAATGTAAGCAGCAGGCCATCAGCATATTACGTAGTTGGAACAGGACAACATGGCGATTATACTGCAGGAAAAGATACATTTATTGCTGAAGCTATAAGAATAGCGGGTGGAAGAAATGCTGCAGATGATGTAACAGGATGGAAGTATAGTATAGAAAAGCTTATTGATAATAACCCAGATATTATTTTTGGACCACAGCATGCATATGATACTATGACGTCAAGTGATAACTATAAGTCGTTAAAAGCTGTTAAAAACAAGAAATATATAGTTGTAAATAGAGATATTTTCAGCAGACCTTCACCTAGACTAATAAATCAAGGATTAAAGATACTTGTTGAAATGTTCCATAAAGATTTAGTTAAAGCTCTAAACTTCTAATAACTAAGGTAAGTGATAAAAATGAAAAAAATGTACAAAACAAAAGCTACAGTATTATTAATTTTTTTAATACTTTCCATAATAATATCTATAACACTTGGGGCTGTAAAAATACCTGTCATCGATACTGTGAAAATAATATTAAGCAGAATAGGCTTTTCAAGCTCTAAAATAGATGTAACAGGAATAAAGGAATCAAACATATTTATAGTGCTTAATATAAGGCTCCCGAGAATATTATTAGCGGGCTTGGTGGGAGCTATACTGTCCCTTGTAGGGACATCCTACCAAGCAATATTTAAAAATCCTATGGCAGATCCATTTGTCATGGGGGTATCTTCAGGAGCTGCATTTGGAGCAACAATAGGTATTGTTTTAGGATTAAACAAAGGCGTATTCGGGTTCGGATTTACATCTGTACTTGCTTTTATAGGAGCACTGATTACTACAGTTATTGTATATAACCTAGCAAGAACAGGAAATAAGATATCTACAACATCTATTCTTCTTGCTGGAATAGTGATGAGTTCACTCCTATCTGCTGGTATCTCACTAATGATGATATTTAATCATAACGAGTTAGAGAGTATAGTATCTTGGACTATGGGAAGCTTTAATGGAGCTAGCTGGAAACAAATATATGTGATTATTATTCCAACAATATTAGGATTAGTTTTCCTTTCGTCTTTAGCAAGAGAAATGAACGCTATAGTCATGGGAGAGGAAGATGCGCAAAATATAGGTGTAAACGTTGAGCTTGTTAAAAAGCTAATACTAATAACCGCATCACTACTTGCTGCATGTGCAGTTTCGGTAAGTGGAATAATAGGTTTTGTTGGACTTATAGTTCCACACCTATTTAGACTTTTATTTGGCTCGGACCATAGAATACTATTGCCTGTATCAGTAATAGGAGGAGCAACGTTTCTAATTATTTGTGATACCTTAGCAAGAACTGTTATGCCTAGTATGGAAATACCTGTAGGAATAATAACCTCTATTTTTGGAGGACCATTTTTCTTATATTTATTAAAAAAAGTTAAAACCAAAAAGCTAATATAGAGAGGTATAAAAATGAACTCTGTTGTTTGTATAGATAATCTAACCTTTAAATATGATCAAACCCCTATATTAGGGGATATAGACCTCAATATCGAGCAAGGAAGCTTTGTTAGCATACTTGGACCTAATGGCTCAGGAAAGACTACACTTCTCAAAAATATATGTAATCTGCTTAGCCCAGATAAAGGCGAAATACTAATTAAGAACAAAAGTGTTTCTAAAATAAAGTATAAGGAACTAGCAAAGGTTGTAGCTGTAGTTCATCAATCAAGTGAAGTACAGTTTGACTTTTCAGTCTTTGATGTAGTATTGATGGGGAGATTTCCATATCTTAATAAGTTCCAAAATGAAAGCAAAGCTGACATTGAGCTGGCTAAAGATGCTATGATAAGCACTGGTACATGGGAACTGAGAGATAAAAGTGTCAAAGAAATAAGTGGTGGAGAAAGACAAAGAGTGATGATAGCTAGAGCTCTTACACAGCAGCCAGAAATTCTAATACTTGATGAGCCAGTGTCTCATTTAGATATAAAATACCAGATAGGAATACTTAACCTTTGCAAAAAACTAAACAAAGAAAAAAAACTTACTATAATAACCACCTTACATGACATAAATCTGGCAGGAAGATATAGTGATTATATAGTACTATTAGATAAGGGGAAAATAAAGATAATGGATAGTCCTGAAAAGGTACTTACAGAAGAAAATATTGAAAAGGTATATGGAGTTCAGGTGGATGTATTAAGAAGAGATGGTGATGATACTCCATATATCATACCTAAGATGTTAGCTTGTACTATCTAAATAATACCAAAGAAGGTGAATGTATGAATAGCTTTATTTTGATTACGGGCGGTGCTAGAAGTGGAAAGAGCACTCTTGCAGAGACTAAAGCTAAGGAACTTGGGAAGAATGTTGTATATATTGCAACTGCTATTGCTTTTGATGATGGAATGAAGGACAGAATAAAAAAACATAAAGAGTCGCGTCCACAAAGCTGGGCTACTATCGAGAGGTATAAGGATTTTAGAGAAATGGACCAAAATGAAGATTTCTTGAACTCTGATATGGTTCTTTTAGACTGTATGACTCTATTAGTGTCCAATCAACTACTGGAAAGTGAAGTGGATTTTGATAAATGTCCTATGTCAGAGATAGATGCTATAGAAAAAAGAATTTTTGAACAGGTAGATGAATTGTTAAAGGTTATAGAAAAACATAATAAAAGCTTTATTGCTGTGACTAATGAAGTAGGAATGGGGCTTGTACCATCTTACAGACTAGGTAATATTTTTAGAGACATTTCAGGAAGAGTAAATCAACATCTTGCACATAAAGCAGATGAAGTATATATGACTGTTTCTGGAATACCAATAAGGATTAAGTGAGGATACTATGAAAAATTTACTATTGATGATGACATTTTTTACAAGACTACCTGTGAGATACAACTATGAATATGATGAGAAGGATTTAATAAAGGGGATTAAACTTTTTCCTATCATTGGACTAATAATAGGAGTCCTTATCTATGCTCCAACTTTGCTTAGTAGCTATGTTCATAAGCCTATATTAGTAATTGCAGTTTGGATAATATATATTTGGCTTACTGGAGGACTTCATATAGATGGATTAGCAGATACATTTGATGGAGTGTTTAGTAACAGGGACAGGGATAGAATGCTTGAAATTATGAAGGATAGTAGGATTGGGACCTTTGGTGTGCTTGGAATAATTATTTTAATAATATCTAATATTGGTTTATCCTATTATATTGATTACAAGGTATTTATACTTGTTCCTATTATCGGAAGAAGCTCTGCATTACTGTCAGCGTCTATCAGTGAATATGCCAGAAAAGAAGGTGGAATGGGAACTGCATTTATTGAAAACTGTGGTGTAAAAGAGGCTGGTATAGCTATAACGTTTAGTTTTATTATGGCTTCTGCAATTTTAGCCGTAAATGCTTTATTAAGTATATTAATCACATATATTATTGTAATCATGTTGACAAACTATATAAAAGGAAAGCTTGGCGGTATGACTGGAGATACAATGGGATTTATAATAGAACTGTCACAGACTTTCTTCATATTATTTGTTTATTTACTGAGAGGAATGATTATATGAGATTTATATTAGCTAGACATGGTGAAACTGAAGCAAATATAGGAGGAATATATAGTGGGTGGACTGATTATCCTCTTACTGATAATGGGAAAAAGCAGATAAGAAAGCTTGGAAAGGCATTAAAGACATATGAGGATATAGAGTGTATTTATTCGAGCCCTCTTCCAAGAACAATGAGTACTGCAAAAGCCATATCTAAGGTTATAGATAAGCAGATTTGTACAGTTGATTGCTTAAAAGAGATGAATTTTGGAGTATTTGATGGGAAAACTGGTGATGAAATTCAAAGTCAATATCAAACTGAGTGGAAGATGTGGACTGAAGACTATGTAAACTACAGGATACCAGAAGGCGAAAACTTGATTGATGTGTATGATAGAATCATTAAATTCGTAGATAGCCTAAAAAATAAAAAAGATACTTGCTTAATAGTAACACATGGGGGAATTATTCAAACAATAATAACCTATTTGCTTGACTTAGGCTTAGATAAGATGTGGCATTTTCAATGTCCACCAGGTGGATATGCTGAGATAGAATATAGTGACAATTTTGGATTTCTAAGAAAATTAACTACTAGTGAATAAAGGGGTAATATATGAATCGAATAGTAATAGCTGGGACTCATAGTGGCTGTGGAAAGACAACTATTAGTCTTGGAATAATGGCTGCATTAACTGAAAGAGGAAAAAGAGTAGCACCGTTTAAAGTTGGACCTGATTATATAGACCCAGGGTTTCATGCTTTTGTTACGGGAAATTCATCCCATAATCTTGATAGCTGGCTTTTATCTGAAGAAACAGTAAAATTTCTATTCCAAAGAAATATGAAAAATCATGATATAGGTGTCATTGAAGGCGTAATGGGACTATTTGATGGCTTTGGAACAGAGAAAGATCAGGGTAGTACAGCTCATGTTTCTAAGATAATAAATGCACCTGTAATATTAGTCATAGATGCTAAGGCGATGGCTTCAAGTGCAGCAGCAGTAGCACTGGGCTTTAAGCTATATGATGAAGGTGTTTCAGTAAAAGGAATAATACTCAATAGAGTTTCTGGTAAATCTCATTATGATCTATTAAAGACAGCAATAGAAAGAGATACAAAAATACCTTGCCTAGGATATTTGCCTTCAAATTTTGACATATCATTAAACAGCAGGCATTTAGGACTTATACCAGCAGAAGAAGTAGATAGCTTAAAAGAAAAAATAAAGATGCTTACTCAGATGATTGAGCAACACATAGATCTAGATATTTTTGAAGAAATAGCTGCAAGTCCACCAGTTCCTAGCAATGTGAAAAACCCTTGTGACGAAATCAAAGGAAATGGGAACGGTATAAAGCTTGGCATAGCAAGGGACAAGGCTTTTAGCTTTTATTATCAAGACAATTTGAAGCTACTAGAAGAAATAGGCGTTGAGCTTATTCCATTTAGCCCTCTTTATGATAAGGATATACCTGATGGAATACATGGGTTATACATTGGTGGAGGATTTCCAGAAATTTTTGCAAAAGAGCTCCAAGACAATGCTGAGTTTCGTAATAGTATAAGAAAATATTTAGAAAATGGTCTTCCTGCATATGCAGAATGTGGAGGACTGATGTATTTAACTGAAAGTATTGAGGACATGGGTGGAAATAATTATAATATGGTAGGATTTTTCCCTACTAAATCTAAAATGACAAAAAGACTTCAGAGATTTGGATATGTTGAAGTGCATACTGAATCAAGAGTAGAAATAAAGGGACACGAATTTCATCGTTCAATAATTGAAACTAAGCCTGAATTAAATTACTACTATGATGTTTTTAAAATAAGAAATAAAGAGATAGTTGATAGGTGGAAGGAAGGATTAATAAAGAAAAATACAGTTGCTGGATATCCACATGTTCATTTTTATAGTAACTTAGATTTTGTTATGGAGTTCATTGGCAAATGTAAGAAGCATATGGGCATATAAATTTCTCAAAAGCTTTATTGTATACTTATTCTTTTTTATTCATATTCAAATTTTGGTTTAGCATTACAAAATTATTGTTTGTTAGGAGGATAAAAATGAAAGCAAATGAAAGTATCGTAAGAAAAGGTAGTATTACTAGAATAACATACTGTGGAATGCTTATAGCGCTTTCAGCAGTAGGATCATTAATTAAAATACAAGGAACTATTGCATTTGATTCAATGCCAGGATTCTTTGCAGCATTATTCTTAGGACCAGCTGCAGGAGCATTAGTAGCAGGATTAGGTCATATTTTAACAGCAGTAACAAGTGGCTTTCCTCTTACAGTACCTATGCACATTATTGTAGCCTTAGAAATGGCTTTATTTGGTTATTTATTTGGATGGATATATATAAAGAGCAATGGGATATTAGCTTCTATAGCTGCAATTATACTGAATGGTCCTGTTGCTGCTTTGATTGCAGTACCAACATCAATTATGCTTGGATTACCGTTCAATGGTTGGGCATTATTCAGTGTGGTTATCCTTCCACTTACCATTGCATCAGCGGCAAATGTTATTTTAGCGTATGTTGTTCATAAGGTTTTAAATAAAAGAATGAGATAGGAAGCTGAGATAATGAAAATATCTAAATTTAGAGATTTAACACTGATAGACATAAACAAGGATCAGATTTTAGTTATATCATGTGATTCTTGTGGTGGGATTGGTGAAAAGGAAAGAGATATAGTTAACGCGCCACCAGATATCGTAGGGTATTTTACTACACAAGTTGCATTATCAGAAGTCTTGGCAGTAGGTGCTACCCCTGTGACAGTAGTTAATACACTTGCAGTTGAAATGAATGATACGGGAAAGAAAATCATAGATGGAGTAAAAAAAGCTTTACAGCCTTTATGCTTTGATGAAAATGATATAATTACAGGAAGCACAGAAGAGAATTTTCCAGTATGCCAAACAGCAATGGGAATTACAATCATTGGTATAGCAGATAAGAAGAATTGGAAGATACCTACTACTAAATCAGAAGAATTAGCTGTAGTGGTAGGTATACCTAAGGTTGGTAATGATGTTTTGGAGGATGGAGGTAAAGAGATTTTATCTATTCCCATATTGCAACAGTTAGTGAGTAATTCAGATGTTAGCGAAATATTGCCTGTAGGGTCAAAAGGTATTTTATATGAGCTTGAACAATTAGCGGCGACAAATAATCTAAGCTTTGAATTATTTGATAACTTAGTGGTTGATATTAAAAAGTCAGCCGGACCTGCAACATGTGCAATATGTTCGATAAATCAAAGATACTTTGATAGATTTAGAGCTTCAATAGGTATACCGGTTAATATAATTGGAAGATTTGCTTAATGATATAAAAGAAAAAATCGAATTTGTAAAATAATCAATAAGGAGGTATTCAGTTGGACTACGTTAAAGATCCTTTTGAAATTGAAACAAGAAGCTTTGAAATAATAACAGAAGAGCTTGGAGATAAAAAATTTGATGAAAAAGAAGCAAAAATTATAAAAAGAGTTATTCATACAACAGCCGATTTTGAATATGCAGACCTTATAGACATTCATCCTAATGCAATTGAAGCAGGAATAAATGCATTGCTAAAGGGAAGCTATATTTATGCAGATACGCAAATGATTTTTGGAGGAATAAACAAAAGAGTTCTAACTGAGCTTGGAGGAACGGTAATAAACCTTGTTCATGACGCTGAAGTAGCAAAAGAAGCCAAAGAAAGAGGCATAACAAGATCTATGGTTAGTATTGAAAAGGCTGCACACGACGAAAGAATAAAGATATTTGCAATAGGTAATGCCCCAACAGCACTTTTTGAACTCAAGAGACTAATAGAGCAGGAAGGAATAAAGCCTGATTTAATAATTGGAGTACCTGTTGGCTTTGTTGGAGCAAAGGAATCTAAGGATGCAATAGTTGAAACAGGTATACCTTATATCATAACTAGAGGTAGAAAAGGTGGAAGTCCAGTAGCTGCTGCTATCATAAATGCTCTCCTATACATGATAAAGAGGATATAACATGCTAAATCAGTATATAACAAAGGGTGGCAAAAAACTCCGTTACGGATATACAACGGGTTCTTGTGCTGCTGGAGCTGCTAAGGCTGCTACAATGATGCTTTTTTTACAGCGAGCAGTAACAGAAATTGAAATAGAAACCCCTAAGGGATGGGATTTAAGCCTTGACATACATGATATAGATATAGAGAAGGATTATGTTAGCTGTTGTGTAATAAAAGATAGCGGCGATGATCCAGATTCAACAGATGGAATCAGGATTTACGCTAAGGTAGAAAAGAATGAAGGAGATACAGTAGAATTAACTGGCGGAATCGGAATAGGAAAGGTTACTAAACCAGGTCTTTCAGTAGCTGTGGGAGAATATGCTATTAATCCTGTGCCTAGACAAATGATTATGAAAGAATTAAAAAAAGTACTACCTTCAAATAAAGGAATAAAAATTGAAATATTTGCTCCGGAAGGAGTAGAGTTAGCAAAAAAGACTTTTAACCCAAAGCTTGGAATTGTAGGAGGGATATCGATAATAGGCACTACAGGCATAGTAGAGCCTATGTCAGAGGAAGCATTAAAGGAGTCTCTCGCAATTGAACTTTCAATGCTCAAAGCTCAAGGAGTTAAAAGAGTTATTTTTTCACCTGGTAATTATGGACGAGATTTTGGTAGAACTATTCATATAAGAGAAGATATTTTAGTTAAAACTAGTAACTTTATTGGTTTTATGATAGATAAAGCCGTTGAATATGAATTTGAAGAGATATTGTGGGTAGGACATATTGGCAAGATGATAAAAGTGGCTTCAGGAATATTTAATACTCACAGTAAAACAGCAGACGGGCGAATGGAGGCACTTGCTGCATATTGCGCGTTGCAAGGCTGTTCGCAGAAACTAGTTGAAAGCATAATGAATAGTATCACTACAGAAGAAGCTATTGATTATGTATTATCTGACAACATGGAGAGTGTATTTACTTTTATAGCAGAAAGAATATCAGAAAGATGCGAAGATAGAGCTAGAGAAAGCTTGAAGATAGGGACGGTGTTGTTTTCTTTAAAGCATGGACTTCTTGGAGTTTGCTCAAAAGGACGTCGACTTATGGAGGAATTAAAAGATGAATAAGATATCTGTTGTAGGATTGGGACCTGGGCATCCAGATTATATTCTACCTATAGCTATAAAGATAATTAATGAAGCAGACATAATCATTGGTGGAAGTAGAAATCTACAAAGCATAGATACTAGTGGAAAAACAGTCTTCCCTATTACTGCTGACTTAAGCAAAGTTATAGATATTATAAAAGACAATCATTTAAGACATAAAATAGTTGTAGTAGTTTCAGGAGATACAGGCTTTTATAGCTTGCTTAGATATTTAAAAAAGCATTTAGACAACGATATGCTTCAAGTTATACCAGGTATTAGCTCATTACAATATATGTTTGCAAGGATAGGATATAGCTGGGAGGATGCATATATAGGAAGCCTTCATGGCAGAGAAAATGATTTTGTTGATATGGTTAAAAAATATAAGAAGGTCGGACTATTAACTGATAAAAAATGGACTCCTACAAATATTGCAAAAGAATTATTATCAAAAGGAGTATCTGACAGAACTATTTATATAGGAGAAAACCTGTCTTATGATAATGAAAGAATAACAAGAGGAAGCGTTGAACAAATAGTTGATAGTAACACATATGACATGTGTGTGGTGGTGATAGTTGATGGAAAATAAATGGAGGCATAAAACTCCTGGGATTCCTGACGAGATGTTTATACGTGGCATGGTTCCCATGACTAAAGAAGAGGTAAGAAGTATAACAATAGGGAAATTGAGAATCAATAATAACGACATAATAGTTGACATCGGTGCTGGAACTGGGTCCATATCAATTGAAGCAGCATTACAAGCCTTTAATGGAAAGATATATGCTGTTGAGAGAAACGAAGAAGCGGTACAGCTTATTATAAAAAACAAAGCTAAATTTGAAGTAAAAAACATCCAGATTATTGAAGGTGTTGCACCTAGTGCACTTGAAGTTGTTCCAACAGTAGATAAGGCAATAATCGGGGGAAGTGGAGGAAATCTAAACGGTATATTTGATTGGCTTGATATGAATTTAAAACAGAATGGTAGAGCTATAATCAATGCCATCACAATTGAAACTGTGTATAAATCATTAGATAACTTAAAAAGCAGAAATTATGATGATATTGAGGTTGTTCATGTAGCTATCTCTAAAAGTAGAAGCATAGCTAACTTGACTATGATGGAAGCTCAAAATCCAATATATATAATATCTGCAACAAAGAGGTGATAAAGTGGTTGGAAAATTTTATGGAATAGGAGTCGGTCCTGGAGATCCAGAGTTAATAACAGTCAAAGCGGTAAATATATTAAAGAATATTGATGTTGTAGTGTGTCCGGAGGGCAAAAAGGATACTGAAAGCATTGCTTTTAATATTGCAAAAGATTATCTATCGGATGATATGCAAACATTGAAGCTACATTTTCCAATGACATACAATGAAAACACACTTAATGAAAAATGGAAGGAAAATGCACAAATAATAGCAGATGTGCTACGCTCAGGCAAGAATATAGCGTTTCTTACATTGGGTGATCCAAGTGTTTACAGCACATATATGTATCTTTTGCCCTTCTTAAGAGAGCGTGATATTGACATAGAAACTATACCAGGTATCACATCATTTTGTGCTTCTGCAAGTAGGGTAAATATTCCTCTTGCAAGTGGAGATGAAACCTTGTGTATACTACCACTTAGGAGAGGACTAGATGGGTTAGATGAAATATTAGATAACTTTGATAACATAGTAATTATGAAGCCATCTCATGATAATAAAAAACTTGCTGACAAGATTAACGAAAGAAAGCTAAATGATAATTTTGTCATGATATCTAAATGTAGTAATAATGAGGAAGAAATATCTCACAGTGTTGGAAGATTAAGAGATCAGCAGGTTCCATATCTTTCAACAGTCATAATAAAGAAAGGCGGAATTAGATGAGAAAAGTATTTTTTATAGGAGCAGGCCCTGGAGATCCCGATTTGATTACAGTGAAGGGTAAAAAAATAGTAGAGCAGTCAGATGTAATTATATATGCTGGTTCGCTAGTTAATCCCATGATAATTGATTGTAGGAAAAAAGAAGCTGAAGTATATAATAGCGCTTCTATGACACTAGATGAAGTAATAGATGTGATAAGAACTAGTGTTAATGCTGGAAAATCTGTAGCAAGAGTGCATACTGGAGATCCTAGTATATATGGTGCAATAAGAGAACAGATAGATTTATTAGAGGAAATGGATATAGAATGTGAGGTAATACCTGGAGTAAGTTCATTCGTAGCTTCAGCAGCAGCGTTAAAAAAAGAATTTACATTACCAGCAGTTTCACAGACCGTGATATGTACTAGACTAGAAGGAAGAACACCTGTACCAATAGAGGAGAGCTTAGACAGTCTTGCATCACATAAAGCATCAATGGCAATTTTCCTTTCTGTGCAAATGATAGATGAAGTAGTTGAAAAGCTTAGAAAACACTATGATAAAGAAACACCTGTAGCTGTAGTGCAGAAAGCTACATGGAGTGACCAGAAAATAGTTCTAGGAACATTGATGGACATAAGTGAAAAGGTAAAAAAAGCTGGTATAAATAAAACAGCACAAATATTAGTCGGAAATTTCTTGGGAAATAAATATGAGCTTTCAAAGCTTTATGATAAAAGCTTTAGTCATGAATATAGGAGTGCGAAAGAGTGAGATGGGCTGTATTGACACTTACTAAAGGTGGATTAGAGCAGGCAAAAAGAATAAAAAGTATTATTTCAGAAGTAGATATATACACTCTTCCTAAATGGAAGGAAAGTCAAGTCTTTGAGATAGAGGGCAGGCTTGAAGATTTTGTTGGTAGTATATTTGATAAATATTCTACTTTAATTTTTATAATGGCTACAGGTATTGTAGTTAGAACTATTGCAACGCACATAAAGCATAAAGCTATAGACCCAGCAATATTAGTGATGGACGAAAAAGGTGAATTTGTAATAAGTCTTCTTTCTGGTCACTTAGGAGGAGCAAACAATGCAGCTAGATTGTTAGGTGAAAAAATAGGTGCAAAGCCTGTTATCACTACTGCTTCAGATGTAAATGACAGCATGGCAGTTGATACTATTGCTATGAAACTAAATTGTGTATTAGATAATTTTGATGAAGCAAAAAATATAACAGCATTAATAGTTAATAAAGAAAAAGTGGGGATAAAATCAGATATTCCGATATCTTTCAATCTTCCAGAAAACATCGTTAAAGCAAATGATGATTGCAAGGACATAAAAGGAGTAATATATATAACTAACAAAAAAGAATTTAGTTTTTTTTCATCTAAGGTTCAGATTATACCTAAAAATATAGTTGTGGGAATAGGGTGTAGAAAAGGAATACAGAAAGACCATATTGTTGAAGCTGTGAATAAATTTCTAGATATTAATAATATTCATCCTAAAAGTATAAGACATTTTGCAACTGTTGATATAAAGCAAAACGAACAAGGGATTATTGAAGCTTCAAGATACTTTAATGTGCCACTTAAGATTATAAGCAGAGAACAGATAAAAAAAGTAGAAGAAAGCTTTGAAACCTCTGATTTTGTTAAAAAGACTATAGGGGTAGGAGCTGTATGTGAGCCTTGTGCATATCTTTCATCAACGAAAGGACATTTTATTATGAGAAAAACTTCTGCACAAGGAGTGACAGTATGTTTATTGGAGGAAAATATATATGAATAATAAAGGTAAGATATTTGTAGTTGGAATAGGGCCTGGTGATGCCGAGCATATGACTCCGGCAGCTTTAAACGCTATAGCCCAATCTGATGTCATAGTTGGGTACAAAACGTATATAAAACTGATTGAGCATCTGATTACTGAAAAAGAAGTTGCTTCATCAGGAATGAAAAAAGAAGTGGACCGCTGTGAAGAAGCATTGAAATATGCAATTAACGGAAAAGCTGTTTCAATAGTAAGCAGTGGAGATGCAGGAGTATATGGAATGGCAGGTATAATGCTTGAGGTAGCAAATAAATATGAAAATGATGTAGAAGTCGAAATTGTACCTGGTATTACTTCATCGCATGCTGCTGCTACAAGTCTTGGAGCTCCAATTATGCATGATTACGTTGTAATAAGCTTAAGTGATTTATTAACAGATTGGGATTTGATACAGAAAAGGCTACATTGTGCTGGCGATGGAGATTTTGTGACTTGTATTTATAACCCTAAGAGTAATGGAAGACCAGAGCACATAAATGTTGCAAGAGATATACTCTTAAAATACAAATCAAAGGATACTCCAGTCGGTATAGTTAGAAATGCAAAACGAAAAGGTGAAACTACTGTTATTACAACTTTGGGAAAAATGCTTGAGAATGAGATAGATATGTTCACTATGGTGATAATAGGAAACTCGAATACTTACATTAAAAATGGCAAAATGCTTACTCCAAGGGGGTATAGATTGTGATACTTGTATTATCAGGTACCAAAGATGGTAGAATGATAATAGAGAAGTTGATTGAAAATAACTTTAAGGTATTAGCTACAACAGCTACTGAATATGGAGGCTCTTTAATAGATCAAGATATGAATGTTACTGTCATATCTCAAAAACTTACACAATCTGAAATTGAGGGAATAATAGATGAGGAAAAAATAGGATGTGTAATTGATGCTACACATCCATATGCAAAGCAGATATCAGAAAATGCCATTAATAGCTGTAATAATAAATCTATAACATACTTAAGGTATGAAAGAAGACCAACGAAAATTGATAATGTCAATAGATTTAAAACCTATGAAGAAGCTATAAAATTTCTCAACACTACACAAGGCAATATTCTTCTAACTACTGGCAGTAATAATATTAAGTGTTTTTCAGCTATTAACAGAAAGGATAGGATATATGCTAGAGTTCTACCTACAATAGAGGCTATTTCAAAATGTGGAGAAATAGGTCTTATTCCAAAGCAGATATTAGGATTGCAGGGACCATTTAGCATAGAACTGAACAAGGCAATATATAAAGAGTATAGCATAAAGCATGTTGTAACTAAAGATAGCGGCACAATAGGTGGTACAGATGAAAAAATTGCTGCGGCAATAAATCTTGGAATAAATATAGTACTGATTGAAAGACCACAAGTAGACTATACTAATACTTTTAATAATATAGAAGACCTAATTAATTATTTAAAAAAGGATAAAAACTAAAGGAGTGTGTTTACTATGAAAAGAGCAGTTCTAATAGTAGGACATGGAAGCAGATCAAAGGATGCACAGGATATTTTCAACAAAATCGTTCAGCTAGTAAAAGACAAATCAGACTACAGCATAGTAGAAGGAGCACACATGGAGATTTGTGAGCCTTCTATACCTAACGTAGTTGAAGAAATAATACAAAAACAGGTTGAAGAAATATTAGTAGTACCATATTTTCTGTATGAAGGCATACACATAAAAGAAGATATTCCAGAAATAATTGAAGAACTATCTAAAAAACATACTGGAGTAAATTTTAAAATGGCGAGACCTATAGGGGCAGAGCCTATGCTTGCAGATATATTAATTGAAAGAGCAAAAGAAATTGTTTAGATATTGACAATACCATACAATTCAAATATAATCTAATTGGTTAACAAGATAAAAGTAATAAGAAATACCTTGAAAAAAAAATAGTTATATATAGGGAAGCTGGTGAAAATCCAGCACGGGGCCGCCACTGTAAAGGAGAGCACATTGCTTATTGCCACTGGTATTAAAACCGGGAAGGTGCAATGATGCTATGAACCTGAGTCAGGATACCTATTATGTTTCATGCTTACGGAACCTGAGCATTAAAGAATAGTTATGTCTATTTTGCCTTGTATTCGTACAAGGTTTTTTTTATTGCTTAAAATTAAACAAAGGAAAGGTGAATTTTATGAAAAAAATACTTACTATTTTATTAGCTTTGTGCCTAGTTATATCAGTGTTTTCAGGGTGTAGTAAAACTAATGATCCAACTTCGGGACAGTCAACTGACCAGATCACTGATTCACAAGAAAATGCTAACAATAATGGAAAAGAAGACAATAAAAACAAGGATAGTGTAACATTTATTGATGGCTTAGGTGAGCAAGTTACTGTTAATAAAAAACCTCAAAACGTTATATGTTTATATAACTCTTACTTAGATTTATGGTATGAAGCAGGCGGAACAGTAATAGGAACAATAGAAAGTCGAGAAAAAGCTCCAGAAGGTGCAGAAAATGCTGAAATAGTAGGCACTATGACTTCACCAAATATGGAAAAAATATTATCAATGCAACCGGATTTAATTATCTTAAGACCTGGTATGAAAGGGCAAGGTGATATTATTCCGTTATTAAAGCAAAATAAAATACGTTATCTTGCAATTGAGTATGATAACTTTGAACAATATATAGAAACAATGAGAGTATTCACAGAATTAAATAAAAGACCTGATTTATTTGAAGAAAAAGCTATTGCAGTAAAAGAAAAGGTTGACGATATAATTGCAAGTGTACCGAAAGATAAAAAACCAACAGTTTTATTGATGTTTGCAACAGCTAAGGGAGTAACAGTTAAATTACCAAATAGTTTTGTTGGAGATATGCTTCAGGACTTAGGTGCTGAAAACATTGCCTATGATGCAAAGTTAACTGATGAGAAAATGGAAATTTTTAGTATGGAAAAAGTAGTAGAGAGAGATCCAGACTTTATACTTGTTCAAACGATGGGAGATATTGATGAAATAAAAGATAGACTAGTTAAGGATGTTGAGTCTAATCCAGCCTGGGGGTCACTAAGAGCTGTGAAGGAAGGAAGATATTTGTATTTACCAAAAGAATTATATCTTTACAAGCCAAATGCTTTATATGGAGAGGCTTACGAAGGATTAGCTAAAATATTATATCCTGAAACTTTTAAATAAAATAAATATCCTATTGTCTTTAGAAGCGGATATTTGATAACAAAACTACCAATAAAGGATGATAGTATGGAGCTCATTAAAAAGAGTGGGAAAAATAAAATGAAAAGCTTAGTTGATAAAGCCAACAAAACAAGTCATAAGAGAAAGATTACAATTCTGATTATACTGTTAGCGATATGCTTAGCAAGTTTTCTCATTAGCGTAAGTAAGGGCTCTTTAGACATCTCAATAAGTCAAGTAATTAAAGCCATATTTATGGAGAATGATACAGTTAATCATCAAATAATATGGAACATAAGATTTCCTAGGACCTTAGTAGCAGGCTTAGTTGGAATATGTTTAGCATTATCTGGTGCTATATTACAAGGAGTAATGAGAAATCCCCTTGCTGCACCTAATATAATTGGAGTTTCTTCTGGAGCAGGCTTAGTGGCCTATATCATCATGATACTCTTTCCAAGCTATTACTATCTTGTTCCGTTGGGAGCATTTGTTGGTGCATTATCATCAACTATTTTCATATATCTATTGGCTTGGAAAGATGGAATTAATCCTATGAGGCTAGTTCTCGCTGGTGTTGCAGTGTCTTCTTTGCTTGGAGCAGGGATTAATTCTCTTATGACGTTTTTTCCAGACCGTATAGCAGGCGTAATTGGATTTATGGTTGGAGGCCTTTCAGCTAGAACATGGCCACATTTTAATATGTTATGGCCATATGCAGCTTTAGGAATAGCAATAACATTTTTATTGCCAAAAAAACTGAATATATTGATGCTTGGTGATGAGATTGCTACAGGGTTGGGTCTTAATGTTGAAAGAACGAGATTGCTTTTTATAATACTAGCATCATTACTGGCTGCAAGTGCAGTAAGTGTTGTTGGTCTTTTAGGGTTTGTAGGACTTATTGTACCACATACCGCTAGACTTATTATAGGTTCAGATTATAGGTATCTTTTTCCTGCTACTGCAATACTTGGGGCAACAGTGGTTATGCTGTGTGATACAGTAGCTAGGCTGGTATTTGATCCAGTTGAAATTCCGGTAGGGATAGTGATGTCTATATTAGGAGCACCGTTTTTCTTGTATTTGCTAAGAGAAAGGAAGGCTATGGAATAATGGTTTTAAAAACAGAAGGATTATATTTGAGCTATGGGAAAAAAGAGATAGTGAAAAATGTTAACATTGGAGTTAATAAAGGTGAAATAGTGACGATAATAGGTCCAAATGGTTGTGGAAAATCAACTGTTCTAAAAGCTATTTCAAGATATTTAAAGCCATCAAAGGGCAGGATATTACTGGATGAAGAGGATTTACGTAAAACAGATGCTAAGAAAGTGGCAAAAAAAGTAGCTGTTTTGCCACAGATAAGAAACGTTCCAGGTGATTTTACTGTTGAAGTATTAGTAAGTTATGGGAGATATCCACATTTAGGATTTGGAAACAGATTAAAGAAAGAAGATTATCAAATTATTGATTGGGCTATTAGCAAGACAAGAATGACTGAACTAAAACACAGAGCTGTTAATACTTTATCAGGCGGAGAAAGACAGAGAGCATGGATTGCTATGGCTTTAGCTCAGAAGCCTGAGCTATTAATACTAGATGAGCCAACAACATTTTTAGATATTTCATACCAATTAGAAATTCTTGAATTGATTAAAGAACTGAATAGCACTTTAGGGCTTACAATAATAATGGTTTTACACGACTTAAATCAAGCTATTCGTTATTCTCACAAAATATATACTATTAAAGATGGTGAAATATATAAATATGGAAGCTCAAAAAGTATAATAAATAAAGATCTTTTAAACAAAGTATTTAGAATAGAAGCTGATGCTTATGAAGACTTAACTAATAAATGTCCATACTTTATTCCACAAAAGGTAACAACAGGTTAAGGAGAAAATCTTATGATACAAATAATGGAAACAACTAAGAGATTCAATGATTTTACTGCAGTAGATAATGTAAGCTTGACAATACCAGAAGGAGATTTTTTTGCGTTACTAGGACCTAATGGTGCAGGTAAAACAACATTGATCAGAATGCTGATTGGTCTTTTAAAGCCATCTAAAGGAAAAATCATTATGAATGGGTTGGAGATGAGTCGTAACAATAATGAGTTAAAGAAACAGCTAGGTATTGTGCCACAATACACAAATCTAGATAAAGAGCTTACTGTAAAAGAAAATCTTATTTTTAGTGCCAAGTTAAATAAATTAAGCAAGACAGAAACAGAAAGAAGAGTTAATGAGCTGCTAGAATTTGTTGAGCTCAAGGATGTAGAGAAGAGAGAAACTAAAAAGCTTTCAGGGGGAATGCAAAGAAAGCTTATGATAGCAAAGGCATTGATTAATAATCCTAATATATTGTTTTTAGATGAACCTACAGTCGGAATAGATTTAAATGCTAGAAGAAAAATATGGGATATCTTAAAAACTATGAAGAATAAAGGTAAAACAATTTTATTAACTACTCATTATATAGAAGAAGCAGAGTATCTATGTGACAAAGTTAGCTTAATGGATAAAGGTAAGATTTTCTATTATGATACACCTGAGAATTTAAGGAATAAGCTAGGTAAATTTACTGTGGAATATTTTGATGAACAACACAAAACTAAATATATGCATTTTAGCACGATAGAGGCTGCAAAAGCATATGCATCAGAATTAATAACAGCACATACCTTAAGAAATACAACCTTAGAGGATGTTTTCTATAACTTTACAAACAGGAAGGTAAAATAGCATGGAAGTTATGACAATTTTATGGAGAGAGATTATTTTTTTTAGAAGAAGGATTATAAAAATAACAGGTTCTGCTGTCATGAGTCCGCTTTTATATTTAATAGCATTTGGATGGGGATTGGGTGAAAATGTAGTAGTAGAAGGCTATAACTATATGTACTTTATCATACCTGGTATTATTGCTTTATCTACCATGAATACAAGCTTCAATGCTGTATCTATCAGAATAAACATATCTAAGATTCATGAAAAAAGCTTTGAATACTATTTAACCTCTCCAGTAAATATTTATTTACTTACTTTAGGTCATATTCTTGCTGGGACTTTAAGAGGGATGTACGCAGGTTTAATAATATTAATTATTTCTTTCATATTTGGAGTATATATCAAAGTAAATTTACTATTCATTTTGGTATGTTTTCTTAACAGTCTTTTATTTTCTGCATTTGGATATTTTGCAGCTATGATTATTAATAGTCATTATGATATGAACAGGTTTACAACATATGTAATTACTCCTATGACGTTTTTATGTGGAACATTTTTTTCTTTAAACAAGGTTCCACAAGCAATAAAAATACTAATAAATCTATTGCCATTAACTCATTCAACACACGCACTCAGAGCTATAGCACTTAATGGAGAGATGCAGATATATTCAGTAGTTATTCTTGTAGCATATTTTATTGTCTTTTATTTTCTAGGGGTAATGGCAGGCTTCAGAGAAATGGAATAGCGTGATTTTTTAAAAGCGTGCTATGAATTTAAGAAAAATAATAAAAGAGAGGGGAATGTAAATGAAAAGAAACAAACTGTCATTATTTATTATCGTCTGCTTAATACTAGTTTCACCAAGTTTTGCATCTGCAATGCATATTATGGAAGGATTTTTACCTCCTATATGGGCTGTTATTTGGACATTAGCTGCACTTCCATTTGTAATTAAAGGATTTTCAAATGTTAATAAAATTGTAAAAACACAACCAAATAAAAAGCTGCTTTTAGCATTAGTAGGTGCATTTGTTTTTGTATTATCTGCACTTAAAATTCCTTCAGTTACAGGAAGCTGTTCACATCCAACAGGTGTGGGACTAGGGGCAGTATTATTTGGTCCAACGGTTATGAGCGCTTTAGGACTAATAGTATTATTATTTCAAGCACTTCTATTAGCACATGGTGGTATAACTACATTAGGTGCTAATGCATTTTCTATGGCAGTCGTAGGACCATTAGTTTCATTCGGCATTTTCAAGTTATTAAGAAAAAATGGCGCAAATGCAAAATTAGCAGTATTTTTAGCTGCTGCATTAGGGGATTTGGCCACATATGCTGTTACAGCTACTCAGATTGCAATGGCACATCCTGACCCAGCAAGTGGATTTGCAGCGTCATTAGCAAAATTCATGTCCATATTTGCTATTACACAAATACCACTAGCAATTGCAGAAGGGTTGCTTTCAGTTATTGTTTATAATCTTATAATAGAATATAAGTCAGAGGAGGGTGATTTGATTGAAAACTTTAACTAAAAATATAGTATTATTAATTTTAGTAGGACTTATAGTGATAATTCCATTAATAATAAAAAGTGATGCAGAATTTGGTGGAGCAGATGGAATGGCTGAAGAAGCAATAACAGAGATAAATCCATCTTACGAGCCTTGGTTTGAACCTCTATGGGAGCCACCAAGTGGAGAAATAGAAAGCTTATTATTCAGCTTACAGGCTGCATTAGGTGCAGGTGTTGTTTTTTATAGTATTGGATACATGAAAGGAAAGAAAAATAGTGCTTATAATAGATAAGTATGCATATACAAATAAACTAAAAGATTTTAATCCTATGGCAAAGTTTTATTTTGCCATAGGATTATTGCTTAGTTCATTATTTATTGAGAATATAATTATTCATATCTTTATTTTTTCTACAATGCTTCTAGTTACTGTTTTTGTAGCAAAAATCCCTTTAAAAAACTATATTAGAATTTTATTAATCCCTACATCATTTTTATTATTAAGTATAATAGCAATACTTATCTCTGTTACTAAAGATGATATCCAATATATATATGGATTTAAAATATCTAATATTAATTTTGTTATAACTCAACAGTCTATTAATGCAGCTATTGTTTTATTGTCTAGGGCGTTAGCATCAATAAGCTGTACTTTTTTTTTAGTGCTTACAACGCCTATAAATGATTTGACACATGTTTTCTATAAGCTTAAGATTCCAAAGGTTTTTATAGAGATGACTGTTCTTATATATAGATTTATATTTATATTTTTAGAGGAATCTAGAGAAATATATATAGCACAAAAAATGAGGTTTGGGTATGCTGGATTAAGAAATTCATACAACTCATTATCATGCTTAATTGCAGTTCTTTTTATAAGAGTATTTAAAAGATATAAAGACATGGAAATAGCACTCCAATGTAGAGGTTTTGATGAAGAATTTCATATGTAAAGGAGATACCATGATAAAAACAGAAAATCTTACGTATAGATATGAGGATAATACTTTAGCATTAAACAATGTAAATATAGATATAAATGTTGGCAATGTAATAGGTATATTGGGAGCTAATGGTTCAGGCAAAAGTACTTTGTTTCTAAATTTAGTAGGAATATTAAAGCCAACTAAAGGAAAGGTATATTTTGATAATAAAGAAATGAAGTATGATAAAAAATCACTTCTTAAGCTTAGAAAGTCATTAGGAATAGTATTCCAAGATCCTGATAAGCAAATATTCTACTCAAAAGTTTACGATGATATAGCTTTTGGACCAAGAAATATGGGGATAGATAAAGATGGAGTTGCTACAAGAGTTAGTAATGCATTAATTAGTGTTGGAGCTGAAGGCTTTAAAGATAAGCCTGTTCATTTTTTAAGTTATGGTCAGAAAAAGAGAGTATCAATAGCAGGAATACTAGCAATGGATAATGACGTTATTTTGTTTGATGAACCAACGGCTGGACTAGATCCAAATATGACGGAATCTGTAATCAACATTTTAAAAGATATATCTGATAAAGGCAAAAAGGTTATTATATCAAGTCATAATATGGATTTGATATATAGTCTTTGCGATTATGCTTATATACTTGATAATGGAAATATCATAGCAGAAGATAAAATAGAAAATATTTTTCTAAAAGAGGACATATTGCAACAAGCTAAACTTAAAGAGCCATGGCTTGTTAAGCTTCATAAAAATATGGGCATACCTCTTTTTAGGATAGAGCAGGATTTATATGAGTATTGGAGGAATAACGTTGAAAATAGCAGTGATAGGTGTAAACCATAATACAGCACCAGCTTCGATTAGAGAAAAGGTGTCATTTGTAGATTCAAAAAAAATTGAAATAATAAATTATTTATTAGATTATGAGATAAAAGAGGTTGTTATAGTTTCTACATGTAATAGAAGTGAGATATATATAGTAGATACTAAGAAAGATATAGATAATAAGATTGAAATTGTTAAGAAACTGTATTCTAGCTTTGCTCAAATTCAATTAGCTGATGATTTTCTTTTTGTTAAAAAAGGATATGAAGCAGTATATCATTTATTTGCGGTTACTACAGGATTAAAGTCGATAGTTTTAGGAGAAGACCAGATTCTAGGACAAGTAAAGGATGCACATTTATTTTCAATGAATCTAGGAGCCAGTAAAAAAATACTAAATAAATTATTTAGGGAGGCTGTAACTACTGCTAAAAATATAAAGAACAACTTGAAAATATCAGAATATCCTCTTTCAATTAGCTATATAGGAGTCAAATTTTTAAAAGAAAAAATAGGTAGCTTAAAGGGAAAAAAAGCTCTAATAATAGGTATTGGAGAAATGGGAAAGCTTTCTCTCAAGTATCTTATGGAAGAGGAGTTAGAAAAAATATATTTAACAAATAGAACTTGTAAAAAAATTTTGGAAATATTAGATTATTATCCAAGTATTACACCTGTAGAATATGATGATAGGTATTCAATTCTAAAGGAAGTTGATATTTTGATTAGTGCTACTTCATCATCCCATACAATAATAAAAAAAGAAAACATGCTTGATTCAGATAGAGAACTTTATATAATGGATATGGCAATGCCAAGAGATGTAGATGAAAAAGTAGTAGAGATTAGTAATATAAGACTATATAATATTGATGATTTAAATAAAGTTTCAAATGATAATGAAAAAAGGCGAAGAGAGCTTTGTAATAAGGCTGAAGCAATAATAAAAAAAGATATAGATGAATTTGTTTCATGGGTCAACATGTCTAAGGTGGACCCTGTTATAAAAACATTAAATGAACAGTGTAATAAAATAGAAAATGATACCTTAGAGTATTTATATAGAAAGCTTGACCTGAATTCTAGAGATAAGAAGATAGTTCAGAAAATGGTTAATTCTGCTTTAAAACGAATCTTACGAAAACCAATTATTAATCTAAAGAAGATAGAAGACCAGATTATGTTAGAAGAGTATATTGAAGTAATAGAAGATTTATTTGACTTTGGGATGGAGTGATGACTTGTTTTATCCTGTGATGATTAACTTAGAAAATAAGAATATTACAGTTATAGGCGGAGGAAATGTTGCTTTAAGAAAGATTACTAAACTTTTGGAATACAATTTAAAAGTTAAAGTAGTAAGTCCATTTTTTGTTGATGGCTTTGATTTATTAAAAGAAAAGTTAGAGATAATAACTGATGAATTTAAAGAGGAATATATAAAAGATTCCTTTTTAGTAATAGCAGCTACTTCTTCTAAAACAGTAAATAATGGCATATTAGTTTATTGTAATAAAAATAATATACTATGCAATATAGTTGATAATTATAAAATGTCCGATTTTATAATACCTTCAAGCATAAAAAGGGGTAGTCTTGTAATTTCTGTATCTACAGAAGGCAAAAGTCCTTCATTGTCTTCAAATATAATTAGGCAATTAGAAAACAAGTATACAGAGAAATATGACTGCCATGTGGAATTATTAGGTCAGATAAGAGAGTTAGTATTAAGAAAATGTGAGGATAAAAATCGGAGAAAAACAATTCTTAATGAAATAATTAGTTTAAATATAGAAGAGCTTGAAAAAAGGAGAATGTATTATGAAAATTGTAGTAGGATCTAGAGGGAGTAAGTTAGCGATAACACAAACTGAATGGGTTATAGGCGAACTTAAAAAGGTAGCTCCAGTAGCTGATTTTGAAATTAAGATAATAAAGACAAAAGGTGATAAAATACAAAATGTAGCTTTAGATAAAATAGGCGATAAAGGACTTTTTGTAAAAGAGATAGAGTCGGAGCTTTTAGGAGGAACTATTGACATAGCAGTCCATAGCATGAAAGATATGCCATCTGTTATGCCAAAGGGACTTAAGCTTTGCAACACACCAAAAAGAGAAGATTTTAGAGATGTACTCATATTAAGAGAAGGATTAAAAAGCTTAGATGATGTACCTAATGGAGGTAAAATAGGGACAGGAAGTAAAAGAAGACAGTATCAAATATTAAGATATAGGCCAGATATTGAAATAGTTCCTATAAGAGGAAATATTGATACTAGAATAAGAAAAATTGACGATGAACATCTTGATGGTATAATATTGGCTGCAGCCGGAGTTAAAAGAATGGGATTAACCGAAAAGATAAGCTGTTATCTGTCAGAAAATATTATGCTTCCATCGCCTGCACAAGGTGCCTTAGCAATACAAATTAAAGAATGTAGAAAAGACTTAGAGGATATAATAGACAAAATAGCTGATAGAAATGCACAAATACAGGTTACAGCTGAAAGAACGTTTTTAGAGGCTGTTAACGGAGGATGTCACATACCAATAGGGGCACTATGTACTATAGAAGGTGATAGGATAAAGCTTGATGGGTTATTAGGAACAACTGATGGAGGTATAATTATTAGAAAAACTATGGATGGCATAATTGGGGAGGAAGAAAAAATAGCTAAAGATCTGGCTTATTTGATTATGAAGGAGATTGGTAGTAATGAACGGTAAGGTTTATTTAGTAGGTGCAGGCCCAGGAGATTATAAGCTATTGACTATAAAAGGTCTTGAAGCAATAAAAGCTTCTGACGTGATAATATATGATAGATTAATAAATAATAAGTTATTAAAATATGCAAAAGATAACTGCGAATTAATATATGTTGGTAAAGAGTCAAGTAATCATACATTAAGTCAAGAAAACATAAATAAGCTTATAGCAGATAAAGCTGTAGAAGGAAAAGTAGTTGCTAGATTAAAAGGTGGAGATCCTTATGTCTTTGGAAGAGGTGGAGAGGAAGGTGAGTATCTTTATAATAATGGAGTAGACTTTGAAGTAGTGCCAGGAATTACTTCTGCTATTGGTGGATTATGTTATGCAGGAATACCTATTACACATAGGGGAATTTCAACTTCATTTCATGTAATAACTGGACATCTTATGGAAGACAGTGAGGAGCTGGATTGGAAGGCTATAGCTTCTTTAAAAGGAACCTTGGTTTTTCTGATGGGTATGAGTAATCTACAGAAAATCGTGCATAATCTTTTATGCAATGGGATGAGTTCTAGTACACCTGTAGCTATTATAAATTATGCTACTTTACCAAAGCAAAAGGTGTTGACTGCAACATTGGAAGATGTATATCAGAGAGTAATTAGTGAAAATATTAAGTCTCCTAGTCTTATAGTGGTAGGTGAAGTAGTAGGACTTAGAGAGACCCTTAATTTTTTTGAAGAGAAAACTTTATTTGGGAAAAATATTGTTGTCACAAGATCAAGAACACAAAATAGTTCTTTAGTAGATGAAATAAACAATTTAGGTGGAAATGCAATAGAAATTCCTACTATAAAGATAAATAAAATTGCTTCTAACAAAAGATTAAAAGATGCTATTGATAACATTGAAAAGTATAATTATATATTGCTAACAAGTGTAAATGGAGTAGATATATTCTTAAATACTCTTTTTGATATGGGGTATGATAGCAGAAGACTTGCACATTGTAAGATAGTATCTATTGGACCTGCTACATCTGAAGAGTTGAAAAAATGGGGAATAAGAGCAGATTTTACTCCTGAGAAATATGTAGCTGAATACATTTATGATATGTTGAAGGATGAAATAAAGTCAACTGATAATATACTAGTTCCTCGTGCTAAAGAGGCTAGAAAGTATCTTGTAGATTCTCTAAAAGAAATTTGTAGTGTTGATGAAATACAGATTTATTGCACAGATATTGAAAATACTGATATTGAGCTAGAGAATTTGATAGACTCTGATGAAGTTGACTACATTACATTTACAAGCTCATCTACAGTAAAAAATTTGCTTGCTATATTGGGTAGTAAAAATATTGAAAAGTTAAAAAAGGTAAAGCTTATTTCAATTGGTCCAGTTACTTCTAAAACCATAAAGTCTTATGGATTAGAGGTGTATAAAGAGGCTGAAGTTTATACAATAAATGGGATATTAGATTGTATTATAGATGACATAAGGAGTGGTGCAAATGCAAATGATAAAAAGGCCTAGAAGATTAAGAACAAATGAAGCAATAAGAGCTTTAGTAAGAGAGACAAAGCTGAGTATAGATGATTTGGTATACCCCTTATTTGTAGTAGAAGGTGAAGGAATAAAAGAAGAGATAAAATCTTTACCAGATAATTACCATTTCTCTATAGATAAATTGATTGAAGAGATTAATGAGGCAAAAGAATTAGGAATTAAAAGTTTCTTAATATTTGGTGTTCCTCAAAAAAAGGACAAGCTTGGCTGTGAAGCATATACAACTGATGGAATTGTCCAAAAAGCAGTAAGAGAGATAAAAAAGTATTGTCCAGATGTATTAGTAATAACAGATATATGCATGTGTCAATATACTGACCATGGTCACTGTGGTATTCTTACAGAAAAAGGAATTGTCGATAATGATGAAACATTAAAGTATCTTGCTGACATAGCTATAAGTCATGTTGAAGCAGGAGCAGACATGGTTGCACCATCAGATATGATGGATGGAAGAGTTGGATATATTAGAAAAAGATTAGACGAGAAAGGATATAGTAATGTTTCTATAATGGCATATAGCGCAAAATATGCATCTGCATTTTATGGACCCTTTAGAGAAGCTGCTCATTCAGCACCTTCGTTTGGAGATAGAAAGACTTATCAGATGGACCCTGCTAACAGTAAAGAAGCCTTAATAGAAGTTGGTTTAGATATAGAAGAGGGTGCAGATATAGTTATGGTAAAGCCGGCACTTTCTTATCTTGATGTTATTAAAAGTGTAAAAGATAATTTTAATGCACCTGTTGCAGCATATAATGTAAGTGGAGAATATGCTATGTTGAAGCTTGCTGTAGGCAATGGATTGCTTTCTGAAGATGCTATTATGGAAGCAATATTGTCTATTAAAAGAGCAGGGGCTGATATAATAATAACTTACTTTGCAAAGCATATAGCTAGAAAATTGAATGAGAAGGAGAAATTTTAATGGGAAACGCTAAATCTCAAAAAATATATGAAGAAGCAAAAAAATATATACCAGGAGGAGTTAATAGTCCTGTTAGAGCATTTAAATCTGTTGGACTAGATCCTATTTTTATAGAAAAGGCTAAGGGAAGCAAAATATATGATGTTGATGGGAATTGCTATATAGACTATATTTGTTCTTGGGGCCCATTGATTTTAGGACATAGCAACGAGGAAATATTGCAAGGAGTAGACGAAGTAATCAGAAAAGGTACAAGCTATGGAGTACCTTCAGCAATAGAGGTTGATATGGCAAAGCTTATAGTTGAAGCATATCCATCGGTAGAAATGGTGAGGATGGTTAATTCAGGAACAGAGGCTACTATGAGTGCATTAAGAGTTGCAAGAGCATACACAAACAGAAGTAAAATTGTAAAATTTGAAGGCTGTTATCATGGACATTCTGACTCACTACTAGTAAAGTCAGGTTCGGGAACTATTACGTTTGGAGTACCTACAAGTCCAGGGGTGCCACAGGACACCATTAAAGATACCATTGTTTGTAGATATAATGATTTAGAATCGGTAAAGAGTGTATTTGAGCAAAATGGTGATGATATTGCTGCTGTTATAGTTGAGCCGGTAGCAGGAAATATGGGACTTGTTCCAGCAGATAAAGAATTTTTACTATTCTTAAAAGATATAACAGAAAAGCATGGTTCAGTATTAATATTTGATGAAGTAATAACTGGATTTAGACTTGCATATGGAGGAGCACAGCAAGTTTATGATATACAGCCTGATATGACATGCTTTGGCAAAATAATAGGAGGAGGCCTTCCTGTTGGAGCTTACGGTGGTAAGAAGGAAATAATGGAAATGGTGTCACCTGTAGGTCCAGTATATCAAGCAGGTACACTATCAGGAAATCCACTTGCTATGTATATGGGTTATAGAACTATTAATATTTTAAAAGATAATAAGGATATTTATCAGCAGCTGGAGCAGAAAGCTAAGAAGCTAGAGGGAGGCTTTAATAAAAGTATTAGTGAGTTAGGAATAAATGCTATAGTAGTTAGAGTTAAAGGTATGCTTTGCTTATTTTTTGCAGATACACCTTTAAGAAACTATGATGATGTTTTGAAATGCGATACAGAAATGTATGCCTTGTTTTTTAGAGAAATGTTAAAAAGAGGAATGCTGCTTCCTCCAGCTCAATTCGAAGGTATATTTTTATCTACTGCTCATACAGATGAAGATATAGAAAAAACAATAGAAGCAGCTCATGAAGTATTAACATATATAAGAGAAACACTTAAGTAGCTGTATCTCTAAAGCTCTTATGAACAGGACTGATATTTGCCCCTTTATAGTAATTGAAAAAAATGTCTAAGAATGCTACTATGATTATAAGGGGGTAATAGTATATGGATAATATTTGGAGTATAGTTATTGTTCAAGGAGCTATATATAAAGAAGATAAATGGCTTATGATAAAAAGAAGTGAAAATGAAGAGCATGCCCCTGGAATAATCTCTTTTGTTGGAGGAAAGCTAGAGAATAAAGGAGACGAACAGGATGTTCTTGAAAAGACATTGAAAAGAGAGATTATGGAAGAAGTAGGAATAGAAATAAGTAATGATATAAGGTATATAGAGAGTAAATCTTTTGTTTCAGATGGTGGGGATCCGATTGTGGAAGTAATTTTTTTATGCAGATATAAAAGTGGACAACCTTATTGTGCTGATACTGACGAAGTAGCAGAGATTTACTGGATGTCGATTGATGAAATTATTCGCAATGAAAAAACACCTATATGGGTAAAAGAAGGCATACAGAAAGCGGAGCAACTGAGATTAAATATTATAGCCTGACAGAGTGATTCTGTCAGGCTTTTTCTATAAAATTTTCCAAAAAACTATTGACTTAGAAGATTATCTAATCATATAATGATGTTAGAAGGTTATCTAATTGTCATTCGGATTAGATAGTCATTAAATTATTGTTTAAATCAACAATATATTATTAAAAATTATATACAATAAGTAGACTTTAGGAGGGTATGCGTTGAAAATAAGGTTTGATCCAAAGATAGGAGAAGTAAATGATTTCTTTTCATTTTTGTATTGGGTATATAATTCTGATGAGATTAATAAACAATTTGAGGAATATGAATTAGAATCAAATGAAGATTATGAAAGCTTTATAAGAAAGGTAAAGCAGGATGAATATGTACAGAATGAAAAATTGAAATCGTACTACAGTATGGAAATTGGATTAGCTGATGTTTTTTTATTGTATTCTGAAATATGGGAGTATCCAGAAATAGATGAATGTCTAAACTTTATAAAGAAGTTAGATAAGAATACCCTAAGATTTAGATTAATAAGAGAGATAATTAGATGTGGAAAAAATGGTAATGAGCTAGAAGAGATTAATAAGCGAGCAAAAGAAATTGCAATAGATGAGCATAAGAGTATCACTTTTATTAAGGATTTAGATTATGATTCAGGTTTAAAATGGGACTTATTTTGTTTCTTACAAGAGCCTGAGAAATACAGAGATGATTACGTCAGCCTTATGCAGAATTTAATACCGGTGTTCTATAAGTATTATGAGCCAGAAAGAAAAGAGATTAATGCGTTTAATAAACATATTGAAAAGAATTTTAATGACAAAGGAATTAATTTTCTTAAACAATTCACTGGTAAATTTTTTAAATACGAAATATATGAAGAAGTTTTTATAACTACTAGCTACGTTAACTACTATTCACTTATGTTTAAGGTCTCAGGTCATTCGAGCTATATTTATCTAGGATTAGGCTTTGAGGAATCTATCAAGCAGTATAAGGGAGGAGAAGAAGATAAGCTAAAAAAATATGTTAATATATTTAAAAACTTTTCGGATACTACTAGATTTCAAATACTTAAGCTTATAGTTGAGGATGAAGAATACTGTAGTAAAGATATTGCTGAAAAGCTTGGAATTACTGGAGCCACAGTTTCATATCATATCAATAATCTTTGTTCTGCAGAATTAGTTATAATAGATAGGAAAGACAGGAAAAATATCTACACTGTAAATAAAGACGTTATTAGAGATGGAATAGAGTTTTTAATTAAAGAGCTTAAGCTATAAGCTGTTATTTCATTATAAAGTCAGGGAGGCTATAACATGGGGGATAATGTTCAAGATTTAAGAATGAAAAAATCTAAGATTATGTCAAATATGGTGTTATTACTTTTAGGAAGGCTAGTATCTTTATTTGGTACACGGATATACAGCTTTGCAATAAGTCTTTATGTATTAAAAACTACTGGTTCAGGAACTACTTTTGCACTATCATTAGTTTTTGGAACACTTCCAGCAGTAATTTTTGGACCTATAGCAGGTGTTATCAGTGACAAAATTAACAGAAAAAGAATAGTTGTAGTTATGGACATTTTAAGCGGGATCGTCGTGTTATTGCTGTTTAGTGTAGCAATAATAGATGATTTAAGATTATCTTATATATACATCACATCTTTTCTATTATCTACATGTAATACTTTCTTTAATGTTCCTTTCCAAGTATCTATACCTAATATAGTAGATGAAAAAAATCTTATGAGAGCTAATTCACTAAATCAAGCTATAACTTCAATTACTTCTATAGCAGGACCATTTTTAGGAGGTCTTGTATATGCATTTATTGATATTAAGCTGTTTCTTATCATAAATGGTATATCCTTTATAGCTTCTGGAATCACTGAGATGTTTATTGACTTTAATTTAAATAAACCTGAATTAAATGAACAAACGTTAGAGGCAGAAAATATTGAAGTAGGCAAGAACTCAATCATTGAAAACTTCTTGCGTGATTTTATAGAAGGGTTCTCGTATCTTAAATCTACAAGGTCTATGTTTATGTTATTTATTTCAGCAATATTTATAAATTTCTTCATGACTCTAGGAATAACAGTTCCATTTCCTTATATGGTTAATGAGATACTTAAGATGTCATCAAAACAATTTGGTGTTTTAGAAGCTATATTTCCATTGGGAATGCTTGCGGGATCAATTGCTTTATCAGTAATGCCTCAGAGTGAAAAGAACTTCAAGAAAATTATATTTGGATTACTAGTTACAAATGCTGGTATTATCTTGATGGGAGTTTCTGTTGTACCTGAACTGTTGATATTTAGTAAGAACACATATTTTATTGGATATATAATAGTTTCATTCATCATATCTATAGCGATTGTTGTTATAAACATACCTATCGAGGTAACTCTTCAAAGAGAAATTCCTGATAATATCAGAGGAAGAATATTTGGACTGATTAGTACCATTGCTATGTCATGTACGCCAATAGGTATGATACTTTCAGGCGTACTAATTGATTTGATTCCTGTATGGATATTGCCAGTACTTTCTGGGCTTGTTCTTCTAGGATTGACAGTAACTATGGCTAATAATAAAGATATTAGAGAGTTATAGGAAAAATAGTATAGGATCGTTAGAAGTGCAAGAATTATATATTATTTTGAAAACAATGTTACAAAGGATTCAAAGTAATACCAAATGGAAACAAAGGCAGGTTGTTCACCTGCCTTTAGTCTGTTTAAAATGTTTCTTTATACATTGATAACTTTCATCGCTGATATCGTGCTCAATTTTACAGGCATCTGCTAGAGCAGTTTTTTCACTAACACCTAATGCCATTAAAAACTTAGCAAGGGTTTGATGCCGATCATACATTCGAGTTGCAATTTCAAGACCGTCACCTATTAATGTGATATACCCATCAGAATCTATATTGATATATCCATTTTCCCGTAGTTTCTTCATAGCGACACTGATGCTGGGCTTAGTATATCCTGTTTCGTTCACTATATCAATAGAACGTACCTGGCCAATATGCTCCTTAAGCATCAGAATAGTTTCCAAATAGTCTTCTGCCGACTCTTGTATTTTCATTTTCTCACCTCACAAAATTTATTTATATATCTATGTTAGTATATACTAACTGTTTTTTCAAGGACTGCTTTTTACCGATTGACAAATCAGTATTACAATGATAACGTAATATTTTGGTAGGTTAGTTAACGCTAACCTACCAAGCAGTAGACATGATTATTAATTGCCAATATAAATTATTAGTATTAAGTAGAGAAAGCGTGATAGTTTGTTTTTTATTTATGAAGTAACAATGTAAGGAGGGTAAAAACACGTGAGTATGTTATCAAAAGATAGAGAACTATATGGTCCTGAAGTGAAAGTGATTTCACAGTCCGAAGATTGTGTGGTATACAAAATGAAAAACGATAATGGGGAAGGTATAATGACCAGCTATCAAGTATTTCCAGGGATTGTATTGGTTTATAATGACTTTCATATGGGGAGCTGCGTTTATAATAAACAGCCATGTGCTGATATTATGGAAATCAATCATTGCCGTCAGGGACGATTTGAATGTGAATTTTTAAATGGGGGCTATGTATATCTAGAAGAAGGTGATCTTGCTGTAAATATGCTAAGCAATAGAACTACAAGATCTTGTTTTCCACTGGAGCATTATCACGGTGTCTCTGTGATAATATGTCTTTATGAGGCTGAAAAATCAATTTCTTCTGTTTTAGATGATATATCAATTGACCTATATTCTTTACGTGATAAGCTATGCAGTAAAGATAAATGTTTTATCATGCGTGCCAAGAATTCTATAGAGCATATTTTCTTCGAGCTTTATACAGTGCCGGATGAAGTCAAGCATGGATACTTTAAACTGAAGGTACTGGAACTTCTATTATTTCTTAGTATTGCAGATGTTTCAGAACAAAGAGAAGAACGACAGTATTTTCACAAGAGTCAGGTCGATATTGTTAAAGCAATTAAGGAACACATGACACAGCACTTGGAGCAACATAATACACTGGAGGAATTGTCCAACCGTTTCAAAATACCTCTAACAGCTATGAAGCTTTGTTTCAAAGGAGTCTATGGAACATCGATTTATGCCTATATGCGTTCCTATCGAATGCAGGCTGCTGCTGTAATGCTACGCCAATGCAATGATAGTGTTACTGACATTGCAGGCAAGGTCGGATATAGCAATTCTAGTAAATTTGCGTCGGCATTTAAAGCTGTTATAGGGATGTCACCATTGGAATACAGGAAAACAAGTCGTCTAAATGGAGCATTTTTGACCGTTCGGAGTAGAAAATAAGCGTAAAAAAAACTATAATAGTGCGTATCAGTGATCGACTTAAGGTGCCTAGAAGTGTATTTTTGGCAGCGGGTTAGTTGAAACTAACTAAAATCATTTATGTTAGGAGGGTAATTTATGAAGAGAAGCAGTGTGCAATATATATGAAGTGCGTGTTGCAGAAATTTTTTGACTATCTAATCAATTACAACAATGACAACGTGCCCAATACTCCTCTTACTTATGTCAAAGACATGATCGTGTATAATACTGACAAAATCAAAGACTATACCTTCAACAACACTCCAAAGTTCTTTGATATTAGACAATTATATGTTAAATAAATTGTTGTCCGATTGGAGTCGAATTGACTTTACGGAGTAGAACAGAAAAATAAAAGAGCTTAAAATAGAGGTTGGTTAGCTTTAACTAACTAACCTCTATTTTTGAAAGGAGCATTTATTATGAAACAAAAATCTAAAAAAAAGAATGGTTTCTCCCGATTATTTGAAATAGCGGGTGAAAAAAAGATGCTGCTGATCGCCTCAGGATTTTTATCGGCGCTTAGTGCAGCATGTATGCTTGTTCCGTTTATATCTGTTTATCAGATCCTGGGAGAATTGTTGCAAAACGGAGGTAGCATTGTCTTGGTGAACAGTACCATGATGATTAGGTGGGGCTGGATAGCTTTTGCGGGATTAATTGCAGGATTGCTGTTTTTGTACGCTGCAATCATCTGCTCCCATGTAGCAGCTTTCCGAATTTTATACGGGCTGCGAATGGGGCTCGCAAAGCATATCGGTAAGCTATCGCTTGGGTATTTGAACAGCACTGCAACAGGTGCTGTAAAAAAGAATTTGGAGCAAGATGTGGAACGAATAGAGTTGTTTGTTGCTCACACAATTCCAGACCTTGTGAATGTAGGGGCAACGGTTGTTGTGATGTTTGTTATATTCTTCAGCCTTAACGGTTGGATGGCGCTTACCTGTGTCATCGCCTTTGCCATCAGTATAGCTATGCAGGCTTCAATGATGTTTGGTAAAAAAGCACAAGGCACAATGAAAGCTTATTTTGATTCACAAGAACGTATCCATTCTTCAGCCATACAATATGTCCGAGGTATACCAGTAGTTAAAATATTCGGACAGACCGTTTTTTCTTTTAAAAAATTTCATGCAGATCTGTACAATTACAGAGACTGGGCAGTTGCTTATTGTGATAAATTCGAAAACGGTATGGCTGTTTTTACAGTAATACTCAACTCGTTTTTGACGTTTATCCTGCCTGTGGGCTTGCTGATTATGAGTGGAGACCCAAATAATATTTCCTTTGCCCTCGTATACTTGTTTTTTATTATCATGGTTCCAGGTGCATCCTCTCCGCTGTATAAATTGACTTTACTCGCTTCGGGGACAAGAGAGATTTTTGAAGGCGTTTCACGCATTGATAAAATCTATGATGAAGAGCCAATCAAGGAGACTTCAAGTCCTAAATATCCTAACAGTCATGATATTACCTTTGAAAATGTGACCTTTGCTTATGAAAATAAAGCAGAAGCAACAAGAGTTGAAGCTCTGACCAATATCAGCTTTACTGCCAAAGCTGAAGAGATAACTGCTTTGGTAGGACCGTCGGGCTCCGGGAAATCTACCGTGGCCAATCTAATTCCTCGCTTTTGGGATGTCACAACTGGAGAAATCAAAATCGGGGGAGTGAATATAAAGGATATTTCTACAGAAGAACTTATGAATACAGTATCATTCGTATTTCAGGATACATTTCTTTTTTACGATACGTTGTTTGAGAACATTAAGGTTGGCAGACCTGATGCCACTGACGAGGAAGTCTATGCAGCTGCGAGAGTAGCACAATGTCATGAATTTATTGAAAGCTTGCCAGATGGTTACAATACACTCATAGGTGAAGGTGGTGTGTTTCTTTCTGGAGGTGAAGAACAGCGTGTTTCAGTTGCTCGTGCTATTCTCAAAGATGCACCTATTCTCGTTCTTGACGAAGCAACAGCCTTTGCTGATCCTGAAAATGAATACAAGATGCAGATTGCATTGAAAGAACTCATTAAAAGCAAAACGGTTATTGTTATTGCTCACAGACTATCCTCCATTAAAACTGCTAATCAAATTATCGTGCTAAAAAATGGGAAAATTGAACAAATCGGTACCCACGATAATCTGACAGCTATGGAAGGTCTATATCAGCGAATGTGGAAAGCCTATACCAGTGCTTACGACTGGACACTGAAAACTGGAGGTGTGAAAGCATGAGAATCTTTCAAAATATTACTGTTGGACAACCGAAAAGACTGGTTAAGCCTATCGGATTTACTATTTTGGCTAATTTGGTTAATGTCATTCCGTTTATGTTTTCCATTGAAGCGGTAAGAATTATATTCAATGCTTTCAATGGTTCTGGCACAGGTTTGGATACTACTCACCTTTGGATGATTATTGGGAGCTTGTTTGCTTATATGATAGTGATGTTTATCGCAGAGAAGCCTGCATACCGCCATAGTTATCGTGATGCTTATGAACTCTCTGCAGACGGCAGAGCAAATCTAGCCGAGCACCTGAGGAGGCTTCCACTAGGTTATATTATAAGCCGTGATCCAGGTGATCTAGCAAATATGATGATGGGTGATTTTACATTGATTGAAACAGGTGTATCTCATATTGTTCCACAGCTATTTGGCGCACTAGTTATGCCGTTGATTGCCTTTGTTTCTCTTTTGTGGATCGACTGGCGTATGTCTATTGCTATGTTTGTGGCACTTCCCCTTGCCATACTTTTATTGTGGACTTGTTCCAAAATTCAGAAACGTATGGCAGACAGGCAAATGAAATTCAAGCTTGATGCAGGTAACCGCCTGCAGGAATATCTGTTTGGTATTCGTGTTATGAAAGCCTATAATCTGGTAGGTGAGAGATTTATCCGTCTTGATAATGCTTTTAAAAAATTAATGAAAGAGTGTATTCGCTTTGAAGCCTTAACAGGTCCCATCGTGCTTACCACTATAACGCTTATTCGAGCAGGTTTGACACTAATGATTTTGACAGGCTCTTATCTGTTGGTAGGGGGTTCTTTAGATGTACTAACCTTTGTAATGTTTTTAGTCATTGGCTCCCGGGTATACGATCCTCTTACCTCTGCTTTGATGAAATATGCAGAACTTCGTTATGATGAGCGAGCAGGCGAACGTATTTTGAATTTAATGAATGAACAGGAAATGGGTGGTTATAAAGAACCTAACGGTAGTACTGATATTGTGTTTGAAAATGTTTCCTTCGGCTATGGAGACAAGGATGTCTTGCATAATGTTTCTTTGACAATGAAGCAAGGAACATTAACAGCACTTGTAGGACCATCGGGAAGTGGTAAAAGTACGGTACTGAAGCTGTGTGCAAGATTCTATGATCCAAGTGATGGAAAGGTCACTTTCGGAGGAATTGATGAGTCAATCCTTGACCCTGAAAAGCTAATGAAAAAGATTTCAATGGTATTTCAGGATGTCTATTTGTTTCAAGATACTATCGGCAATAATATTCGTTTTGGGAAAGAAAATGCTACAGATAAAGAGATGATCGAAGCTGCTAAGAAAGCCTGCTGCTATGATTTCATTATGGCGCTTCCCAAAGGCTTTGATACTATGGTTGGAGAAGGTGGTTGTACTCTTTCTGGTGGTGAAAAACAACGTATTTCCATTGCACGTGCTATGCTAAAAGATGCTCCTGTTGTTCTTCTTGATGAGGCAACAGCTTCACTTGATCCCGAAAATGAAGTTGAGGTGCAAAGGGCGATCAGTGAGCTGATTGCAGGCAGAACAGTTATTGTAATTGCTCATCGACTTAAAACCATCAAGGATGCAGACAATATCGTTGTTATGGAGGATGGAAAAGTTGCTGAGCAAGGTACACATGATGAGCTAATCTGTAAGGATGGGCTTTATAAAAAATTATGGACGATCCAGACCGAATCTAGCGGATGGGAATTATAACTATTGTACAGGATTAACTATAAAGACTTTGGAGGTTCTACATGGGAGAAACAATGATTGATCAGAAAGAAAAACAAAAGCAATTTATATTGAACGGTAACCTATGGAAGGTCATGGTTGATTTATCGTGGCCTGCCATTTTAGCCATGGTGCTGTATGGACTGAATTCAGTTTTGGATGCTGTCTTCATCGGAAATTTTGTAGGGGAAACTGCTTTAGCAGGGGTTTCTGTAGCGTACCCACTTTCCCAAATAAGCGTAGCGTTTGGCTCCTTAATTGGAGTTGGTGCAGGTTCAGTTTTAAGTATAGCTCTAGGCAGTCAAGACAAAAAAACACAAGAACGGTTATTAGGAAATGTTAACTGGCTGTCTCTTGCTACAACAGTCATTTATATGGTTCTAGGGCTGCTCTTTTCAACTAAGCTAGTACAGATTATGGGAGGAAAGGGTGAAGCCTTAGTTTTAGGAGATAGTTATTTTAGAATCACTATTTTGGGAGCATTTTTTTGGATTTACGGATTAGCTGGAAATATGATCATACGAGCCGAGGGAAAAATGAAATCAGCAGCCGCTATGATGGGAATAGGTCTAACTGCCAATGTGATTGCTAATTATGTATTTATTGTGCTCTTTGACTTGGGTGTGGAGGGTGCCGCATGGGGCACTAACATTGGAATGTTGGTATATACCCTACTTGGGTGGATATATTTTGGGAAAGGCTATGCTTCATTTAAATCGAAGATTTTTTCTTTGCATCGAGATAAGGATATTATAAAATCCATTTTAAGCTTGGGGATGTCTGCTCTAATTATGAGCATTATGAACCTGATGCAGGCCATCGTTGTTTTTAATGCATTATCAAAATATGGTACAACGGCAGACGTTGCTTTTTACGGAGCAGTATATCGTATATTCACATTCCTACTTACTCCAATTTTTGGATTGATGCGTGCGCTGCAGCCTGTGATTGGAATCAATTATGGAGCAAGGCAGTATAACCGTGTTATTCGCTGCTATAAAATATTTGCTATTGCTTCTATGGTACTGACGTTGCCTTTTTGGATTGTTTCCATGATAGCTCCTAGATCAGTTTTGGAATTGATGCTGGCGGAGCAACTTTTTACAAAAACACAATTCTTGTACTTTAGGACCTATATGGGGACTTTGCCAGCATTGTCAATTATCTTTATGGCAATGACATTTTTCCCGTCTATCGATAAAGGAAAGCCTGCTGCTCTCATCGGTATCGTAAGGCAACTAATTTTTTATGTACCAGTCATGTTGATTTTGCCCAAAATGATTGGCATATCAGGAATATATTATGGCTCCTTTGCAATTGAGGTGGTTATTATCCTATGGACAATTATTATGGTAAAAAGAGAATTTTCTGTGCTTCGTCTAAAAGACTCAAGTTCAACGCTTAGGGTATGATCGTTGCCAATGCAAAGAATCGGATAATAGGAAGGATTAAAATCATTGACTAATGACGAATTGTACTAATAGAATTTTTTCAGGGCTAAGTGTCTTTTATCAATAAATATTGAAAAGGCACTTAGCTTTTTTATACTCTCCAAAATCTTTTAAAACACAACAGCATCATATAAAAATTTATAAAAAGAAAGGGGATGTAAAACAGTGATGATGACTATGGAAGAAAGAGTGATTTGATCATCAACATTTGCCCTCTTGTTTATAAAGATCAAATATAATAATATATAGATTATTAGAAACACTAAATATGCAAAGCATTAAACAAAAAGGAATGATAAGATGTTAAATTTTTTACCTATAAATAAACAAGATATGAAAGAACGAGGATGGGAACAGCTTGATTTTGTATTAGTTACAGGGGATGCATATGTTGACCATCCTTCATTCGGAGTTGCAATAATAGGAAGATTTCTAGAAAGTAGAGGATATAAAGTTGGGATTATTGCTCAGCCTTGTTGGAAGGACGCTGAGGACTTTAAAAAATTAGGAAGACCTAGACTAGCATTTTTAATAACTGGTGGTAACATAGATTCTATGGTCAATCACTATACAGTAGCAAAGAAAAAGAGGAGAGAAGATGCATACTCACCTGGGGGCAAAGCAGATCTTCGTCCGGACAGAGCTTCCATAGTTTATAGTCATAGAGCTAAAGAAGCCTATAAGAATATTCCGGTTATACTTGGTGGAATTGAAGCAAGCTTAAGAAGATTTGCACACTATGACTATTGGGATAATAAAGTCAGAAGATCAATACTTCTAGATGCAAAAGCTGATATTATAGTGTATGGAATGGGAGAAGGTCAAATAATTGAAATTGCAGAAGCATTAGAAAGTGGACTTCCTATTGAAGAAATAACATTCATTAAAGGAACCGTATACAAAACAAAAGACATAGATAGACCATATAAACCAATTATACTTCCATCATATGATGATATACTAGTATCTAAGGAAAAATATGCAGAAAGCTTTATGACTCAATATGAGAATATGGATGCAATTACTGCTAAGCCGTTAGTAGAGCCATATAGAAATGTATATGTTGTACAAAACCCTCCTAATGAACCATTATCTCAATCTGAGCTAGATAGTGTGTATGCATTGCCATATATGAGAACATATCATCCTATATATGAGAAGGATGGTGGGGTTCCTGCTATAGAAGAAATAAAGTTCAGCGTTATAAGTAATAGAGGTTGTTTTGGAAGCTGCAATTTCTGTGCTCTTGCATTTCATCAAGGCAGAGTTGTTCAATCGAGAAGTCATCAATCCATCGTATCAGAAGCAGAAAAAATTGTATGGGATCCAGACTTTAAAGGTTATATCCATGATGTAGGTGGACCGACTGCAAACTTCAGAGATAGGGCATGCGAAAAACAAGTCAAGTTTGGCGTTTGTAAAAATAAGCAGTGTCTTTTTCCAAAGCCTTGTAAACAGCTTAAAATAGACCATAAAGATTATCTTAATTTACTACGAAAGCTTAGAGACCTTCCAAATGTGAAAAAAGTGTTTATCCGTTCAGGTATAAGGTATGACTATTTGATACATGACAAGGATGATGAGTTTTTCAGAGAGCTTTGTGAGCACCATGTAAGTGGACAGCTTAAGGTTGCACCTGAACATGTATCATCAAATGTCTTGGAGAAAATGGGTAAGCCGGGAAGAGAAGTATATGAGAGATTTGTAAATAAATATAATAAGATAAATAAAGAGCTTGGAATGAACCAATTTTTAGTTCCATATCTTATGTCAAGTCATCCAGGATCTACACTTAAAGACGCCATAGAGTTGGCTGAATACTTAAGAGATTTAGGATATATGCCTGAGCAGGTACAAGATTTTTATCCGACGCCAGGGACGCTATCTACATGTATGTATTATACAGAACTTGACCCTAGAAGCATGAAAAAGGTTTATATACCAAAGTCACCTCATGAAAAGGCAATGCAAAGAGCATTAATTCAGTATCGCAAGCCGCAAAATTATGAATTAGTTTATGAGGCACTTCAAAAAGCAAGCAGAATGGATTTAGTAGGCTTTGGAACTAAGTGTTTAATACGTCCTAGGAAACAGCAAAGAAATACAAAAAATACAGATAATATAAACAAGAAGAATGATAAATCTAGAAAGTTCTCGCGTTCACAAAAAAATCAAAAAAATAAATCTATAAAAGGTAAATCAAAAAAACAAAGATAAGTGTTCATTTTAAGCCTACTGTATTTGATACAGCAGGCTTAATTTTTTTAAAAATATGAGACCATTAATTTTTTTACGGAGGAAAAAAACATCTTATGTAGAAATATATGGTTATATTACTTTTAACAAAATTCACAATATCATAACTTGATTTTTAACGTCATGTTGGAGGTGTGATACTTGCCAAATCTTCATATTTCATACATAAAAGAATCCATTTGTGGTTTATGTAGAAATATTCCTGACAAATATAAAAAAGAATTCTCTGAAGAGATTCTTGAAGCCAATTTGATCAAAGAAGGTAAAATTTCTATTATTCTTCTATTTCTAAATATCCTATTGATAATTTTTGATTGTACTTTTCTAATTGATGAATGGTCATATAGACCAGCATACAAATATTTATTCTATTCTCATGTATGTATAGTAGTGTTCTTATCACTATTCATTTTATTATTTCACTTAAGAAATAAAACAATATTTACAAGAATTAGTTGCTTTACAAGAATATTAGAGCTAGGATGTATTGTCATTAATCTAATGTGGTGTGTCTTTTTATCAGTTAATGCTCAGCTTATACATAATCAGATATCGGCATATATTATAGGTGTATTTTATGTAGCTTCTGCTTTAACAATCAATCCTTTTTACAGCTTAATTATTTATGTTTCAACCTATCTATTTTTTATAATAGGCCTTTTACGTGTTCAAGATGACCCGGCACATTTGATAGGTAATATAGTAAATTCATTGTTTATTTTAATACTTGCATTTACTATTTCTAAGTTTAGATATAATGCATATATTACGGATTTTATTAATAGAAAGATTATACGAGAAAATAATAAGGATTTAGATAACTTTGCAAAAGAATTAGAATACATGGTAGAAAAAAGAACAGTAGAATTAACTGAAGCTAACGAACGTTTGATTAAAGAGATAAATATGAGGCATGAGATTGAGTTACAAGCTATGAAGGCAAGACTTCTTTGTGAAGAAAAAACAAGAATACTAAATGAAGCTTTAGAGTATGACAAGCTTAGGACATCATTTTTTGCGAACATTTCACATGAATTAAAAACACCTTTAAATGTAATATATTCTACCCAACAAATGTTAGCGAAAATATTAATAGATGACAAAAGTAAATATGATGAATACAAAGCTAGTAAGTATATAAACTTAATTAAGCAAAATTGTTACAGATTAGTACGACTAATAGGTAATCTTATTGATATAACAAAAATTGATGCAGGCTATTTTGATGTAAATTTTGGAAACTATGATATTGTTAAATTAGTTGAAGACATTGCTTTGTCAGTAGCAGAATATGCTGAGAATAAGAATATAAATCTAATTTTTGATACAGAGATTGAAGAAAATTTGATCGCTTGTGATCCTGATAGAATAGAACGTATTATATTAAATTTATTGTCAAATGCAATAAAATTTACCCCTAAAGATGGATGCATTTATGTAAATGTACATACAAGTATAGACTATGTAGACATATCAGTAAAAGATACTGGAATAGGCATACCAAAAGATGTACAAGATATAATATTTGGCAGGTTTATTCAAGCTGATAATAAGAATAAAGATGTAAAGGAAGGTAGTGGAATAGGATTAGCATTAGTAAAATCTCTGGTTGAAATGCATGGTGGCTATATATCACTTATAAGCGATATTGGAAAAGGAAGCGAATTTATAATACATTTACCCAATCATATATTAGAAGTTAGTGATACTGAAAAGACAGATTCCGATTACTATAGAGATCAAAAAATAGAAAATATCAATATTGAATTTTCTGATATATATTCCTGAAAAAGGCAGAAATAATTTCTGTCTTCTTTATTTTAAAAATTTATTTTGGTTAAAATAAAAATACACTAATATACTAGAAGGATTAAGTTTCACTTTATATTTGATTTTTAAGCTGAATGTGATAAAATAAGCCTTGTTGAAAAATTCTAAAAAAGAAAGAGGAATTACATTGAATAAACAAAGGAACGATATTAGAAATATAGCAATAATTGCCCACGTAGATCATGGTAAGACTACATTAGTGGATGAATTATTAAAGCAAAGTGGAACTTTCAGGTCAAATCAAGTAGTACAAGAGAGAGTTATGGATTCGAATGACTTAGAAAGAGAAAGAGGAATTACAATATTATCAAAAAATACTGCTGTTCACTATAAAGGTACGAAGATAAATATAGTAGATACTCCAGGACATGCTGACTTTGGCGGAGAGGTTGAGCGTGTTTTAAAAATGGTTAGTGGTGTTGTACTTGTGGTAGATGCATTTGAAGGTCCAATGCCACAGACAAAGTTTGTTTTAAAAAAGGCATTAGAACTAAACCTTCCAGTTATAGTATGTATCAATAAAATAGATAGACCAGAAGCTAGACCTAATGAGGTTATAGACGAAGTTCTAGAATTATTCATAGAGCTAGGAGCTAATGATGATCAGCTTGATTGTCCTTTTGTATATGCTTCAGCTAAAAACGGAACTGCATCGTTATCACCTGATAAGCAGGATGAAAACATGGAGGCACTTTTTGAAACTGTACTTGAGTTTATACCTGCACCACAAGGTGATGAGAATTATCCTCTACAGGTATTAATTTCAACTATAGACTATAATGAATATGTTGGAAGAATAGGTGTTGGGAAGATAGAAAGAGGTACTATTAGAGTAAATCAAGATGCAGTTATGATTAATGCAGAAAAGTCTGATGAAGTAAAAAAAGTAAGAATAACAAAAATTTATGAATTTGAAGGATTAAATAGAGTAGAGGTACAGGAATCTAAGATAGGAAGTATAATTGCAGTTTCAGGTGTAGAAGGAATCCATATAGGAGATACAATATGTGATGTATCTACACCAGAGGCTTTACCATTTGTCAAGATATCAGAGCCAACTATTGCTATGACATTCTCTGTAAATAACAGTCCTTTTGCAGGTCAAGAGGGTAAATTTGTTACATCAAGACAAGTAAGAGATAGATTGTTTAAGGAACTTAATACAGATGTAAGCTTAAGAGTAGAAGAAACAGACTCTACAGATGCATTCAAGGTATCAGGAAGAGGTGAGCTTCATTTATCTATTCTAATTGAAACAATGAGAAGAGAAGGATATGAGTTCCAAGTATCAAAGCCAGAGGTATTATTTAAAACTATAGATGGTAAAAAATGTGAACCTATGGAAAGAGTTACTATAGATGTACCTGAAGAGTTTGTTGGATCAGTTATAGAAAAGTTGGGAAGAAGAAAAGGCGAACTTGTTAATATGACAAATTCAAACGTTGGGTATACTCGTCTTGAATTTTCGATTCCAGCTAGAGGACTTATTGGTTATCGTTCAGAGTTTATGACCGATACTAAGGGTAATGGTATATTAAACTCTATATTTGATGGATATGAGGATTATAAGGGAGATATATCTACACGCTCACAAGGTTCATTAGTTTCATTTGAAACTGGAGAGGCTGTTGCTTATGGACTTAGTGCAGCACAAGAAAGAGGATTATTATTTATTAGTCCTGGAACAAAGGTATATGCAGGAATGGTAGTTGGTCAAAATGCTAAAATTGATGATATAGATGTAAATGTATGTAAGAAAAAACAGCTTACGAATACTAGAGCATCAGGTTCTGACGATGCATTAAGATTAACTACTCCAAAAACATTAAGTTTAGAGGAAGCATTAGAGTTTATCGAAGATGATGAGCTTGTGGAAGTTACTCCGAAAAGCTTAAGAATACGTAAGAGAATTCTAGATAAAAGCTTAAGATATAAGGCTAAGAAGAAATAAGATTAATTAGTTTAGCTAGATAAACAAGAGTCACTATCTCTATAAAATAACAATGTAGAGATAGTGACTTTCTGTTATCTAGAAAAAATTAAGTTATTAAAACCATTGAAGGAAATCAAAAAAATATATAGAACATTTATAAAGCAAGTACTTTAGAAAAATAGGAGGAATTACAATGACTGATATTTGCAAAGAAAAAGTATCTTTTGAAAATGTCGTGGCTTTAGAAGAACGCTTTAAAGATATGCTTAATAAAAAAATAAAAGGAGTAAAGGATTTAGAAGATTGGCTTATACAAGAAAGTCGGATTTATGATGAAATAAAAGAGATATCAGATAGGAATTACATAGATTTTCAGTGTCATAATGATGATGAGGATATCAAGAGTAGATTTATTTACCAGCAGGAAACTGTAATGCCTATAGTGAAAAAATATCAGGCTTTATTTGATAAGTTTTTTTATGATAACCAATATAGAGAAGAACTAGATAAGGAAAAATATGAACACTTGATTAAGAGTAAAATAAACTCTATTGAGATTTTTAGACAAGAAAATATAGAGTTTGAAGTCCAGCAAGATAAATTAAGCACTGAGTATTTTGATATCACAGGAAAGATGACTGTATATTGGGATGGAGAAGAAAAAACATTTCCTCAGATGTCTATATTTCTTAAGGATCCTGACAGACATATAAGACAAAAAACTTGGGAACTGATTAATACAAGAAAACTTCGTGATTCTGAGAAACTTGATGAAATAATGAATGAGCTTATAAAAATAAGAAAAAAGGTCGCACAAAACGTTGGGTTACCAAATTTCAGAGACTATATGTTTAGAAAATATGAGAGATTTTCATACACTCCTGAACAATGCTATGAATTTCATGACTCTATTTTGAAATATGTTGTTCCACTTAAAGTGAAAATAGAAAAACAACATCAAAAAGAATTAGAAATTAATGACTATAGACCATGGGATGTAGATGCTGTACCTAAAGATATTAAACCTTTAAAGCCTTTTAAAGAGATTGATGAGCTGATAGAAGGAGTTATTAGAATATTTAATAGAACTGATAAGGAGTTTGCAGAAGTACTACAAAGGATGAGAGATAACGAACTTTTAGATCTTGAGAGCAGAAAAGCAAAATCACCAGGTGGATTCTGCACGTATCTTCCAATATCGAAGCTCCCATTTATATTTATGAATGCAGCAGGAACTCACGATGATATGACTACTCTTGTTCATGAAGGTGGACATTCTATACACGATATACTAAGTTCAAATATAGCTATTTCAAAATATAGAGATACACCTATGGAGGCCGCAGAGTTTGCTTCTATGGGTATGGAACTATTAAGCATGGATAAATGGGATGAATTCTATCATAATGAGGACGAACTTAAGCAGGCTAAAAGAGAGCACCTTGAAGGTATAATAAAATTTCTGCCATGGGCTATGACTGTAGACAAGTTTCAACATTGGATGTATTTAAATCCAAATCATACTTCAGAACAGAGAAATAATGAGTTTATGAGAATTGCAAAAGAATTTATGTATTCGCATATCGATTGGACTGGGTATGAAGAGGAATTAAAGCATAGATGGAAATTACAGCTTCATATATATGAAGTTCCATTCTATTATATTGAATATGCTATAGCTCAGCTAGCAGCACTCCAGATATGGAAGCAATACAAGGAAAATCCACAAAGTGCTATTAAAAATTATAAGAAGGCGCTATCTCTTGGAAACTCTAAATCACTTCCAGAAATATATAAGACGGCAGGTTTTGAATTTGATTTTTCAGAAACAACCATTAAAGAACTTATGGATTTTGTGTGGAGTGAGATAGAAAGACTATAATGATATTTTTTTTCACATTATTACAAAATGGTTAAATTTATGACAAAAAAAAGGTGTTTCCAAAATATTGTAGAAATGTTTATATTATTAATGCTACTCACTTATCATATAGTATAATAATGCCTATTTTATCTGATAAATGTTAATGAAAGGGGGGATATAGATTGACAGAATGGTGGAATAGCATCCCTGCATTTGAAAAAGTATTTTGGTATTTTGCAGTTCCGTTCTCTGTTCTCTTTTTGATACAACTTATATCAACGTTTATTGGAATGAATGATGATGTTGATATACCAGGGGATGATGGAGGTTTCGATACTGGAACTGACTTTGATGGTGATGGAGCTGATATAGATGGTTCATCAGCTTTTAACTTATTTACGGTAAGGAATTTCATTATTTTCTTTACAGTGTTTGGATGGACTGGAATAGTAGGTGCTAATGCAAACATGAACAAAACACTGACAGTTATATTAGCAATGATACTTGGGTTGATAGTAATGGCAATTGTATCAGGAATATTCTATTTTATGAGTAGATTAACTGAGAGTGGAAACATGGACTTAAAAAATGCAATGTACTGTATTGGAGAAGTGTACATAACAATACCAGCTAAACGTAGTGGCTTAGGGAAGGTACAGATGACATTACAAGGCTCTATAAGGGAGTTAGAAGCAATGACCGATGGGAAAGCCATATCTTCAGGAGACATGGTTAGAGTTATAGATATCATTAATAATCAGATATTATTGGTAGAAAAGCAGGGATAAAGTGAAATATATAAAATTATTATAAGAAAACAAGGAGGCATAAAATTATGGAGTCTTTCTATCCTGTAATTCTCATTACTGTTATAGTAGTAGTAATTTTTAGTACTATAGCAGCTATATTTTCTAGATACAAGAAGTGTCCATCAGATAAGGTATTAGTTGTATACGGAAAGATTGGCAAAGGAAATGATGGAGGATACCGTTCTGCAAAGTGTATTCATGGTGGAGCTTCATTTATTTGGCCAGTTATTCAAAGCTATGAATTTTTAGATTTAACACCTATATCAATAGAAGTTAACTTGACAAATGCACTTAGTAACCAAAACATAAGAGTAGATGTACCTTCAAGATTTACAGTAGGTATAAGCACTGAGCCTGGTATTATGACCAATGCCGCAGAGAGACTGCTAGGCTTACAGCTAAAAGAGATTCAAGAGTTAGCTAAAGATATTATATTTGGCCAATTGAGACTTGTAATAGCTACAATGGGCATAGAAGAAATTAATTCTGATAGAGATATGTTCTTAGCAAACGTATCAAAGAATGTTGAGGCCGAATTAAAGAAAATAGGATTAAAGCTTATAAACGTTAACGTTACTGACATAAGAGATGAATCAGGATATATAGAGGCTTTAGGTAAGGAAGCAGCGGCAAAGGCAATTAACGATGCTAAGAAGAATGTTGCTGAAAAAGACCGTGACGGTGCAATAGGTGAAGCAAATGCAAAACGTGATGAAAGAGTTCAAGTTGCAGAAGCAAATGCAACTGCAGTTGAGGGAGAAAATAGAACAAAAATCACAATAGCCAATTCAGAAGCAGAGAGAAGAGAAAGAGAAGCTGAAGCAGAGAGAAGAGCAAGTGCAGCAGAGAAAGTGCAATCTGCTAAAGCGCTTGAAGAAGCTTATTCTGCTGAACAACAAGCAGAAAAAGCAAGAGCTAACAAAGAGAGAGCTACAAAAGAAGCTGACGTTATTGTTCATGCTCAAATTGAAAAAGAAAAGGTTGAAATTGATGCAGAAGCTGAAGCTGAAAGAATTCGTCGTCAAGCAAAAGGTGAAGCTGATGCTATACTATTCAAAATGCAAGCAGAAGCTCAAGGTATCATGGAAATACTCAGTAAACAAGCTGAAGGTTTTGAGAGACTTGTTAAGGCAGCCGGTGGAGATTCTAAAGAAGCGGTTATGCTTATGATAGCTGATAAGCTCCCTGAATTAGTTAAAACTCAAGTTGAAGCAATCAAAAATATCAAGATTGACAAGGTTACAGTTTGGGATACAATGAATGGAAGTAATGGAGCACCTTCAACAGCTAACTTTTTATCAGGAATGCTAAAATCAATTCCTCCTTTTGAAGAACTATTTAATATGGCTGGAATGGAGCTTCCAAAATATCTTGCTGGAGATAGCAAGCAGGCTAATGATACTGAAATAGTACAGAATGAAGAAATAGAAGAAAAACAAGAAAATATTGAATCATAGATTTTGAGATTATTTTAAAGCCTTATAAAAAATTTTTTATAGGGCTTTAACTATGTTTACTTAAAAATAATCATCTTGGATATACTAAAATTGAGGTGATTACTGTGAATATTAATTTTAAGCTGTTTAAAAAGATAAATATAGTACTAGCAATCCTATTAGTTTTAATTGTTTCCACATCATGCAGTAAAAAACAAGAGAAGCCGATGACTAGCAGTGAAAAAGAAAAAATTCCTGAAGGTTTAGGTGCAATGGCAGATAAAAGTGATAGTATAATAGAGGATATTGAGAAAATCATGGAAGAAATGAAGAAACCGGAAGAAAAAGAGGAACAGCAAAATAAGCAGAGCAATCAATCAAGCGAAGGGAAAAGCCAAAGTGATAATAAATCATCGGAAGGAGAAAAATCAGAACAGCAAAAACAAACAATGACAAAGAAAGAAAAAATAGATACAATGTGGGAAAAAGTAGGAAAGACCGTGGAAGAAATACATGCTGGATGGAATGATTATGAGCTTAAGGCTTTAGAAATGGGTGCTAAAAATGAAGATACAACAAAATTTGAAGATGCCCTTGACAATCTTACAATTGCTGTGGAAAAAAAAGATAGTTTAGAATCATTACATCAGACAAATAGAATGAATTACTATATGTCAATATTTTTTGATCCATATAAAGGAAATCCAGACGGGGAAATAATGAGATTAAAATATTTTGTAAGGCAAAGTCATCTATTTGGATTATTAAATGATTGGGCAAAATCAGAAGAAAGTATTAAAATGGGTGAAAATTCAGTAAATACACTTAGACCTAAAGTAAAACTTGATAAAAAAGATGAAAACCTTATGGAAAAATTAAATCTATCGTTACTTAACATGAAGTCTGTTATAGAAAGAAAGAACGCAGAACTGCTTAAAATAAAAAGAGACATTGTATTAAAAAACCTTGAACAACTAAAGGAAAAGGCTAAATAGGCAATGGTAAATACCTGCCTATTTTTTACTGTCGTTTTGCAGGAAGATTCATATTGCTTGGAGAATAAAATCATGATTTAGAAATATATAATAAAACTATATATGAGCACTAAGCTTAATTTTTTATTAACAAAGAATGATAGACAGATGTTTTTTCAAAAGTGGAAAGAAATATTATAATATCTAGTATTGAATAATCATAAAGAATATTTTTGTTAAAGGCTAAAATCATACAATATGTAGCAGAAGAGATCAAGATAATAATAGAAAAAACAATGATATATAGTTACTGATAGTGAAACTATTAGTATAGGGATAGCTCGTATCCTTAAGATGCTTTAGTTGTGAATAAATTAGTAGAAAAGGAGATGAAGCTATGCATTTTTTAAAACATAATGGAAGGAACCAAGTCGCTATCTATAATAACAGTATTGATATTTCCTAGGAAATATCTTGTTTATTTATATAGATTATAGTCGAAAAATGTTAAACAATAGGAGGGCAAATGACATGATTGAATTAGCTATACAAGTAGCAGCCAAAGCTCATCAAAATCAGAAAAGAAAGGGTACAGATATTCCATATATAACTCATCCATATATGGTTGGTATGATTCTACAAAAAGAAGGATGCTCTGATGAGCTTGTAGCAGCAGGGATTTTGCATGATACTGTAGAGGATACATATGTGACACTTGACTATATCAGAGATACATTTGGACAATATGTAGCAGAAATCGTAGGAGGATGCTCAGAACCTGATAAGTCACTCTCATGGGAAGAGAGAAAGACTTATAAATTACATGCACTTAAAACTGCTTCATTAGATATACGGATAGTTACCTGCGCTGATAAACTTCATAACATAAGAACTACAATTAAAGAATACAATAGAGTTGGTGAAAAAGTTTGGGACAGATTTAACAGAGGTAGAGAGAAGCAATCATGGTATTATAATGAGCTGATTAAGGTTTTATGTGACAGAGAAGACAATCCTCCTGAAATGAGAATATTTAGTGAGCTGAAAAATGAAATAATACATTTGTTTTTTGAAAAATAGAATTAGAGTAGAGAAATATCTATAAAAGAATATTTTTTTATAATAGTTTCTTTTTCTATATTATAATGGAACATTTTCCCTTAATCATCGTCAAAATAGTATATAGTTACTAAAAAGATTAGGGGAGGGATTTAGGATGATTAATAAAAGAAAAAGAGGATTTTCATTATGTGCATTATTATTGATGCTAGTATTAATTCTTTCTGGTTGTGCAAAAGGTTTTATGACTGAAGACAAAGCTTTACAAGAACAAGCTACATCTACAGAAATGCAGAAAACATCTGATGTTGGATTTAGTAACCAGGCTCCAAGTGAAAACAATGCAGATAGAGGGCAAACTATTGAACAGACGTCACTTACTGAAAACAATAGGAAGATTATTAAATCAGCACGAATTGAGTTGGAAACACTTGAGTTTGATAAGACGACAAGTGCTATAGTAGAAAAGACAAAATCTATAGGGGGATACGTAGAAAGCTCTAACATTTCAGGAAGCAGAATAAGTGAAAAACAAAGCTTTCAAGACAGATATGCATCGTTTAATTTAAGGATTCCAGAGAAATATTTTGAACAATTCATGCTTGACTTCAATAATATTGGAAATGTAATAAACAGCGAAAATAGCGGAACAGATATAACAGGTGAATATTTTGATTCTGAAGCGAGATTAAAATCTTTACAAATTCAAGAAGAAAGACTCATAGAAATTCTTAAAAAAGCTGAGAGTGTGAAAGATATTATTGAGCTTGAAAGAGAATTGTCAGATGTAAGATATCAAATAGAAAATTTTACAGGGACATTAAGGAAATGGGATAATATGGTTAATTTTGCAACTATACAGGTTTCTGTTTATGAAGTTCAAGAAATAAAAGAGCCAAAGCCAATTTCTCTTATAGATAGAGTAGGAGATGGATTTAGTAGCTCAATAAAAGTATTGATAAAGCTTGTAAAAGACTTAACTGTATTAATAGCGATATTATTACCGTTTGTTATTATAGCTTTGATAATATTTTTAATTGTAAAATATATTCTAAAGAAAATGAAGAAAAATGATAAAGAAATATAATTAAAATATTTACCTAAATAAGCTATAATGAATATTATAGGTTGCTTTAAAAAACCTACAATAGAACACGAGGTGAATTTATGAATAACGAAGCAATACTTAACTATTATATTTTAAATGGTAGCTTATGCTCGGTAAATAATGATGAAGGATTTATTAACGCATCCAGTCCATTAATTTATGAGGTAATAAGAGTTGTTGATGGAATTGCTTTATTTATGGAAGACCATTTATTTAGAATGAGAAAGTCAGCTGAAATAATTGGTTATACCATAGATAAAAAAGATAGTGAAATAGAAAAGGAGATTTATCAGTTAATAGCTGTAAATGAAACAAATAATATGAATATAAAGCTACTATGCTATAATTTAGATAAGGAAACGCAGACTTTCATGGCTTACTTCATTAAAAGTAATTATCCTGAAAAAGTAGTTTATCAAAAAGGTATTCATACTATTCTCTTTAACTCTGAAAGAAAAAATCCTAATGCAAAGGTAATCAATACAGATTTTAGGCAAAGGGTTAATGATGAAATAAAAAAGCAAGATGCTTACGAAGCTCTACTGGTAAATGAACAAGGGAATATAACAGAAGGCAGTAGATCAAACATGTTTTTTGTAAAGGAAGCTAGTGTCTATACAGCTCCATCAGGAGAAGTACTCCTTGGAATTACCAGAAATGAAATAATGAAGGTATGTAAAGCAGAAGGAATAGACATAGTTGAAAAAAACATCAAAGTAGATGAACTGGAAGAATTTGATGGAGCTTTTATGACTGGTACTTCAGTAAATGTACTTCCCATAAAGACAATCGATGATATTGAATATGACTCTATGAATAATCGAATAATTAATACTATTAGTAAAGAATATTTATACAATATTAGACAGTATATAGAAAATAGAAAAAACTGTGCCAAATAGGTACAGTTTTTTCTTGACCATCCATTATTTATACAGCCAAATAGCTATGTTAACAAAATTTTAAAATTATTATCATTTAATCTAAGTTACACAGGTTGCTTATAGAATAAGAGACTCAACTTTGAGTGGACGATACTATTAATAATTTAGCATATTACAGATATTCCTATCGGGGCAGGCGCATATATTCACTTACTAATGTAATAGAAGATTAAAAGGCATCTAGTAGATGTCTTTTAATTGTTTTTGGATAATAAAGCATTAGGCATATGGCAAATATTACAAAAGGGAAAAGAAAATATTGCATTTTTGTAACAATATGATATATAATATAACAATACCAATGTCGAAAAAACGTGAAATTACAAAGGAGGAATGGCATGAAAGGAAGAAAAATTGGATTAACAGCTAAAATTCTTATTGGTCTTATTTTAGGTTTCATAACAGGTTTGATACTAAACAAGTTGGGACCTTCTTATACTAGAGATACTATATTAGTAAATGGTTTGTTTGAGCTATTAGGTCAGATATTTTTAAGAGGAATTAAAATGATGGTTGTTCCCTTAGTTTTCGTTTCTTTAGTTAATGGAGCAGCTTCTATGTCTGATATTAAAAAGTTAGGACGAGTTGGATTTAGAACAATGCTATTTTATATTGCAACAACGGCGATAGCTATTACTATAGCTATAATAATAGCTTCTCTTATTGATCCAGGCGTTGGACTTGATATGTCTGATTTAATTAAGACTCAGCCGACCATTGGAGAAACTAAGCCACTTATACAGGTAATATATGAGATGGTTCCTACCAATCCAGCAGAATCAATGGTACAAGGTTCAATGCTTCAAATAATAGTATTTTCTCTTTTAGTAGGAATTGCGCTTTCTATTCTAGGTGATAAAACGAAAATTATTACTGACTTTTTTAATCAATTAAATGATTTAGTTATGAAGATAGTTGAGTTAATAATGCTTTCTGCACCATATGGTGTATTCGCACTAATAGCTAAGACATTTTCTACTTTAGGGTTTGATGCTATGGGCTCATTATTAAAATATATGATATGTGTTCTTTTAGCTTTGTTAATACATGTTTCTTTTACTTATTCAGGATTGCTTATGATATTTGCAAAGCTAAATCCAATAAGGTTCTTTAAAAAGTTTGCACCTGCAATGGGAGTTGCCTTTTCAACTTCTAGCTCTAATGCAACTATTCCTGTGACTTTAGAGGTAATTGAAGAAAAAATTGGTGCTTCAAAAAATATAGCTTCTTTTACTATACCATTAGGTGCAACAATAAATATGGACGGTACTTCAATAATGCAAGGAGTAGCCACTGTTTTTGTAGCTCAGCTATATGGGGTTCCGTTATCAATTCAAGCAATACTGACAGTGATTTTAACTGCTACAATAGCTTCAATCGGTACAGCTGGTGTTCCAGGAGTTGGACTTATAATGCTGTCCATGGTATTTCAAGCTATTGGACTACCAATTGAAGGAATAGCACTAATAATAGGAATAGATAGAATACTAGACATGACAAGAACTGCTGTAAATATAACTGGAGATGCAATATGTACCGCCATAGTTTCAAAGGCAGAAGGCGAATTTGATGAAGAAATATTTAATTCTAATGATTAAATAGTAATAAAAAAATACATCTAGAAAATTTAAATTTTCTGGGTGTATTTTTTATAGAAAAAAATTTCACAAAATTTTAAAAAATGTATTGCAGTTTAAAAAATATGGTGATATAATTAAAATGCAGTAAAAGTGGCAAACAATGTTATAAAAAAAGGAGGCCGTGAAGTGATGATTACTATGTTAGGTATTACCAATTTAAACAAAATTGAATATACAGCAAAAAATAACGGCCTGCGAATAGGTGTAAAGGTTAATCTATAATTGTTTTAATTTTTATTATAATTATGATTTTACAGTCGTAGGTACATAGTCTGCGATTTTTTGATTTATATTTTAATGCACTTTTTGTGTCTTTTGGAATAATATAGTCGTGGGCTTAATGCTTACGACTTTTTTATATGTTTTCTTGTATACAATAAAGTAATAAAAAGTCGTAGAGTAGCTATCTGCGGCTTTTTATTATGCCTTTGATTCAAGAAAATGTAACTAATGTAAAAAAATAAAGGAGGTGATATAATGACTGATTTATTGATGAAATTTCTATTTTTTTCTAATTCAAAGAGAGACTTTGGTTTTGAAGAGTACAGCAAACTAGAATTAAGAAGATAGGTAACATTATACTTTAGGAGGTGATAAATATGTTGTATTTAGTTGATCAGTTGGTAAAACAATCATCAAACAAAAAAGATCATGGATATGAATTATTTGCAAAGTTAGAATTAAGATTATTCTAAGGAGTTTGTACTACAAGGTAGGTGATAGATATGCTAGGGTTATTAGAACTAATCGTTTCAGGATTTGGACTTAAAAAAGACATTGGTTTAGACGAATACTTGAAGCTAGAATTTAGAAAGTAATAAAATTAATTAAATAATAAAGGAGAAATGATTATGTTATATAACTTAATTTTTACAAAGGGATTTGAAATGAAACAAGATAGAGGATTATTTGAATACCATAAACTTGAATGTAGAAACAAAACTTAGCTTTGTTTCTAGAAGATAAAGTTTGTATTAAAATGGCAGATACTATTGAAAAAATAGTATCTGCTATAATACCAATTTATAAATAAAGGGGGATTTTAACAAATGGCAGATCAAAGAATCCAAAAATTTGCAAAGCTACTAGTAAACTATTCATTGGGTATTAAGAAAGGTGACAAATTATTAATTAATGGTTATGATGTCTCATATCCGCTGATCAAAGAAGTTTATAGAGAGGCAATAAAGAATGGTGCCCATGTAAATACTGAAATAAGTCTTCCAGGCATAAGAGAAATATTCTATAAAGAAGCAAGTGATGAACAACTTGAATTTATTAGTGAGTATGATAAGTTCGTTTCAGAGTATTATGATGCAGAACTATCAGTATGGGGTGGATATAATGAAAGAGCGTTTTCTAATATAGATTCTAAAAGAATTCAAAAAAGAAGTGCCGCAACAGGTGGGCTTTTTAATAAAATGCTAGATAGAATAGCAAATAAGGATTTAAGATGGTGTGGAACACAGTTTCCTACACATGCGAGTGCTCAAGAAGCAAGCATGAGCTTGGAAGAATATGAGGATTTTGTTTACGGAGCTATGCTTCTAGACAGGGATAATCCAGTATTAGAATGGAAAAAAATATCAGAAGAGCAGGAAAAGCTTTGTAAATATCTAAATACTAAAAATATATTACATATAAAAACAAAGGACACAGATTTGAAAATGAGTATAGAAGGAAGAAAATGGATTAACTGTGATGGGAAAGAAAATTTCCCTGATGGCGAAGTTTTCACAACACCTATAGAAAATACAGTAGAAGGATATATTAGATTCACTTTTCCTGGAATAGAAATGGGAAAAGAAATTGAAGACATTAGACTTGAATTCAGTAAAGGTAAAGTCATTAAGGCAAGTGCTTCAAAGGGTGAGGACTTACTTCTAGCTTTATTAGATACTGATGAAGGTTCTAGATACTTAGGAGAAATAGCTATTGGAACAAATTACGGAATTCAAAAATTTACTAAGAATATGCTTTTTGATGAGAAAATAGGTGGAACTATCCATGCTGCAATAGGAGCTGCACCTAAGGAAACTGGTGGCAAGAATGAGTCAGGAATACATTGGGATATGATATGTGACATGAAAAATGGTGGCGAAATATATGTAGATGGAGAGCTATTCTATAAGGATGGCAAGGTTATTATAGAACTGTAGAACTGCGAATATTGTGTTAAGGAGATTATCATGAATTTTAAGGTATTGAAAAATAGGGATTTTTTACTATTTGTTTTTGGACAGTCGACTTCTCTTCTAGGCACTGGTTTTTTAAATGTGGCTTTAGCACTGTATGTACTTCAGATTACTGGATCAGCAGGAAAATTTTCTTCTGTTTTAGCGTTAGCGATGATACCAAAGATAATATTAGGACCAGTAGCGGGAACTATTGTAGATAAGGTTGATAGAAAGAAAATGATAATACTGTTAGATTTCATTAGAGGTGCTTTTGCTATTGTGTTATTTGCATACTCATTTATAGCTTCAATTAACATATTGGTTACTTATACATTAGTAATTTTCTATTCACTATGTGAAGTATTTTTTGGACCTGCATTCGTAACAATACTTCCTGCCATAGTTGATAAGGATGATTTAGTAGATGCCAATTCAATACAAAGAACAATAGAAGAGATTACATTTGCATCTACACCTTTTTTTGGAGCACTAATATTTGGTAAATATGGTGTAGGGATAATTTTACTTGTAGATGGAATAACATATTTGGTATCTGCATTTTCAGAGTGCTTTATGAGCATTCCGCCTCGTGAGCAAACAAAAGAATATTCTTCTTTTATTAATGATATTCTTGATGGATTTAAGGTGTTATTAATAGATATACGGATAACGTCTTTAATCAGTAATGGTATACTTACACACTTATTTCTATTTCCATTTGCATTAGTAGGATTCCCATATATGATTGTTACATTATTAGGAGGAACAGAAGTAGACTATGGAATAGTAGAAAGTATTGCGACTATTGGGTCAATTTTGGCAATATTTGCAGTGAGTCTTGCTAAGAAACGATGCAATGTAGCTCAATGCATAGGAATAGGAATAATCGGAATGCTAGTTTTTGTTATATCTATGCTACCTTTATCAAATAGTGGAATATTAAACTTGCTCCATAGTAACTCACCTATGATAGTTTTACTTTTTAGTACAATGATTTTTATATTTTATATGTCTTTTGGTTTTTATGGAGTATTTTATGTTACTTTTTATCAAACCACAATACCAGAGAATAAGCTTGGAAGATATGTTGCAGTTCAAGCATTGTTCTTCTCTTTAGCTCGTTTGGTTGGTTTTAAGATTTTTGGATATATGTTTGATAACTTTAATTTGATTATTCCAATAACAACACTAGGGATTGGTATGCTATTAAAAATTATAGTTCATATACCGTTTATCAAGGAAACAAAACGTTTAGAGATATTGGGAAGCAATTAAGTTTTTTCATTTATGTGTCATATTGGGGGGATTAAAAATGAACGGAATTAAAATAGTTGAATACGAAAGGGCACATGCTAAATCATTGGCTGACATGTGGAACATGAGTGCTGATAACTGGGGGGGATCTGACAGCATATATACTGAGGAGAGTGCAATAGAGGAAAACGAAAATACTGGCAATATAAACACATATGTAGCAATAGATGGTGAAAAAGTTGTAGGTTATTGTAGCTTTTCAGAATATAGGCAGGATGATGGAGCAATGTACATACCTCTTTTGAATGTTCGTCCAGATTATCATGGCAAAAAGGTCGGTAAACAATTAGTTCTTCAAACTGTAAAAAGAACTATTGAGCTTGGGTGGCCCAGACTTGATTTATATACTTGGGCAGGGAATACTAAAGCAGTTCCTCTTTATAAAAAGTGCGGCTTTTTCTGGGAGAAAAGAGACGATGCAACACATCTAATGAATTTCATACCTACAGTAATGCAAACAGAGGCTGTAAAGGAATACTTTGAAATATTTGACTGGTATGAGGATAGTAAAAGAGATATTGCAGTAAGTCCTGACGGAAATGAAGAAGATAACTATTCTAATTATGAATACTTATGGGAAAAAGATGGGAAACATTTGAGAATGGTTTTCGAAAGAAAAGGAAGAGGCTTACGATTAATTGATACAAATGACTATATTATAAGTGCAGATATCTCAGAAAAAGATTTAGTTTTCGGAAGAGAATATAATATAACCTATCATGTTGTCAATAAGACTGGTAAAAAATTAGATATTGCTATAAAAGGCAAGAACGATAAAAACATCACTTTTTCTTTTGAAGCAGAAGCTTCAGTAGCGGATGAGAAAACGTTTATTGCTAATTTCTTTGTCGGAGAAATAGAAGAAGAACAGAGTCATTGGAGAACACATCCTTGTGTTATAGCTGAAATTATGATTAATGGTAAAAGAGCTTTTTTAAAAGTAGGAATTAATCCTAAGTTTCCAGCGAAACTTTCACTTACTGCGCCTGATGTGCAGAAGCTAAAGAATGTTAATTCTGATTTTTATATAGACATTCAAAATAATTTTAATGAAGACACTGTATTTGAGTTCACATTACCTGATTCAGATGACATTGATTTTGAAGATAGAAGTTTTAGTATACCTTTAAAGCCAAAAGAAAAAGCTTCTATTCTTATATCATATACCTTAAATAATCCGTTTTTGTATCAAGCTATGTTAAATATAAAAGCTACTCTTAATAATGAAGTTGTTGAATTTAAGAAAAAAATATCGCTATATTTTAATGGATACACAGGTAGATTTGGAGGAGAAACTGATGAACAATGGATTGTATATAATGGGAACTATTCTTTACACTTAAATAAGTTTGATAATGATTTGATAGTGAAGAAATATCCTGATACTGTACATGAGATGATAGTATTTTATCCTAGAGTTGGGTTACCATTTTCTCTTGAATTTTCAAAGGAAAAACCACATACAGTTGAGAACTATTGTGAAGATGACTATATTGTACTTAAAGCTTTTTATAATTCAAGAGATTTTAAAAATATACAACTAATATCATTATCTAAACTATATCCAAATGGAATTGTAGAGCATAATTATGAAGTTCAAAATATAACAGATAAGGATACTGATGAAGATGTTTGGTTCAGTCAGAGCTACTATTATGATTTGGCGGATGCAGTAATACCTTATGATACTGAATTTGTAGAAATAAATGGATATGACAGTACTAGCCTTGACTATTGGGATAGTAGTAAATTTACTGAAAACTGGATTTATTCAAGTGAAGGCAAATCAACTTTTAGCTTTTGTTGGCCTAAGGAAGATAAAATAAAGTTTAACATGTGGTATTTTTCAATTGATAAAAATTTAGGTAAAATTCCTGCAAACTCAAGTATAAGCACAGAACCATGTTTTATAGCAATAGACACATTTAAAGATTGGAAAGAACTTAGGAAATTTGCTGTAAAACATGACTGTAATGATGATTCACATACAATTAGCAAACTCGAATTTAGTATCAATGATGGTAATCCATTTGTGGGAAAAAGCTTCAATGCAGCCTTTAAGGAGTATAGGAAATCATATTTTGATGGAGTCATCACTTTGAGTTCGAAAAATGACTTATTCGAACCTATTGTGAAAAACTTCTCCAAAGAAGACTTTGTTAACAATACTGAAATGATTGTTTCATTAGATAACAATGCAAACATTGATATTCTCTCACTAGATGTTGATTTTGAATCAGTAGCTTTTCAAAAGAAAATAGCAATATTTAAAACTAACAATGATACTATTAATAGCGAAAGAACATTTGAAAATGAATTAGAGATATTCTCAGTAGACAATGGGGAGATAAAAATTAAATCTTCTCCACAATTTGCAAATTCTATATTTTCTCTAGTGTATAATGGGCATGAATGGCTTGACACATCCTTCCCTACACCTACACCTAAATCCTGGTGGAATCCTTGGACAGGAGGAATAATAAGTCATCCTAGAGAGTTAACTCTTATTTCACTTAGTGAGGAAGAAAAAGAAGCAGATTTTATACAGATTAAAGATAGTCTAGGTAATATGTGGAGTGGTATAAAAATTTCAGCAAATATTAAGAAAAATGATAAATTTAAGGGTTTTAAGATGTACCAATACTATTTAATGCTTCCAGGCTTGCCAGTATTGTGTTGCACAACAGAAATTGTTCAAAAAACAGGCTATTATTTCAATTCTGTAGAATATATGACTGAAGTTTTTATGAAGCTTGATGAAGAGTTGAAAAATAATAGATTTACTGTGCAAAATCAATCAGGAGAGATGGTTACCTATAAGGCTGGAAAGGCTTTTGATATTAGGACAAATGGATCAATTACATTTGAGGGAGTTAATAGAACTGATAAGATGATGGTCTATAGTAATGGAGATGTCCCACTATGGGGATTTTCTAACAATGAAGCAGTAGGTAGCTTTGTAATTAACAAAATAGAGGCTAAAAATAATACTCAATTCTTTATGCCTCCAGCATTTTTAATATTCACTAAAGAAGTTATTGACCATGATTTACTAAAAAATTTACGAAATATAAAATTTTAGGAGAATAAATTATGAAAATAATAGATGCTCATTTGCATTTCTCAAGAATTGAGAGCTTTAATAAAACTGCTAGAGATATTTCTATTGTTGATTATTCAGCTTCAGGTCTGATAAAGGAATTTGAAGAAAACAACATAATAGCTGGTATAGGAATGGGATTGACAGAGGAAATGAGCGGGGGGTTCCCCGACACCTCCTCTCCTAACCCTATGAAACTTGATATAGGAGATAAACTGCCAAATAACTTAGCCTATTGTATAGGCGTTAATCCTGTTAGGTTATTGGGTAAATCAAAAGAGCTAGAGCTTGAAAATATTGAAGCAGAATTAAAAGGTGATGCTATAGGGATAAAGATATATGCTGGATATTATCAGTATTATGTTTATGACACTGTATATGATCCAGTATATGCTTTGGCTGAGAAATATAATGTACCAGTAACTATCCATAGTGGAGACACTTATTCTGATAGAGGAATCTTAAAATATTCTCATCCATTAACAGTAGATGAGCTTGCAGTAAAATACAGGGGCGTTAAATTTATAATTGCGCATTTGGGTGACCCCTGGGTCATGGATACTGCTGAGATAATTCGTAAAAATCCAAATGTGTTTACTGACCTTTCTGGGCTTATTATTGGTGATAGTACAGAAATTGAAAGAATGAAGCAAAAACAGCTATTTATTGACCATATCAAAAGAAGCTTAGTATATGCAGATAACTATTATAAAGTGCTATTTGGATCGGATTGGCCACTTGTACAGCTAAAGCCTTATATAGAATTCATAAAAGAAATCATTCCTGAAGAATTCCACGAGTATGTATTTTATAAAAATGCTTTAAGTGTGTTTAATAGGTTGAATAGAATGAAGACTCAAAAAGATATTTAATGACTATGAGGTCATACGACGAAATAATTTATATATCTCTTTTTAAAACTGTGAAAAGATAGAGATATGCGATATGACTCATAGGTCACTCATGAATAAAATACAGGTTTTTCCCTGACTGTTTTATTTCGTTTATGTTAGGAGGAAAATATATGAGAGTAATAAAATTAGAATCAAATAGAACTGCTGAGTTTATTAAATACTGCAAAAAATATGCAGATGAACATGACCCATCATTCTTGAGTGATGAAGACCTAAGAGAATTTGAACTTGATGAGAATAATCCTACATATATCTTAATTGATAAAAAAGACAAGATTGTGGGAGCTGGGTCACTTATGCTTCCTCAGAGTTATAGAGAAAATAGAAGAGGAAGGTTTAGAATTTTACATACTGAACATCCAAGTCTTGAAGCATACGAATTACTACTTGAGCCATTTATGAGGTATACAGAGGAAATAGATAACATTTATCTATTCATTCCTGAGAATAAAAAATCAATTGGTGATATCTGTGAAAATCTTGGTTTTAGAATTCAAAGATATTCATGGGTGATGAAAAAATTATCAGATAAAGCGGACAATCCAATTTTCCCAAAAGGATATCAACTTAAACCGTTTAGATTTGGTCAAGATGAACAGATCTGGTGTGATATATTAAATATTTGTTTTTCTCATTTAGCTGGACATTTAGACAGTACCCCTGATAGAATAGCTGAATTTGAGAACAGTGAATATTATCTAGAAGACGGAATGATGATGCTTTATGATAATAATAAAGCGGTTGGTATAGTGAGGGTAAGCTTAGAAGATGAAGAACCACAAAAAGATTCATACCTTGACCATCTAGCGGTTTTGCCGGAATACCAAGGAAAAGGACTAGGAAGAAACCTGCTGAGGGCAGGAGTACAGCTTAGTAAAAAGCACGGATTAAAATATACATGGCTGACTGTCAATGCAGAGAATAACAAGGCTGCAGAATTATATACAAATGAAGGATTTGATAAAGAAGAAGTTATAATTTGTTATAATAAGAAACTCTAATGGCACATTACTTTAAAGCAACAATATAAAAAATTAATTAAATAAGGACGATTTGTTTAATTTATTCAATTTATATATTGATTTTTTATAAGTTTACTGATAGATTTAAAATATGAAATAATTTATAATAACTCAAAATTTAAGGGGGTGTACCACAATGCAGGTAGGTATGTCAAAGTATTTACAAGCTCAAAAACAATTATTAAAGGAGCTAGTTTCAGCATTATCAAAGGATTTTAAATACGTTTCTGTATTAGGAACAGATATAAGTGGTAAGCAGTACATAGTTCACAGAACAGGTGCAGGGTTAAATGATTCTATGTGGGCAGAAAGAGGATTTGTGGTAAGAGTGCACAATGGAACTAACTATTCAGAGTTTTCATTTAATCAAATATCAAAAGATAGTTTGAACTCAATAATTAAAAAGATACATAGTAAGGTACTAAACGACATTAATAGCCTAAAAGAACATTCAATTGATTTGAGTAATTATCCTGTTATTGAAGAAGAAGCAATAACAGATAGCTTTTTTGGTGAAGTACAAATACTTCCTGAAAGCGTGAGCTCAAAAGAAAAGCTTCAGAAAATGACTTCAATCAAGGATAAAGCGCTTAAAAGTACGGAATTATTAATAGATATGAAGGTAGCATATGAAGAAGTACAAGTATCCAAAGTCTTTGTTTCTCAAAATAAAGATCTTGAACAGTCTTATATTTGGGGACAAGGTGCACTGATGCCAATTGTTAGAAAAGATGATAATACAAAGTATTATTATGAAAGTATATCGGGGCTAAAGGGAGTCGAAATATTAGATGAAATGGAGTTAAAATGTGAAGAAACAGTGTCCTATGCTGAAAAACTTCTTGATGCGAAAAGAATGATACCTGGAGAATATGATGTTATTTGTAATCCTGAAGTTTCAGGATTAATAGCACATGAGGCTTTTGGACATGGGGTAGAAATGGATATGTTTGTTAAAAACCGCGCAAAGGCAGTTGAATATCTAGGAAAGCAAGTTGCATCGGAGCTAGTGATAATGCATGATGGTGCTAAATCAGCAAAGCAGGTTTCATCTTACCTTTTTGATGATGAAGGAGTAATAGGAACAGACACTGTAATTATTGATAAAGGAATATTAAAAACTGGAATATCAGATTTATTATCGTCATTAAGGCTTAATACAAAGCCTACTGGAAATGGAAAGAGAGAGTCATTTGAAAGAAAGGCATATGCGAGAATGACTAATACATTTTTTGCAGCAGGAGAAGATAAGCTTGAAGATATGATAGCTTCCATAAAATATGGTTACTTACTAGAAAACTTTACTAGTGGTATGGAAGATCCAAAAAACTGGGGAATCCAGTGTATGATACTTGCAGGTAAAGAAATAAAAGATGGTAAACTAACTGGTAATATAGTATCGCCAGTTATAATGACAGGATATGTCCCAGATGTTTTGCAATCGGTCTCGATGGTTTCTGATGAAGTTAAGTTATTTGGAGCAGGAGCGTGCGGTAAAGGACATAAAGAGTTCGCAAAAACCGCGGATGGTGGTCCATATATTAAAACAAGAGCGAGGTTGGGATAATGATAGATAAAATTAGAGAAATATTATTAAACTCAAGAGAAGTAGATAGTTGGAAAGTAAACGAAAGCAAGATTGAATCAAGTGAATTATTCTTTATTAAAAAAGAGTTAGATATGAATCGAGCTAAGGAAGTACATCACTTTAAAGTTACAGTATATAAGGATTTTGAAGAAGAGGGTGTTATGTACAAAGGTTCTTCCACAACAAACATTTATCCTACTATGAGTACTGAAGAGATAGAAAAGGCAATTGAGAGTGCAGCTTTTGCAGCTTCATTTGTTAAGAATAAACATTATCCATTAGTGAAGCCTTCGGAAGTAGCTATGTCCAATATTAAAAGTGAATTTTCAAAGGCTTCTATTTCAGAATGGTTGCCTAAGGTAACTGAAGCCATATTTGGCTCAGATAAATATGAAAATGGAAGTATAAATTCATCTGAACTCTTCCTTGAAAAAATATATACTAGGATAATCAACTCTGAAGGTGTTGATGTATCATATGACGGATACAAAGGGCAAATAGAGTTGATAACAAACTGGAAAGAAGAAGGAGAAGAGATTGAACTATATAAAGATGTTAAATTTGCTGATTTCAATAAAGAAGATATAATCGAATGTGTAGAAGATATGCTTAAAATGAGCAAGAATAAGGCTATAGCAAAGTCCACGCCAGCATTAAACAATATACCAGTTCTTTTATCTGGTGAGCCTGTTAAGGAGTTTTTTAGCTATTATTATGAGCAAGCTAACGCTCAACTTGTATATGAGGGCATATCTACAGCAAAGGTTGGAGAATGTATTCAAGGAAAAGAAATAAAAGGAGATAAGATCAATATCACTGTTGATCCACTTTTAAAAACATCAACATTATCAGCTCCATATGATGAAGATGGATATCCATTAAAAGCAGTAGAGATATATAGTGATGGTATACTAGAAGGATATTGGGGAAACAATAGATTTTCCAATTATTTAAATATTGAACCTACGGGAAATATCAGAAATATTATAGTTCATGAAGGAAGTAAAAATATAGACAATTTGAAAAGTGAACCGTATCTTGAACTGGTTGCATTTTCTGATTTTCAGATGGATACAATGACTGGAGATTTTGCAGGTGAAATAAGACTAGGATGGTATTTCGATGGAAAAGATTTAACTCCAGTAACTGCAGGTTCTATATCAGGAAATATCAAAGACGTACAACAGAAAATGTATTTTTCTAAAGAAATTCAACAGTTAAATAATTTTAAAGGTCCAAAAACAATTAAGCTGCAAAATGTAAGTATAGCAGGAAATGAATAAAGATATTAGGGTTTTGATATTTATCAAAGCCCTTTCTTTTTGAATATTAATTAGTAAAAGAAAATAAGTTTACAAAACACAAACGATTGTATATAATGTTTATATAATAGCAAACATTATAGGGGTTGGTTTGGTTGAAAAGAACAGATGAATTATTTTGGAATGCTACGGTAGACGAGATTGTAAAAGGATACAAATATGATGATTTTACAGAGGAATATATATGCCTTATATGTGGAAAAAGCTTTACAAAGGGAATAATATACCCACTTTCGGACATTTTATATGATGCTCAAAAAGCTATTAAGCTTCATATTAATAATGAACATGGATCGGTATTTGAATATCTGATAAATATGAATAAAAAATATACTGGATTAACAGATATTCAAAAGGATATACTAAACTTTTTTTATAAAGGTATTAGTGATAAGGAAATAATTGAGCTTCAAGGTGGAGGGAGTACATCAACAATAAGGAATCATCGTTTCAAGTTAAAAGAAAAGGAGAAACAAGCGAAGGTATTCCTAGCAATGATGGAATTATTAGAAAAAAAGAAAGACAAAGGTAAACCAGAAACCGAAGGTATGGAATTCATTAATATTCATAAGGGGGCTACAATGGTGGATGATAGGTATGCAATTACTGAAAAGGATAGAGAGAATGTAATAAAAAACTATATTAAAGAAGATAGACTTACAGTTTTCCCTAGCAAAGAAAAGAAAAAAATAATAATACTTCAATACTTCATGAAAAAATTCAAGGCAGGTATAAATTATTCTGAGAAAGAGGTTAATGATATAATAAAGCAATTGTATGATGATTATGTTACAGTAAGAAGATATCTTATTGAATATGGATTTATGGAAAGAAGTAATGATTGCAGCCAGTATCGGGTAAAAATATAACATAATAAAAAGGAGTGAAGATTCACTCCTTTCTATTACCTATAGGAAAGTTCTAATTTTCCTTAATATAAGCTTTCTATTAATGGGTTAAAAGGCTTAATTAATATATTGACGCTTCTATAGAAGCTTTTTTACAAAGAATTACCTAACTTAATAAATCTTTCAATATCCTTTTCGATCAGCTTCAATGAGCTTCTCCAAAACTCTACTGAGTTTACGTCTATATTCATCATCTTAGTGATATCGGCAATTTTATTTTTACCAGTAGATTGAAGAAGTTTATCATACTCTGGAACGAATTCTTTACCACGTTTAAGATATTCAGCATATATTCCCTTAGCAAAAAGAAGTCCAAATGCATATGGGAAGTTATAAAAGTTAAGGCTAGCATAGTAGTAATGAGGTTTATTAGCCCACATATATGGATGAAGACAACTATGATTTAAACCATTACCATAAGCTTCTTTTTGCGCATTTAGCATTATTTCTTTAAGCTCATTTACTGAAAGGGAGTGGTCTTCTCTTATTTCGAACAATTTACTTTCAAATAAGAACCTACTATATATATCAACTATTACCTGTCCTGCATCTGAGATAGAAGATTCTAATAGATTGAAAGCTTCTTTGTCAGATGCTTCATTAAGAGCTGCGTTCATCACTATTGTTTCACAGAATATGGATGCAGTTTCAGCTATAGGCATAGGATAGTGACTATTTAAAATTGTTTCATCTTTAAGGCAAGAACCATGGTAGCCGTGTCCTAACTCATGGGCTAATGTAGTCATATTACTAAAGCTTCCATTAAAGTTAGATAAGATTCTACTTTCTTTTATTGCGTGAAGATTTGAACAGAAAGCTCCTCCTCTCTTACCTTCCCTAGGTTCTGCATCAATCCATCTTTTTGCAAATGCATTGTCTGCAAAGTCTGCAAGTTTATCACTGAAGGTTCTAAAGTTCTTAACTATGTAATTTCTTGCCTCTGCATAAGAAAACTTGATATCAGCCTCTCCCATAGGAGCAAACATATCATAGAAAGGTAAGCCATTTTGGTGTCCTAGTAGTTTAGCTTTTTTTCTATAATACTTATGAAATACCGGAAGACTTTCCTTCATAGCAGTAAGCATAGCGTCAAGAGTTTCCTTTTCCATTCTTGATTTTATCAGTGTTTCTTCTATTGGAGATTTGTAACCTCGCATTTTGGAAACAGTAATGACCTCTCCTTTTATACCATTTAAGCATGCAGCAGACGATTGTTCTATTTTCTTATATGAGTTAAGTTCTGCTTCATAAGCATTTTTTCTAACATTAGGATCTTTATCATATGCCATATTTCTGACTATTGGAAGCGGTAGTTGTTTATTTTCATCTCCCATGGAGATATCAACAAGTAATGTAGATGATAACATGTTTTGAAGCTTTGACCAAGCTTTTGAGCCTGTGTTTGCCATTTTAGAAACAAGAATCTCCTCTTGATCACTTAATAGATATTTAGAACTGTCTGCAAGTTCATTAAGATAGAAGAGATGTTCTTTTAAAAGAATAGATGAATATATAATTTCTTCAAGGTTTTCTAAAGAACCTAAGAACTTTTGAAAAGCAACTGATGGTTTAGTTAATTCGGTATATTTAGCCTGAAGTTTATCTATAAATTCAAGAGCTTTTTCATTTTTTGCATCAACACTTGATGACAGATTTGCATATGACATAAGTTTAGTAAATACATTAGAGAATTCAATTTCATACTTAATATAATCTTCAATCTTTTTAGTAGCATTTTCTTTTGAAGCAAGACTAGCCTCAGACCATGTTTTAATTTCTTCAATTTGCTTATAGCATTTTTCTAAATCCTTCTTAAATTCGTCGGATTCAAACGAAGTGTACAGTTCATCTAAACTCCATTTCATATTCATTTTGATTCCTCCTAACCAAATGTAAATTTTAACCTTATTTTTATGATACATTTAATATGTTAAAAGTTCAATAAAAAAAGCCCTATTATAGATTAACATATTAGTTTATACTTAATAATATGAGAAGATGTTGTATTATCAACAAATAACTGATTAAATATTTATTCAATTAAAAAATAAAATATATATCTTAGGAGGGACATATATGCTCAAAGAGCTAATGAAAGAGGGCTTTGGAAAGGATAAAAAATTGAATTGTGCTGAAAAAATCTTATATGGAGCAAATGAAGCCTATAACTTAGGTTTAGATAAAGAAAGCTTAAAGGTAGTAGCTGGATTTGGAGGGGGAATGGGTATCGAAAGTGTATGTGGTGCATTAACTGGCTCTATTATGGTCTTAAGTAAGCTTTTTGTAAATGATGTTGCACATGAGAGTGATAAAATAAAAGAATTGACTCAAGAGTTACTACATAGATATGGAAATGAAATGGGTGATATTAACTGCTCAGCCTTAAAGAAAAATCATAGAACATTATTCTCAGGCTGTGATAAGGTAATTGTAAAAGCGGCAGAAATACTAGACGATATTGTAGTTCGTGAACTTAAAAATAGCTAGAGAGGTGAAATGCGTTGATAAAAAGGTGTAAATGGGTAACGGATGATCCTATATATATTGAATACCATGATAAAGAATGGGGAATCCCAGTTCATGATGATAGAAAACTATTTGAATTTCTTATTCTAGAAGGAGCTCAAGCTGGATTAAGCTGGATAACTATACTAAAGAAAAGAGAAAATTATAGAAAGGTATTTGATGACTTTGATCCAGTAAAAGTTGCACAGTACGGTGAAGAAAAGATTCAAGAGCTTTTATCCAATAAAGGTATAGTACGGAATAGAAGAAAAATAGAATCAACAGTTAATAATGCTAAAGAGTTCCTAGCTATACAAAAAGAGTTTGGTAGCTTTGATAAGTATATATGGCAATTTGTTGGTGGAAGTCCAAAGATAAATAACTGGAATAGAATAGAAGAGGTGCCAGTTACGACAGTAGAGTCAGACCTAATGAGTAAGGATTTAAAGAAACGAGGTTTTAAATTTGTCGGCTCAACTATTTGTTATTCTTTTATGCAGGCTGTTGGCATGGTAAATGATCATACAACTGATTGTTTTAGGTATAGCGAAGTATAATTGAGGTAGGAAAAAATTCCTATCTCATTTTTTATCAAAAATGTTTTTACATATATAAAATATAAAAAAATATATTGACAATACTATTGTGCTGGTGTACTATGTAATTAATACACTAATACGATAGTATGTTTATTTTGTTTAAAAAGGAGGAGGTGTAGTATGAGTCTAGATTTTGACGAGAATATACCTATATATCTTCAGATAATTGAAATGATTAAAAGAGAAATAGTTACTGGTGAATTAAATGGAGGTGATAAATTGAGTTCTGTCAGAGAATTATCTCAACGATTAAAAGTAAATCCTAATACGATACAAAGAGCCTATCAAGAGCTTGAGAGAGAAGGATTAACATATACACAAAGAGGAATGGGGACATTTGTATCAGAGGATAAGCAAATAATAATTAAACTAAAAAAGGATATGGCTATAGGGGTATTAGATAGCTTTATAAATGGAATGAAGCAGTTAGGCTTTAGCAACACTGAAATTATAGAAATGGTAAACGAAAAGTTTAAAAAGGAGGATTAATAAATGGAACTTATATTAGAAGCAAAAGGCTTAAGCAAAAGCTATTTTAATAAAAAAGCACTCAGTAATGTTGATTTAGAGCTTCCTAAAGGGAAAATACTAGGGTTGTTAGGACCAAATGGAAGTGGAAAAACCTCTTTTATCAAAATTGCAGCTGGGATTCTTACATCTTCTTCTGGAGAAATACTGATAGATGGACACAAGCCAGGTGTATATACAAAATCAGTAGTGTCATACCTGCCGGATAGAAACTATCTTTATAAATGGATGAAGATAAAGGATGCTATAGGCTTATTTAGGGATTTTTATAATGATTTTGATGAAAAGAAAGCGTATGAATTACTAGACTTCATGAAGCTTGATAGCGAAGCTAAGGTGACATCACTTTCAAAGGGAATGCTTGAAAAATTTCAGCTGACACTGGTACTCTCAAGAAAAGCAAAGCTTTATATATTAGATGAACCTATAGCTGGAGTTGACCCAGTTGCTAGAGAAAAAATATTGGATGCAATCATAAATAACTATGCTGAAGATAGCTCAATGATCATAACAACTCATCTTGTTAAAGATATAGAAAGAGTGTTTGATGATGTAGCATTCATATCAAACGGCAAGATAGTACTATCAGGAAATGCAGAAGAGCTTAGATTGAGTAAAGGAAAGTCTATTGATGAGCTGTTTAGGGAGGTGTTTGAATAATGGGCAAATTATTAAAGTATGAGATTAAAGGAAGCTACAAGACGTTTATGATAGTATTTGCGTCAATGATACTACTAAGTTTATTTTTACTATTTAAAATTGATGCTTCTAATATTATAGGGAGAACCATTGCATTAGCATTAGTCGATGTTGCAGCTTTCATGGCTATACTATTGATGATAGTAGGGTTGTTCAATAAGGAAATGTATGAAGATAGAGGGTACCTAACATTTACATTGCCTGTTAATGGAAGAAACTTTCTAGGAGCTAAGCTAGTATCTTCATTATTATGGTTTTTAGTAGCGTCAGTTATATCATTAATATTTTTATATTTCATACCTACAGAAGATTTACGAGCTCAGATTATTCAAAGCTTAAGCACATACATTAACTGGAAAGCTGTGAGCTTAAATGTTTTATCGGAATTGTTTAGTGGAATATTTTTTATGACTATAATATTTTTCTCTATAACAATAAGTAAGATAGCATTAAAAAATAAGACAGCTGGAAAATTAACTGGATTTGTAGTTTTTGTTGCAGTTAACATCTTTTACTCATTTACTAGCTCTAAGTTAATGCAGGCTTTTCCTCAAGAAATCAATATAGGATTATCAAAAATGAATAATGCACTTATCTTAGAAGGGAGTAAACTATCTATAGATATGCCAAGTATCAATATTGCTGCTGCTGTATTTAGCATAATATTTATGATAGCCTTATTCTGGACTACAAGCTACCTAATAGATAACAAAATAGAAATATAAATAAAAAAGACTTGCTTCATTTGATGATGATGATATGATGCAAGTCTTTTTTTTACATTTATTTATTCTTTTTCACTACCTATTCTGATAACTTCTCCCATTTTAGACATTATATATTCATATCCACCAATACTATGAGGAATTGTACAGCTGGAACAGTCTTTTATCCCGTTATTGTATTTAAATCCACCACCACACTTATCTTTTAACATATATAATGGGCAATAGCAAAATAGACAGTTAAATTCGTCGTTATTTTTTACTTTATGGCATGGAAAATATTCGCATTTAGAGTTCTGAAAAAACTTATAATTTTCGCTCATTATCATCTCTCCTACTGATAAAATTTAAAATGGCTTGTACAAACTATATACCTATGAAACTATTATATATTAAAAGTCATTACAAATAAATAGAATAAGAAATTTTTAAAAAATGAATGAAAGTTTAATATCATTCACAAAAAATAGTACTTAAAATAGCTTTTTTTAAAGATTTCTTAAAGGAATTTAGAAAAAATAGTAGAAAAATATAGAAGAGAAGTAAAACATTCACAACAAATTAATGCTTTTTTCGACACAAGCATACAAAATGCATGAATTCTTTGTATTTCTATCTAAAAGGAGAGACGTGAATGGAATTATTTTCTGTTATGACGTTTACAGCAACATTTATAATATTAGCTATAGGAATGTATGTTGTAATTTTAAATCCAAAAAATAGTGCAAATATACTGTTTCTTTGTTTATGTTTAAGTGTATCTGTTCTTAGCTTCACGTATACAGATTTAGTGTTTTTCAGAATAGGAGAAAGTACTCTTATTTGGTATAGAATATGTTTATTTTCAGTTTGCTTCTCTATTCCATTGAGTACGAGTTACATTTATGCTTTTACTAGGAATAAACGTAATTATGGCAAGCTGTGGAAGCAAATGATTCTTTATCTTCCTGCAGTTATTTTTTATTATACTGGATTATCCGAAGATTTTGCATTTGAAGTTATACTAAAAGGGAATATAGTTTTTGCAAGTTTACCTAAAAAAGAGCCTATTTGGTTTTGGAGCTTTTTCTTGTATTGTATAACCTGTTTTATGCAGTGTATTAACTATATTGTTACCTGGTACAGATATTCAAAAAGCAATATGGCAAAGAATAAGGTGAAATTTTTAGTGGCATTTTGTGTTGTCCTACTCTTTTTAACTTATTCTCCATATATTATGTATACTATCGTAGGTATAAAGTCTTTCATAGCACCTCTTCAACTGTTATGGGTAATATTCGGCATTGTTTTTTCTATGGTAAAGTACAAAATGGCTATATACACTCCAGTTATTGCAGCTGATAAAATAGTTTCAACTATAGATATAATGTTTTTTGTGGATACCTATGGAAATATAGTAAAAACTAATGGTAAAACTTTAGAACTATTAAGGTATGATCTAGATGATATGTTAAATAGGAATATTAGAGAAATAATTGATGATAAAAGTATAATAACTAAGGAGAAAAAAAAGCTTGAAGATGAAAAATTGGAATCTAGCAGAATTGAGCTAAATCTTTTAACAAAATATAATGATGTTGTACCAGCTAGTATAACCTTGTCGATTGTGAGAGATAATTTTAACGATTTAGTTGGATATGTACTTACTGGGCAAGATTTAAGGTATACTAAAAAGCTTGAGAATGAAATAATTAGAAGAAAGGAAGTCGAAATAGAGCTTAAGAAAAGTAAAGAAAAATATAAAATATTTTTCGAAATGTCTACTGACTGTATATATGTGATAGATATTGATGGAGAAAGAATTATTGAAGCAAATCCAATTACACTAAATAAGTTTAAAACATCACTAGAAGAACTGTCAAAAGCTAGTGTATATGATATATTTACAGATAAAAATGGCAGGAAAGTTAAACAGAATATTTTAAAACTAGGAGCAGGAGATGAAATACGAGGATTAGAGCTTGAAGCTAAAGATACATCAGGCAAACAACTTATATTTGAGATAAATATATCACCTATTTTTGAAGATGGTAAGTTAGTTAAAATATTGAACTTTGCTCGTGATATTACTGAACGTAAGCATGCTGAAGAGCTTAATAAAAAAGTTGAAGAAAAAAATAGATTGTTAAGTCAGCTACAGTATTATGATAAGGTGAGGAATGAATTTTTAGCAAATATATCCCATGAACTAAGGACTCCATTAAATATTCAACTTGGTGTTCTTCAAATGTTCGATATGATATTAGCTAAACCAATAACTGAAGAAAGGAAAGATAAGTTAGTTAGCTACTCTAATATATTAAGGCAGAATTGCTATAGATTAATTAGAATTGTAAATAACCTTATTGACATAACAAAAATAGATTCAGGACATTTAGATATTAAGTTTGCAAAATGCAATATAGTATATCTTATTGAAGAGATAACATTTTCCGTAGCAGAATATATTAAGGATAGAGAAAGAATACTGATATTTGATACTGATATTGAAGAACAAATAATTACCTGTGATCCTGAAAAAATAGAAAGAATAATATTGAATCTTTTGTCTAATGCTATTAAATTTACTGAGAGAGGAGATACCATAAAGGTTAATATAGAAAGTAAAAAAGAAACTATTATTATATCTGTAGAAGATACAGGCATAGGAATACCTGATGAAATACATGACATAATTTTTGAAAGGTTTATTCAGGCAGATAAATCCTTTACAAGAAGAGCTGAAGGTAGTGGAATAGGGCTATATATTGTTAAATCATTAGTGGAAATGCATAATGGCAATATTTATTTAGAAAGTAAATATGGTTTAGGAAGCAAATTCATAATAGAATTACCAGCATACCATATTTCAAATAATGAAATAGCTGCTACATATATTGAAGAAGAATCTATAAATGAGCATATAGAAAGAATAAATATTGAGTTTTCAGATATATACTCATAAAATTACATATAATAATGTTATATAAAAAGCTTAAAAGGATAATTAAGAGGTGATAAAGTGAAAAAAGCTATCTTTTTAGATAGAGATGGAGTAATAAATGATAATAAGAGGCATGTAAATAAGCCTGATGATTTGGTTATTTACGATTCCGCAAAACAAGGTTTAGATAAGCTTTACAGAGCTGGATATGATTTGTACATTGTTACGAATCAAGGTGGTGTTGAATTAGGGCATCTAACAGAATACAATTTAGATAAGATCCATGAAAAATTAGTGAATGAGATTAATCCATATTGTGAAATAAAAGATATAAAGTACTGTCCTGACTTCAAGAGAAAATCTGATTGCAGAAAACCTAAGCCAGGTATGATTCTAGAACTTGCAGAAGAGTATAATATTGATTTAAAACAGAGTTGGATGATAGGAGATATGGATACAGACGTTGAAGCAGGTATAAGAGCAGGATGCAAAACTGCTAAAATAGGTAAAATTAATGATAGTGCAGATATAAATGGAGATAATTTAAATGATGTGGCTAAAAAAATCATACAATTAGGATAAAATCAAACCGTATTTTTACGGTTTTTTTTTTACAAATATTAGAATTAAAAAATTGTTTTTAACTTTCGTGCTAGGTTATTATAACATGAAAGGAATTTTGATACTAGTGTAGAATTCAGATTTAAAACATCAGTACAGGGGGTCCAAATGGGAGCATATGAAATAAATACTATAAAAATCTTACGGAACAAAACAATAAGAGAGATAAAAGGACTAGTACTTCTAAAGGATTTAGATGATAGCTTCGTTATTGATCTAAAATATGCAACAGAAGATAATTTTGTTAGAAAAGCAGTATATCCGGTATCGATATGTGCAATAAGAACAGAAACAGGCGAAAAGCTGGTAAGAGCTAATCAGATTTTCAAAAAAAAGGGATATACAATAAAAGTATGGGATGCGTATAGACCATTACATGTGCAAAGGTTGTTTTATGAAGCATATCCTGATCCAAATTTTGTAGCAAAGCCACCAGAAAATCCTATGATATCTGGCTTTGAGCCTAGTCATAATAATGGAATGTCAGTAGATATTACTTTAGTAGACATAAATGGAAATGAAATTGAAATGCCTACGGAGTTTGATAACTTTACTGATAAAGCAGCCACAAATTCTCTTGAAATGACTGAAAATGCAAGAAAAAATGTTAATTATCTTATCGAAGTTATGGAAAGTGTTGGATTTAAAAACTATGAGGGAGAATGGTGGCACTTTAATGATGTCATGGAAACGCCTTTACCATATTTAGATATACCATTACAAGCTTTTATTGAGTAAATTTTCAATATTTTTAGAAAATTTCGCTTTAGTACTTTAAAAGGATGCTGTTAAATAGTATAATATTATTAAATGTTTTTCAATATATTAAAAAAAGGGGGACAACATATGAGAATTAAAGAAATACAAGTAGGACAAATTTCCGTTCCATTAAAAAAACCTTTTAAAACGGCTTTAAGGACAGTTGATAAGGTTGAAGATATTGTAATTAGAATTATCACTGATACTGGACATATTGGATATGGGGAGGCACCTCCTACTGCAGTAATAACAGGGGATACAAAAGGGTCTATAAAATGTGCTATAGAAGAATTTATTAAACCGCAAATTATGGCACTTGATATTGAAAACATTGAAGTGATTATGAAAAAAATTGATTCAGCCTTAGTAAAAAATACTAGTGCTAAGGCCGCGGTAGATATAGCTATATACGATCTTTTTGGACAATTACATAACTCGCCTTTGTACAAGCTTCTGGGAGGTTATAGAAAAGAGATAATTACTGATATTACAATAAGTGTAAACGATCCTGAAGAAATGGCACAAGATAGTATTGAAGCAGTTCAAAGAGGATATAAAACTTTAAAAATTAAGGTTGGAAAAGATTCCAAATTGGACATGAAGAGAATAAAAGCAATAAGAGAGGCAGTTGGATATGATATTGAATTAAGATTAGATGCAAATCAGGGATGGAGTCCTAAAGAAGCTGTTACAATCCTTACGAAGATGGAAGAGAAAGGGTTTAATATAGAATTAGTTGAGCAGCCAGTTAAGGCGCATGATTTAGAAGGACTTAAATATGTTACTGATAATGTTGACACACCTATTTTAGCCGACGAAAGTGTTTTTTCACCAGCTGATGCTATAAGGATTATACAGGATAGAGCTGCTGATTTAGTAAACATCAAGCTCATGAAAACAGGTGGAATTCATAATGCACTAAAAATATGTTCTGTAGCAGAGATATATGGAGTAGAGTGTATGATAGGATGCATGCTTGAAAGCAAGCTTAGTGTCAGTGCTGCAGTACATTTAGCCGCTGCAAAAAGTATTATTACTAAAATTGATTTAGATGGACCAGGGTTATGTAGCATTGACCCAATAGAAGGTGGGCCAGTTTTTGAAGACTATAAAATAACGCTTTGTGATGAGCCAGGGTTAGGATTTAAAACTATTGGCAATGCAACCTTTTAGTTAAAGGATGATGCTATATGTTTGACAGAGATAGTTATGCTAGAAAATTTACAGATATGATGTCAGAAGGTTTCATATTTATTGATAATAAAGGCAGAATCCAGATATATAACAATAAGGCTAAAGAAATATTCGGAATTGCATATAACTATGGTATCAGTCATAGTTCGGGTATGATTGAAAAAGAAGATATAGTAATAATAGGAGATAATTGTCTTGGCAAGGATGATGGGAATCTTACTCCCGAAGCATTAAGCTGTATAGGTGTTAGTGATTCTGGGATACAAGTTGGAGATGCATTAATAGCTGTTGGAAGTTATAAAAGCAAAAAAAAGGAGGCGGCTGTATACAAGTTTATCAAGCCTGATTATGATGCTAACACACTAGAGCTTAGCTGTACTTATTTGAATACCGAGATTTCAGGACTAATAGACTTTAAGAGCAGAAATATAACTTTAAAGGTAAATAAAGATAAATACAACATGAATTATATTAAATACATTGGTCATATTGTAGTACTTGATGGTAATTCTAAAAAAATGAAGTTTTATCAGACCCAAGGTTATACAGCAAGAGGCGAAGGTATTTATGACTTATTAATGGGCAAAAAGTATAGAGCAAAAGGTGAGGACTCAGAATTTTTTAATGTCATTGGCAAGGATATATTTGAAATACATAAAGGCGGATCAACAATAGAAGAATTCTACTCAGCAGCAACGGGCAAAGATATAAGCTATGCAAATGAGTTCAAAGAAATAAATGGAAGACCCACTATATGCACTCTTTCTCCAGTAAACCAAGGTAAGCAAAGAGTGGGAGCCGTGCTAAAGGTTGAAGATATTTCTGAAATTAAAAAAGCTATAAGAGAGAGAGATGAAGCACTTCTTAATTTAGAGCAGATGGAAAGAAAACTTAAGGAAGAAGAAAGCTCAAAAAAATTATTACCTGAAATAATTGGTGAAAGTAAAGAAATCCTAAATGTAAAAAAGCTAGCTATAAAAGCTTCTAAGACTAATTCAACTGTGCTATTGCTAGGAGAAAGTGGTACGGGAAAAAGTCTACTAGCAAGAGCTATTCATAACAATAGTAAGCTTAAACACAAGCCATTTATACATGTTAATTGTGGTTCTATCCCCGAGACACTATTAGAAAGTGAACTGTTTGGATATGAAGGAGGAGCTTTTACTGGAGCTAGAGGAGAAGGAAAGGCTGGAATGTTTGAATTAGCTGAGGGAGGAACTATCTTCTTAGATGAAATCGGAGAAATCTCATTATTACTCCAAGTTAAACTTCTTCAAGTATTACAGGACAAATCTTTTTTTAAGATAGGTGGTAATAAAAATATAGAAGTGAACGTAAGAATTATTGTAGCAACAAATAAAAATCTTGAGGATGAAATGTTGAAGGGGAGTTTTAGAGAAGATTTGTATTATCGAATAAATGTTTTCCCCATATGGATACCGCCATTGAGAGAAAGAAAGCAAGATATATATCCTTTAGTACAAAATATGCTGCCTATGATTTGTTCAAGAATTGGATGTGAATCAAAAAGAGTTTCTGGTGAGGCTCTTAGTATTCTATCAGGCTATGAGTGGCCTGGAAATATTAGAGAATTAGAAAATATACTTGAAAGAGCAGTAAACTTAGCAGAAGGAAACACCATTTTATCAACACATTTAGCAATCAATAAAATTAAAAATATGAAAAAACATGAAGTTAAACAAATAGAATCATTAAAAGAAGCCATAATTGAAACAGAAAAAAAAGCAATAACAAATGCAATTTTACTTAGTGGAGGGGATAAAAAGGCTGCGATGAAATTACTGAATATTGGCAAAACAAGCTTTTATGAAAAAATAAAGAAATATAACATAGAATAGTCCGTATTTTAGGAAACATTCCTTAATCGTGGAATAAATCGATCAAATGGTTTGAATAGCTACAAATCAGCCATTATTACTAATATTCATACAAATATTTCTAATCTCAGTATTATTCTAACATAATTAGTTCGTAAATTCGGAAAAACTTATCTTTATTCCCATCAAAAAAACTAAAATTATAAATCTTAACTACTGTTTGTGAATTTGAAGACTACATGCGTTTAAAAAAATCACAATATTTTATCACAAACATTTGATGTATTGGCATGATAATTGCTCTTGAAATATTCAGAATATTATTACATTAGAGGAGCTGTCAATATGAAAAATATGGAGAATTCTTTGAATTTTAAATTCGCGGGCTATGATACTGTAAAGTTAGCTCAAAAATATGGTACACCGCTTTATGTGATTTCAGAAGAAATAATAAGAGATAGGTGTAGAGAGATACGAATAGATTTTTTAGAAAAGCATAGAAATACACGAGCTGCTTATGCTAGTAAAGCATTTTTGACTATGGCAATGTGCAAAATTATTGAAAGTGAAGGATTAGGACTCGATGTAGTATCAGGTGGAGAATTATATACTGCTATGAAAGCAGATTTTCCTATGGATAAGATTATGTTTCATGGAAATAACAAAAACTATAGTGAAATTGAGATGGCAGTCGAGAATGATGTAGGAAGAATTGTTGTAGACAATATAGATGAGATGGATATGATCGAAGAGATTGCAGCTAGGGCAAATAAGACTGTAAGTATATTAATGAGAGTGGCACCTGGAGTCGAAGGAAATACTCATAAGTACATAATAACAGGACAGAAAGATTCAAAATTTGGTATACCTCTTGATAAAGAAATTATAAATGAAGCCGTATCAAAAGCCATGAATAGTAATCATGTTGAATTAATGGGGTTCCATTTTCATATAGGATCTAATTTATTTGAGAATGATTCATACGTTAATGCTATTGAAACAGTTATGAATCTTTATAAAAGATTGAAGGATGAACTTGGTTTCGTCGCAAAAGAGTTAAATACTGGTGGAGGTTTCGGAATTTATTACACTAAAAATGACGACGTAAAGCCTTTAAGGTATTTTACAGACTGCATTATAGAGACTGTTCATAAATGCTGTAATAGTCTAGAATTAGACAAACCTACACTTATAATAGAGCCAGGGAGATGGATAATAGGAGAAGCAGGAATTACATTATATACAATAGGTACAGTAAAAGAAATTCCCAATATAAGAACATACGCAAGCGTAGATGGGGGATTACCAGATAACCCTAGACCTGCATTATACAGTGCAAAATATGAAGCTGTAGTTGCCAATAAATATAACTTAGAGCCTGATAGATTAGTTACTGTTGCAGGAAGATGTTGCGAAACTGGAGATATATTGATTTGGGATCTAAATGTACCAGAGCTTAAGAGAGGAGATACCTTAGCTGTTTTAAGCACAGGTGCTTATAACTATTCTATGGCTAACAACTATAATAAACTTCCTAGGCCAGCAGTTCTTTTGTTAAGAAAAGACGAGGAAAAAATAATAGTTGAAAGAGAAACATACGAAGACTTGCTTAAGAAAGAAAGAATTCCATTTTAGATATAAACACTAATATTAAGTATGTCAATTAACTTTCTGTAGCATTTCTAGTTATTATTTTCATATGTATTGCTGCAGTAAGGTTAATATAAAGAGCCAAAAGGCTTATAAAAAAGAGAAATTAGTACTTACAGTATTTTGTAGGTGACTAGAGGATTAAAAATATTAAAGGAGGGTCAAAATGAAAAAATCAATAGCTTTAATCTTAGCAATATTAATGCTTTTGGCAGGTTGCACGTCTGGGGGGACAAAACAACCAGCAAATGTTGATAACACAACAGACAATGATACTTCATTAGAGGTTAGTGATGTAGTTCAAGAGTATTCATCGGCTTACTCTGGAGAAATCACAACATTAAATTATCTAGAAACAGCTAATACTAATGAATTTGCTTTAGCAGCTAACATGGTAGATACATTAATCGATTATGATAGATATGGAGTTGCACAACCTGCTTTAGCAACTGAATGGAGCGTATCTGATGATGGATTAGTTTGGACATTTAAGTTACGAGAAGGCGTTAAATGGATGACACATGAAGGTAAAGAATATGCAGAAGTTACAGCACAAGACTTTGTAGATGCTATGAGATATGTTTTAGATAGTGGTAATGAATCAAAAACTGCTAATATCGCATATGGGGTTATTAAAAATGGAGAAAAGTTTTATAATGGAGAAATTACAGATTTTGACCAAGTAGGAGTAAAAGCAGTAGATAAATACACACTAGAGTATACTCTTGAGAAGCCTACACCATATTTCCTATCAATGCTTACATATGTATGCTTCTTTCCTGCAAATGGACAGTTTTTAAGCGAAGTAGGCGATAGGTTTGGTACAGATAATGTTAATTTCTTATACAATGGTGCTTATGTGATGGAAACATTTGAACCACAGACCAGAAGAGTCCTTGTTGCAAATGAAAATTACTGGGATAAAGAAAATGTATTTATTAAGAAAATAAATTATGTTTACAACAAAGAAGCAGCAACTTTAGCTCCAGAGTTATTTTTACGTGGAGAAATTGACTATACAGATGTGCCTTCAACAGTTATTGATGAGTGGATGAAGGATTCTGAGAAAAAGGCTATGGTACGTCCTAACAGAACAACTTTCTATACTTATTTTTACGCATTTAACTTTGATCCAAAGTTTCCAGAGGAATATAACCCAGATAATTGGAAAGTAGTAGTAAACAATCTAAATTTTCGTAAATCTATGTTCCATGCATTAGACAGAAAGGCTGCTATGCTAACTGCAGAGCCGTATAATCCGGAAAAGAGGCTTTTAAACACTTTAACACCAAAGAACTTTGTTGATTTAGAAGGTGTAGATTATACTCAGCTTGGCAAACTAGCTGACTTTTCAAATAATGACTCTTTTGATTCAAAAAAGGCCTTAGAATATAAAGAAAAAGCTTTATCTGAACTACAAGGAAAAGCCACTTTCCCAGTTAAAGTGTTAATGCCTTATAACTCCGGCATGACCGAGTGGGCAAACCGTGCACAGGTAATAGAGCAACAGCTTGAAAATCTATTAGGAACAGACTACATTGATGTAATTATTGAGCCTAAACCACCTACTGGATTCTTAAAGGAAGTTAGGCGTTCTGGAATGTATGCATTCCTTGAATGTAACTGGGGCCCAGACTATGCTGACCCTGAAACATATACAGATCCATTTGCTCCAGATGGTACTTATAACTGGCCTCACATGGCGGAAGGATATAAGGAAGCTAATGGAAAGAACACTTATGAAAATATGGTAAATGCTGCTAAGTCCGAGGTTGTAGATATTGAAAAACGTTATAATTTGTTTGTTGAAGCTGAAGCATTCTTTATAGATCAATCATTTGTTATTCCTTATGCTGTTGGTGGAGGCGGATACTCAGCTTCTAGATTAAATCCATTTGAATCACCATATTCGCCATTTGGTGTATCCAGTGAAAGATTCAAAGGTCAAAAGATTATGGCAAAGCCTATGAATACAGAGGAATTCAACCAAGGGCTTGCTAATTGGGAAAAAGAACGTGCAGAAGCATTAAAGGCAGCTAAAAACTAAGAGAATAAGGTTAAATAGTCTATAAAGGCTAATATAAAACTAAAGCCTGCAAAAGCAATTCTATTATATGCAGGCTTTATGTTTTATGATTGTATTTTATTGTTTTGACTGATGAGAAAAGGGGGAGAGAGATGTTAAAGTATTCTATAAAGAGATTATTGCAGTCTTTAATTACATTATTTATCATCATTACAGTAGTGTTTCTTCTCATGAGACTTATGCCAGAAGAAGGGTATTTTGGACAAGGATATGAAAAGCTTGACGAAGCACAAAAAGAAGCCATTTTGACAAACATGGGGCTTAGAGATCCTTTACATATCCAGTTAGGAAACTTCTATAAAAAATTATTATCTGGAGATTTGGGAGAATCAATAATATATAGACCTAAAGTACCTATAACCGAGATTCTTAAAACAAAAATTCCTTACTCGTTATATTTTGGTTTAGCCGCTATAGCTATATCCTTGATTCTTGGTATTCCTTTAGGTATAACTATGGCTCGAAGCAAAAGTAAGCTTTGGGACAAACTCGGTACAGGGTACATCGTATTTATTAACGCTGTTCCAGCAGCAGTGTATTTCTTATTTTTACAATTATATGTCACTGATATTTTTAAACTACCGATTTTGTTTAAGCCTGATAAGCCTGTAAGCTGGATTTTACCAGCAATATCTATGGCACTAGGGAGTATTGCGTATTATGCAATGTGGATGAGACGTTATATGGTAGATGAAATAAATAAAGATTATATCAGATTAGCAAGAGCAAAGGGATTGAGAAGTAAAGCGATTATGGTAAAGCATGTATTTCGTAATGCATTCGTACCTATGGCTCAGTATTTGCCTTCCGCAATATTATTTACAATAGCTGGTTCTATATACATTGAGTCATTGTATTCAATTCCAGGTATGGGTGGATTGCTTGTAGATGTTATACAAAGACAAGACAACTCATTAGTGCAGGCATTAGTGCTTATATATTCATCTATTGGAATAATAGGATTATTCCTAGGGGATATACTTATGGCTATATTTGATCCACGTATTAATTTGCAGAAAAAGGGGGGCGCTAGATAATGAGCAGCAAGGTAATGGATAAGTTATCTGATGGAATAAATGAAAATTTATTTGAATTTGCAAAATATGATGACAAAGAAGCTGAGCGTGCAGGCTATTCAAACTATTCTTATTGGCGTTCTACCTGGCAAGTGTTTATGAAAAACAGAGTAGCTGTGTTTCTTTTAGTAGTAATGACTACTATTCTAGTATTTACAATAATTCAACCATATTTACCAAGTCAAAAATCCCCTACTCAAATTTATATTGATGAAAATACAAAAATGCAGCTTAGAAATCATAAGCCTGATGCTGAGTTTTGGTTTGGAACAAACTCTATTGGTCAAGACCTTTGGTCTCGTATATGGAGTGGTACACGAACTTCGTTATTTATAGGGATAGTAGTTGGGCTTTGGGAAGCTGTGATAGGTATTATGATTGGAGCATTATGGGGGTATGTAAGATGGTTAGATCGGCCAATTACTGAAGTCTATAATGTCATAGAAAATGTTCCTAAAACTATCATATTAGTACTTCTAACATATATAATGCGTCCTGGTTTATCAACTATGATTTTTGCCATGTGTTTGACAGGATGGATAGGAATGGCACGTTTTGTACGTAATCTCATAGTGATTATTAGAGATAGAGAGTATAATTTAGCATCAAAATGTCTTGGTACTCCAACTAGAAGAATTATAACCAAAAACTTACTTCCATATTTAGTTTCAGTTATTATGTTGAGATTGGCTTTATCTATTCCGCAGACAATAGGATATGAGGTATTCCTAACATATATTGGAATTGGATTGCCAGTAAGCATTCCATCACTAGGGAATCTAATTAATGAAGGAAGAGCTCTTATGATGGTTCCTTCATTACGCTATCAGTTAATTTTCCCTTCAATAGTTATTTCTATCATTACAATATCTTTCTACGTAATGGGGAATGCTTTTTCAGATGCTGCTGATCCAAGAAATCATGTTTAGGAGGTGTAATTATGGCAGGACCAAAAATTATATTATCAGCAAAAGATTTAGTAGTTAAGTTCATGTTACGTGGTAAGGTTTTGACTGCAATACGAGAAGCATCTTTAGATCTTTATGAAGGAGAGAGCTTAGCCATAGTTGGAGAATCTGGATCGGGAAAATCTGTTTTTACCAAGACCTTTATGGGACTTTTAGATGGAAATGGATGGATAGATTCTGGTAGTATTATTTATGAAGGAGAGGATATAGCAAAGTTCAAAACTGAAAATGATTGGATTAGAATTCGAGGCAAAAAGATTGCTATGGTTTTTCAAGACCCAATGACTTCATTAAACCCGCTAAAGACTATTGGTAAGCAAGTTCAAGAGGCTGTTGAACTTCATCAAGGACTAAAAAAAGAAGAAGCAAAGAAGGTTGTAATAGAAATATTGAGAGATGTAGGCATACCTGAGCCAGAAAGAAGATATAAACAATATCCTCATGAATTTTCAGGAGGAATGAGGCAGAGAGTTGTTATAGCCATAGCAGTAGCTTGCAAGCCTAAGGTGCTTATTTGTGATGAACCTACTACTGCTCTTGATGTAACAATACAAGCTCAAATACTTGGGTTGCTGAAGAATCTTAAAAAGAAATATAGTCTTACTACTATATATATTACACACGATTTAGGTGTTGTGGCTAATGTTGCGGATAGAATAGCTGTAATGTATGCGGGAGATATTGTAGAAATAGGTAATTGTGAGGAAGTATTCTACAATGGACAGCATCCTTATACGTGGGCACTTCTTTCATCACTACCACAGCTTGGTGTTAAGGGAGAGCCTCTACATTCAATCAAAGGCACACCTCCAAACTTATTCTATGAAGTAAAAGGAGATGCATTTGCGCCACGTAATCCAAGGGCTTTAAAAATAGATTTTGTTGAAAGACCGCCATACTTTGATGTTAGTCCTACACATAAGGCTAAGACCTGGTTACTAGATCCTCGTGCACCAAAGGTAGACCCACCAGAGTCAATAAAAATACTTCGTCAGCAATGGGGGTTGAGTAAAAATGCGTAATAATCAAAGAGAGATTTTATTAGAAGTTAAGAACTTACGTGTAGAATTCGGTAAAATTAAAAGAAACAAATTTGTTGCAGTAAATAATGTTAGCTTCCATATCTATAAAGGAGAAACCTTTGGATTAGTGGGAGAATCAGGCTCGGGAAAGACTACTATAGGAAGAGCTATTATACGATTAAATGAAACAGCTGGTGGAGAAATAATCTTTAATGGGAAAAAAATAAATGGAAAAATAGATAAAGAAATGGATAAAGAGGTAACTAGAAAAATTCAGATGATATTTCAAGACCCGATGGCTTCGCTTAATGAAAGAGCGAAAGTAGATTATATAGTATCTGAAGGGCTGTACAATCTTAAAAACTATAAAGATGAAGAAGATAGAAAACACAAAGTACAAAAGGCTTTATTAGATGTTGGATTGCTCCCTGAGTTTTTAAGTCGGTTTCCACACGAATTCTCAGGTGGTCAAAGACAGAGAATAGGGATTGCAAGAGCTGTAGTTATGGAACCAGAGCTAATCATTGCTGACGAGCCAATATCTGCTTTAGATGTTTCTATTCGTGCACAGGTTTTAAATTTATTATCTGAGCTTCAGAAAAAGAAGGGGTTAACTTATTTATTCATAGCTCATGATTTATCAGTTGTTCGATTTATAACTGACAGAGTAGCAGTAATACACAAAGGGAAAATAGTAGAGCTTGCAGAGACAGAGAAACTTTTCAGAAACCCGCTTCATCCTTATACACGTTCACTCCTTTCAGCTATTCCATTGCCTGATCCAAGGCAAGAGAAGGAAAAAATACTGGAGATATATGATCCAAGCTGTCATGACTATACCAACGATCCTCCTAAATGGATTGAGATAGAGCCAGAACATTTTATATTAGGAAATAAAAAAGAATTAAATGAATATCGAGAGATGTTGAGTCAACAGCAAATAATATAAATTTAATAAAAATTATTATCAAAGAAATTTGTATGAAAAATGTTTTGCTGTCTTTATGGGGGTGTTATTTTTGGAAGATAGGTTATTTATAAATAAAGGCGAAGATTTTGAATTAGATTTACAAGAAAACATTGAGCTAAATGAAAGACATGAATTAGTCCTATTAGAAAATAAGCTTCAGGGAAGCTATGTGTCGCCTATAATCAACTCAAACAAGTTCAAAGATTTAGTTTATTCTTGGAATGCAGAAACACCTGATGGAACCGAGATAGAATTTTCTATTCAAGTTATAAAAGATGACATATGGTCAAAATGGTTTTCGTATGGAAAGTGGTCGTCTAACGGTAATAGAGGAAGTATAAAAGGCCAGAGCGATGATATTGCCAGTATGGATATTGATACACTTACGATATTTGGAGAAGAAGGGGCTAGAGGATTTAGATACAAGATTGAGATAACAAGAGACAGAATAGATACTGAAAGTCCTATAGTAAAAGGTGTGTGGGTTGCTTTAAATCTTATTGAAAAAATATCACCGGCCTTAGATGAAAGTAAAAATTGGATAGTGGAATTAGACGTACCAGTTAGGTCGCAAATGGTTATACCTAATATAGGTAATATAATATGTAGCCCAACGTCGGTATCAATGGTTATGGAATATTATGGTCAGAAAATTGATACTGAAGAAGTAGCAGATAGTGTACTCGATAATGGCGCAGAAATCTATGGAAACTGGTCATATAATGTTGCATATGCAGGTTCTAAAGGATTTACAGCATATGTAGACCGTTTTTCTTCAGTAGATGATATTAAAGATAAAATTTCAGATGGCATACCTGTTATTGCATCAATAAGGACTAAAACACAAAAAGAATTGCATGGTTCTCCTTCAGCTTATCCAAGTGGACACTTATTAGTTGTTAGAGGATTTACAGTTAAAAATGGAGAGGAATATATTATTGTTAATGATCCAGCTGCACCAGATCATGATACTGTTCGCAGAGAATATAAGCTATCAGAATTTGAAAATTCATGGAGCAATATAGTATATATCTTAACTTTAGATTCAAAATAGCTTCTAGTATATCGTAACGACAGGGGAGTGAACATTAAATGATAAAACCTAAACCACTAAAAAATGGAGACACTATAGGGCTAATTGGTCCATCGAGCCCAACTCCTTTTGAAAGAATTGAACCATCGATAGAAAGAATCAAAGAACTTGGGTTTAATGTAGTTGTCGGAGAGAGCTGCTATGGTGTTCACGGCTACTTATCTGGAAAAGATGAGGTTAGAGCTAAAGATGTAAATGAGATGTTTAGAAACAAGAACATAGATGGAGTGTGGTGTATAAGAGGAGGATATGGTACACCTAGGATTTTAGATATGCTTGATTATGATTTGATACGACAGAATCCCAAGGTATTTATAGGATACAGTGACATTACAGCATTGCATATTTCAATAAATCAAGAATGTGAGTTAGTGACATTTCATGGTCCTATGGTTTCAACAGAACTATATCGGGGGATTGACGACTTTACACGGGATTACTTAATTAAAAATATTATGGGACATAAATCATTGGGACTGATTACTAATCCAAAAAATATAGACATAAAGACTCTAGTATCAGGAAAATGTGAAGGAAAAATAGTAGGAGGGAATCTATCTTTAGTAGCATCTACCATTGGGACCCCCTTTGAAATAGACACGAAAGGTAAGATACTATTCCTTGAAGATGTAGATGAAGAGCCGTATAGAATAGATAGAATGCTTACACAGCTCAAGCTGGCAGGTAAGTTAGATGATGCTGAGGGTTTCATACTTGGAGATTGGAACAACTGCGTATCTGAAGAACCAAACAAGAGTTTAACTCTGTTTGAAATATTTAATGAGTTGATTGTGCCAATTGGAAAGCCTACAATATATAACTTTATGGCAGGACATTGCGATCCTATGATTACACTGCCATTTGGGGTAAACTCTAAGCTTGATGCAGATAATAAAAAGCTTTTTATAGATGAATCAGCTACTAATAATTAGAGAAAAAGGAGGGTGTCTTTAAATGAAGATATTTATTTCTGTGGATATGGAAGGCATATGGGGATTAGTTTCATCTGAACATGTATCAAGTAGTTCAAAGGAATACAGTAGAACAAGAAAACTAATGATACAAGAAGCAAATTGGGCTATAGAGGAAGCCTTTAAAAATGGAGCAACAGAGGTAGTTGTCAATGACTCTCATGATGATATGGACAATCTGATAATAGAAGAGTTAGATCCAAGAGCTCAACTGATAAGTGGAGGTCCTAAGCCTTTAAGTATGATGCAGGGAATAGACGATACATTTGATGGTGTCATATATATTGGCTATCATTCAAGAGCAGGCACTGTAAATGGAGTATTTAATCATACATATTCAGGAAAAACAATAGCTAATATAACTATTAATGAGAAGAAAATGGGTGAATGTGGCATAAATTCTGGAGTTGCAGGATATTATGGTGTCCCTATACTCGCAATATCAGGAGACAATATGGTTTCTGCTCAGGCCATTGTAGAAGTAGGTGATATGGAAACGATAGTTGTTAAAAAAGCAATATCAAGATATTGTGCGCATAACTTATCTAGGAATATGGTAAGAGAACTTTATAAAACTAAACTTGAAAATGCGTTTAAGAATATAAAACAAAGTCCAATACTCAAGTATGATGGTAAGATAACAATGGACATTGAGTTCAATAGAGAAGTTATGGCAGAAAATGCAATGCTTTTACCAGAGGCTTCAAGAGTTGATGAAAAAACTATTAGAATAGAATCTGATGATTATTTAAAGCTGTTCATGATGTTTAGAGCATGTCTTAATCTAGGGGGGGCGATTTCGTGATGTTCATTTTGGGAGGATCTTCCCCCTCCCTTTTTTTCATTATAAAAAGGTGGTGATTAGATGCTTAAGGATAAAATTATGAATGAGTTACATGATACTAGAGCGAAAGTTTCAATTGTGCTAAAAGACTTAACAAGAAATGAATGGATTATTAAGATAGATGAAAACAGACGATTCCCTTCTGCTAGTACAATAAAAGTATTAATTATGATAGAAGCGTTGAAGCAGGTTCAAGAAGATATTTTTACACTAGAGCATAAGGTCAAAGTTAGAGAAATAGATAGAGTAGATTTTAGCATTATTACTGAATTGAACATAAACGAATACACTTTTAAAGATTTATTAACTCTTATGATAATAACCAGTGATAATACAGCTACAAATGTATTGATAAACTTACTTGGTTATGAAAATATAAACCACATGGCTCGTACACTTGGATTGACTAATACAGTATTAAAAAGAAAAATGATGGACTTTGAAGCAGCAAAACTGGGCAGACAAAACGAAACAAGTGCGATTGATATGGCACAGATCATGGAAAGTATATATAGTAAATCGATTCTTACTCCAGAGTTGTGTGAAATAATGATTGATATTTTATCAAGGCAGAAACACAATGATATGCTGCCTAGATATATTACAGAAGAAATAGTTATCGCTCATAAACCAGGTGAGCTTGACCGATTAAATCACGATGTTGGGATTTTTTATTTAGATAATGTTCATTACATGTTAGGGGTATTTGTTACAGATGTACAGCATAATCTAGAGGCTAAAAGGATTATAGGAAGAATTTCTAAGATAGTATATGACTATTATATAGAAGAGAATATGTAGATAGTATTGAAATTTGAATATGAACAAAATGAGGTGATAATAATGGATAGGAGTATATATGAATGGGGAATAGTCAATAAAACTGTAGCTCCAATAAATCTTCATCCGAAATTTGAAAGTGAAATGGCTGATGAGGGCATTTTTGGAATGGTCGTTAGAATTCTAGAAGATGTAGGAGATGGCTGGTATCGTATAAAAACGCACTACAATTATAGTGGATACATGCATGAATCAAATATGATTATGGATGATAAAAAAGCAGATGAATGGAAGAATAAAGCTAAAGATGTGATTACTCATTCAATCGTAGATGTATTAGCAGAACCCAAATATCAAAGTTATACTATTGAACTACTAACGAGAGGTGCAGTGGTATATAAAACAGGAAATGAAAAAGATGAATGGATAGAGATTGAATTGCCAAATAATAATAGAACGGGTTGGGTGCGTAGTCCATTTGTAGGCAAGATAATGACAGCAGCTAACAAGAGTAATGAAGATGAATTAAGAAAAAATTTGGTAAATACAGCATTATCTTATATAGGAACTCAGTATAGATGGGGAGGAAGAAGTCCGCTTGGTATAGATTGTTCAGGACTCTGCTCAATATCATATTTATTAAACGGAGTCATAATATACAGAGATGCAGTACTTAAGGATGAATACATGAGAGAGATAAGTATAGACAATATAAAACCTGCAGATCTTTTATTTTCTCCAGGACATGTAGCCATGTATATAGGTGACGATAAGTTTGTGCACTCAAGTGGAAGTATTAGTGGTGTGAAGATTAATAGCTTAAACCCTAACCACTCTGACTATAGAGAAGATTTAGCAAAAACAATAAAGGGTGTAGGTACAATATTTTAAGCCAAAAGCTAAAGACAAGCCAAGGGGACGTTTTATTTGTCATATTTTCTGAATTAAAATAATTGATAAGTATAGTTATCCTTCATCATACGAAGTTCCAATTCATTAAAGCTACACAGAGCTGAGTAAAGAATGTTTGACTGGCAGCTTAGAAGTAAACCAAAAAATCTATTAGCTAATGAAGTGAAGTCTAGAGATCTCTAGGCTTCATTTTAATATTATTAGTATAAAGTCCAACAGTGTAAAAAAGGTTAAGGTAATTATTCATAACTAAAATTTTGGGCATAAGACATAAATGAATTAAATTATACAAGATATATAGAAGGAAAAGAATAAATATTGTCGAAACATACAAGTATGGTAAATTATTAACAAATTTAGTTATATAAGTTAGCTATATGTTTTAAGATAAAAGAAATATTATTAAAATGAAAAGGGGTGGAATAAAATGCTCAATTACAAAATGGAACTTACAGATGAAGAAAGGGAAATTTTAGAAGGCAAAAGAGGAGAGACCCTAAGAAAAGCTATGGAGTCTGTTGTACTGTATGGAGACACATTTGGGGCAAAGAGACTTATTCCTATTAGTGGGGCTGTTCATTTGGTAACTTCTTTTGGAATACCGATACTTGAACCAGTCTTTGATATGATGGAGGAATTAATAGAGGCAGGATTGAAGACAAAAGAGTCATTTACAGTTGACCCAAGACCACTTGATTACGACAATGTGAAATGTAATCTGCTCCAAAAAATAGTATTTAGAGTCATGTATGGAAAGCAAAAAGACTATGAACTGCAATTGAAAAAGGTTGGACTTAAGAATGATGAGGCGTTTACTTGTACATGTTATATGCCTGAAGTAGGAAATATACCAAGAAAAGGAGATGTCTTATCTTGGGCAGAGTCCTCAGCTGTTGTTTACGCCAATTCTGTTTTAGGTGCCAAGACCAACAGAAACTCTGGAGTAATAGAGCTATTATCAGGAATTATAGGAAAAACACCAGAATTTGGACTATTAACAGACGAGGGTAGAAAAGCTACATGGCGTATAGAATTAAAGACAACAAGACTACCTAATCCTCAGATTTTGGGAAGTGCAATTGGATTAAAGGTTATGGAAGATGTTCCTTTTATCGTTGGATTAGATAAGTTCTTAGGTAATGGAATTAATGATAATACAACTAACTATTTAAAGGATATGGGAGCAGCTAGTGCATCAAATGGGGCTGTTGGACTATATCACATAGAAAATATTACTCCAGAAGCTGTAGAACAGGGGGAGAATCTTCTTGTTGAAAATTATAAAATCTATATAATAGATGACTATGAAATTAAAAGGGTAGTAGAATCTTACCCAGTAATGTGGAAGAATAAAGACTCGAAACCTAAGGTTTGCTTCATAGGATGTCCTCATCTATCTTTAAGCCAAATATATCAATGGACTGAGAAAATTCATGATTCTCTTAAAAAATATGGAAACAGCAAGGTAAGCATAAGAACTATATTAAGTGCATCACCTGATGTAATTAGTAAATTTAAAGAAGATAGAGCAAGCTATGAAAAACTTATTAATACAGGAGCCACAATAACAGGAATATGCCCATTAATGTATATGAATAATCCTATATGCTCAAAGCAACCTGTTATCACAAATTCTAATAAATTGAGAACCTATACTACTGCTAGATTTTATGTAGATGAGGAAGTACTAGAAATTATTACTAAGAATTAATAGGGGGTAAGGGATAGATGGAAAAGATATTTAAAGGAAGACCTGTATTACCAGGAAATATCGAAGGGGAGGCAGTAGTTACCCATCAAGGATTAAATATTTTAGCTACTTTTCAGAAAAGTGCGTTAAGAAAGGCAAAGAAAGTTATTAGCTCTGATCAAAATAATAAAGAGCTGTATAATAAAGAGCTAACTGGTAAGATTATATGTCTACCAAAAACTATTGGTTCTACTACAGGAGGTATGGTATTAGAGTCAATAACAAAGCTTGGAATAGGCCCTAAAGCTATGCTTTTTTCTGAACACATTGATTCTCTTGCAGCTGCAGGTGTAATATTAGCCGATGTATGGGTTAATGAAAGAATAGTAACAATCGACCAGCTTGGAGATGAATTTCTTCAATATGTAAAAGATGGACAAACTATAGAGATTAGAGAAGATGGTTCAGTTGTAATTAAATAATAAGGGGGGAAAGAAATGGAGTATAATAATATATTTCAACCAGGAAATATAGGTAAGTGTAAGACAAAAAATAGAATTATAATGGCTCCAATGGGTAATATCAATATGGCAGACCCTATAGGTAGACCTCTATCTAAAATGATAGATTATTTTACTGAAAGAGCAAAGGGAGGAACAGGAATTCTAATTACAGGACTTATACCTGTATCGCAAGGAATTGATCCTACTGTTTCAGAAGACAATGACACAACGTATTTTCCAAGGATTGACAGTTCATCTAGAACCAGGCTATCAGGCTGGAGAGACTTAGCTTCTGCCGTTCATTCCTATGATTCAAAAATCTTTATACAGCTTACAGCAGGTCTTGGAAGAGTTGGTTCACCAGAAGTAGCTCTTAAAGGGAAAATATTAAAATCAGCATCATTGAATAAAAACTTTTATGTTCCCCAATTGCCTCACATTCCATATACGGATATGGGTATAAAGAAAATCGTAAAAAGTTTTGGACAAAGTGCAGTTAATGCTAAAGTATCGGGAATTGATGGTGTTCAATTACATGGGCATGAAGGATATCTTATGGACCAATTAACCTCAGCTCCGTGGAATAGAAGAAAATTTGGTAGGTATAAAAATAAATTTCAATTTGCTATTGATGTAGTTCATGAAATAAAGGAAAGATGTGGAAAAGATTTTCCTATAATCTATAGACTGGACCTTACTCAAGCCTTGAGAGAATCTTATGGAGATGAAATATTTAAGAATAGATTTAAAGGTATGGAAAGGACTATAGAGGAAGGGCTGGAAATGTGTAAAGCTTTGGCAGCAACAGGAGTAGATGCTTTTGACGTTGACAAGGGTTGCTACGATAACTGGTTTTATCCTCACCCACCAGCATATTTTGACGATATTCCATATGTAGAAGAAATGGCTGGTAGACTTAAAGCATATTTTGATAAGGAAAACATTCAATCTAAAGTAATTGCAGTTGGAAAAATGGGAAACCCTAGTAAGGCTCAAGAAGTATTAGAAAAAAACTGGGCTGATTTCATTATGCTGGGAAGACCTTTACTAGCCGATCCATACTGGCCTCAGAAAGTAAAGGAAGGAAGAACTAAGGAGATAATCCACTGTATAGGTGATCAAGAAGGATGTATTCAATCATTCATTTTAGGTGGACATCCTTGCTGTACAGTTAATCCTTATACAGGGTTCGAGGATACTAAGAAGGTAGAAAAAGCAAGCAAAGTTAAAAATGTTGCAATAATAGGAGCAGGACCAGGAGGATGTGAAGCAGCAAAAATTCTAGTTCATAGAGGGCATAAGGTTACTTTATATGAGAAAGAAGATAAGGCAGGCGGACAATTAATTGCTGGAAGCAAGCCTAAAATCAAGCATGATGTTGCAAAGTACATAGAAAACCTCCAATATCAAATGGAATTACTTGAAAAAAAAGGTTTAAAAATAAATTATAATAATGAAGTTAATGTTGAAGAACTGAAGGGAAAATATGATGTGATAATTTGTAGCAACGGACTTAAACCATTTATACCTAATATAGAAGGTAGTAATAATATCAAAAGTATTGAATCGAGAGATTTTTTAAATAATAATATGGAGTTACCACAGGATGTTAGAAAGGTAACAATAGTGGGTGGAGGAATTGTAGGGTGTGAAGTTGGATATGCTCTTGCTCATGAAAAAGGAATAGATGTTACTATAGTAGAGATGCTTCCAAATCTTATGACTGGAGTAGTACATGCAAACCGATCAATGCTACTCTGGATGATGATGGGCAAAGGAAGTCCTACAGGTAGAAAAGAAGATGCAATAAAGGAACCTATAACAGCATATGTAGCTTCTAAGGTTGTGAAGTTTAGCGAAGGAAAGGTGGTTATAAAGGCTAATAGAAAAAGAACGAATCCATTTACTCCTTGGACTACATTAGTTCCAGAAAATATTCATAATCCTTTTGACAAAAAGCTTGACCCAAATGATGTTGAAGATATAGCGATAGATACAGATTATGTAATCTTTTCTACTGGAGGGCGAGCTAATGATACTCTGTATTATAAACTTTTAAATGAAAATGCTGCTAATGAAATATATTGTATAGGAGATGCAAGAGAACCAGGTAGAGCATGGGAGGCTATTACATCTGCAAATGAAATTGCTAGATTTATTTAAATAAAAACTATTTAATATTCAGAGGGGGTTTTATCCTCTCTGAATGTTGCAATAACAAATAATATTCAAATTATGCAGGAAATGATAAGATTATGTAGAATTTTACAATTGCGACCATTGGCTGTATTAGTACAAAAATTACAGAATTTAAATATCTTAGGAGGCATATTATGGATAAAAATCAGTCAGTTCATGAAAGAAATAAACTAGTTGTCAAATTATTATGGTTTTCTTTGGTATTAGCATTGATAACAGACATAGTTAACAAAGTTCCTTTTGCTGCAATAATTGCTTTAGTAATAATAGGATTGACATGTGCAGGATTATCTACAATACTTACATACAAAAGGAAATATGAAACCTATGTTAAATATGCTATATTAGTTGGACTAGCTTTATTAGTATATTTCATCATTACATCAAATCCTCATATGGCAAACTACATACTATTGTATTATTTTTTAGCTATTATTACTTTATATCATGATTTTAAGCTTATTGTTTTGGCAGGAATTATTAATCTATTTTTCACAAATTACTTTTTCTTTGCATATAAAAACACTATGTTTTTAGGTCTTCACAACAATCATTTGGTTACTTTAAATCTTTTCTTAATACTAATTTCTTTTGTATTGGCTTTTCAAAGTAAAATTGGAGCTGATATGAGAAAAAAATTAGAAGAAAACAACGAAAAGTCTAAGGAAAATAACATTCAACTAGAGAAGATGTTTGAGCAAACTAGAAATACTTCAAAAACTTTAAATCAATTTAGTAGTAACCTAATGGACAATGTAAAGGCTATAGGTGAAATATCTAGCGAAATTACTATTGCATTTACAGAAATTGCATCAAGTGTTGAATTGCAGGCACAAAGTGCTAATGATATAAATCAATCAATGGTACAAAGCAATGTTGAAATTCAATTAGTCTCAGAAGCCTCAACAGTAATGAGAGAGTTATCTAATTCTACAGCAGATGTTTCAAGTGATGGAAATAAAGAGATAAATTCACTAAAGGATGAATTTGGTAAGGTAAATATTAATATAGACGATACTGTAACCCTTATGAATGAATTAAATAAACAAGCTAAGCAAATAGGCGTTATTTTAAATACAATTAACGAAATAGCAGAACAAACAAACCTGTTAGCATTAAATGCTGCGATAGAAGCTGCTAGAGCAGGAGAAAATGGAAAGGGATTTGCTGTAGTTGCAGAAGAGATTAGAAAGCTTGCCGAAAATTCAAGACAGTCGACAGAGGAAATAGCTTTTATTTTAAATGAAGTTCAAGAAAAAGCTGAAAATGCAACAGAGAGAGTTTATGCTGTCCACGATTCATTTAAATCAAGTAAGATCGTAACAGAAAATGTGGACAAGGTATTTAGAATGGTAAATGAAAATACGAATAATGTCTTAGCTCAGGCTAAAGATATGGATGAGAAGATAAAAAGTCTGCAAACAAGCTCAAATGCTATTGTTAATGAAGTTGCTTCAATATCAAGTACTACAGAGGAGACATCTGCTTCCGTGGAACAAGTAACAGCAAGTATAACAGATCAAAATAGAAGGATAGATGAAGTTGTTGAGAGCTTTAAGGCATTAGAGAAGTTAAGTCAAGAATTGAATAAGCTTATAAACTAATATATCAAATTAATGAATATAACTAATTTCGTACCAGTAACTTGTGATTTTTGACTTACATTGTTATAATAAGAAAATGAATTTATTTCATTGTTGGCAGTACAAATAATTGTTATACATGCTATTATAATAACCTATAAAGCAATAGTTTTTTAATATATTAGAAATTAATTATATAAAGGGTGAAATTATGAGATATCAAATTCGTCAAAAAATTTTTAGTTTTGGAGATAATTTTACAATTAAAGGTGAAAATGAAGAGCCAAAGTTTATTGTAAGAGGAAAGGTTTTTACTCTTGGAGATAAACTATCTATCGAAGATTTAAATGGAAATAAACTTTTTTATATTGAGCAAAAATTGTTTAAGTTTTTACCAGAGTATAGTATTTTTCAAGATGAAACGCAGGTTGCAAAGGTAAAAAAGGAATTTACATTTTTCAAGCCACGCTTCTATATAGAAAGTAAATTTGGAAGCTTTGATATGGAAGGGGATATTTTTGGATATAATTTTGAAATAATAAAAAACGGCAAATCTGTAGTTACTGTTAACAAAAGATGGTTTGCTTTTTCCGATACATATGGGGTAGAAATTGATGATAGAGAAAACCAGGCATTTTTATTAGCCTTAGTTATTATAATTGATCAAGTTATACACGATAATAAGAATAATAACAAATAGAGGTATGAGATTGAAGCCATCTAAATAAGTTTAGCTTATAGTACTTTTATTCAACAAGAATCAGATAGGTAATAGACCTATCTGATTCTTACTTTCCTTTAGGGAATTCATTATTAATAAAGTTAACTAATTCAGATAACATTTTCTTTCTTTCATCGTTAGAAATAAAAGGAACGGCAAAAAAGAACTTATGAGCTATTGTTTCTATACCAACAAAAGAGAAAATACCATTACCAATAACTTTTTTCATGGATGATAATAGATTGCTAGAATCAAGCACTTCTTCAGGTGAGCCTGTTGTTTGAAGTATTACTGCTTTTTTTCCCTTTAAAAGTCCAATAGGACCTTCGTCAGAGTACTTATAGGCAAAGCCAGTTGAAAAGACTCTATCTATATAACCTCTTAGCATAGCAGGCATGTTTTCCCACCATGTAGGAAAGACAAAAAATAAAGTATCTGCCCACTTGATTTCGTTTTGCTCAGCTTCAATATCTGGTGCAACTTCTCCTTTTTGGAAGTGAACAAAGTCATCTGCAGATAAAATAGAATTAAACCCTAATTCATATAAATCACGAATGCTGACATCGTGCCCATTTTTTTCAAGCTCACTAACAATATGTTCCTTTATAGCAGCATTAAAGCTTTTTGGATTAGGATGTGTGTAAATTACAAGACACTTCACTATAAAACCTCCATTCCTAATTGTAGATTAAATTCTATTATATAATTCCCTTATGTGTATAAGTGTATACAAGTAATATTTCACTTGCCTTGCTTGTTTATTATATGAAAAGAGGGTTTCATAAAAATATATTGAATAGTAAAAATAAGAAATTATAATAATGCGTTAAAAAACAGAATATTTCATAATAAACGTAAGTATTATAGGCAAATGAAAAGTATATTTGAAAAAAGGTAGTATATTTATTTAATTAATAAAGGGGGAAAATTAATGAGATTGGTAAAGAGAATGGAAGAAGTTGATATAATGGAGTTTGTAAATATTTCAGCTAATGCTTATCCTGCGATGAAGATTAATACTCAGGAAGAAAAGGATAGTGCTATCGAGCGATATACTAAAATACATAAAGAGAATCCTATAGCTAAATTGTATGGAATCTATGATGATAAAAAGATCATTGGAGGCATGATACTCTACGATTTCACAATGAAGCTTTTCTCGACTAAAATCCTAGCAGGAGGAGTAGGTTCTGTAGCTATTGACCTTCTCCATAAAAAGGATAAGGCAGCTAAAGAATTAATTACATATTTTATAAATCATTATAGAAAGAAAGAATCACCAATAGTTCTGCTATATCCTTTTAGAACTGACTTTTATAAGAAAATGGGATTTGGCTTTGGTACGAAAAAGAATCAGTATAAGGTCAAATCACAAAGACTTCCCAAGGGTAAGACTAAGACAAAGGTTTCTTATTTAAACATTGAAGATAAAGACCTTCTGAATGACTGCTACAATAGGTTCTTAGATAATACTAATGGAATGATTGAAAAGACAGAAAGAGAGATAGAAGGGATATTTAAAAATCCTTCAAATCGAGTAGTTGGATATAAAAATAATGATAAAATAGAAGGGTATATGACCTTTACCTTTAAGGCAGGAGAGAGCGGGAGCTTTGTTGTAAATGACATTTTCGTAAATGAGTTTATTTATAATACCAGAGAAGCTTTAACTGAACTCATGACATTTTTACACAGTCAAGATGACCAGATAAGATATATAATATTTAACACACAGGACGAATATTTTCATCACTTATTTATGAATCCTAGCAACGACTCTGAGAATATTATTCCTCATGTATATCATGAAAGCAACACACAGGGTGTTGGGCTAATGTATAGAGTTATTAATACTACAAAATTATTTGAAGTTTTATCAGAGCATAACTTTGGAGGACAAAACTGCAAATTAAAAATAACTGCTATAGATAATTTCAGGGAAGAGAATAACAAGAGCATTATAGTTAATTTTATTGAAGGTAAGCCATATATAACTGAAGGAGATTTTGATGCGGAGATAACTTTAGATATATCTGAGTTTTCTTCACTTATAATGGGAGTAGTTAATTTCAAAGCATTATATAGATTAGGTTTAGCAGATATATCAGATACAGCATTTATAGATATTGTTAATAAGATATTCGCAGTAGAAGAAAAGCCAATGTGTACAACAGGATTTTAAAAAAACAAAATTAAGACAAGTGGAGCATATTATATCGCTTCACTTGTCTTTTCTTTTTATAACGAATAGGAAAGTTCTACTTTTTTATTTTTATAATAAGAACTTTCGGTAGATGAGTTTCAAAAAAGGCAACATTATAATGTTTCTTTAGAAGCATTTTTTATATTTAAAGGTTTTTATCAAAATATATAGAATAATATAACAAAGATTTCCAATATTAATTAAAATGCTATAATATTTTACAAACCAGGAGGGTTTTTTATGATTAAAAAACGTATAGGTGCATTAGTCGTCGTTTTAGCTATACTATTAACAGGATGTGCAAAAGAAGCATATATTGAGGATTATACGCTTAATGGTACAGTGAGCACACTTGCTTCAGAAGAATTTAAAGGTAGACTTACAGGAACAGAAGGAAATGATAAAGCATTAGTATACATAGCAAATAGGTTTGAGGAAATTGGGCTTGATATATTTAATGATTCAAGCTATTTTCATGAGTACGTACAGACAACATATGACCCGGAAAAACAACAGCATACATTCAATATAAGCTTTGAAGATGGAAGCAGTAAGGTATGTATATATGGTATAGATTATGTGGACCAACTTCGTGTTAATAATTTTGATATTACATGCCCAATAACTTTTGATTCAACTGATGAAAAATTAAGCGAGAAGATAATAGTTTTAGATGAAAATGATGATATGAAAGATGTTAGGAATATAGCAAAAGGAGTTTTAGTAAAAAGAAACGAGTTTTTCGGAACTACGTCTGTAAGAACTGACACTACTCCTATTATAGGTATCAGTAAAAGTCTGTATGAAGAAATAAAAAATAAAAAGGTTAAGAATATCAATATAAAGTCTAGGTATGAAGCAGAACAAATAACAGCAAAGAATGCAATCGGTAAAATAAAAGGAGTTGATAGTAAAAAGGCATTAGTTTTATCTGCTCACTTTGATCATGTAGGATGGGCTGGCGAAAATATTTTCTACGGTGCGGTAGACAATGCTTCTGGAATCGCTGTTGTGCTAGATGTCGCAGAAAGATTGGTTAACAGTTCGAAGGAAAAGCAGTTTAATATGGACATTTTGATATGTGGATTTAATGGAGAAGAATATGGGCTTAAAGGCAGTGAGGCTTTTGTCAATGCAATAAAAAATCAGTATGATGATATATATAATATCAACATAGATTGTGTAGGAAAGAAGGATGGAGGGAAAATAGCGCTAGATAATACTAGTGGAGTTGATAGTAAACTACTAGATGAGATAAAAAAATCCCTTAATAAATATGAGCTTGAATTTATAGATAAATACTATGGCATGAGTGATCATCAATCTTTTATTAATAACAACTTATGCGGTATAAGTATTGGACAGGAAGAATTGTTTAGTGGTAATAGGATACACTCTGAAAAAGATTCTATAGAAAATATTGACTCTGGTTACCTTAAGAAGGTCAGTGATGCTGTATATGATTTCATTATAAATAATGATGGAAGCACATTTAAGCTTAATGCTGAAAGTCATAGAAATGATGAAGGAGATGATATTAGTGATGAGACTTGGAAAAAAATAGATCAAAGAGCTAAAGAAATTCGTGAAGAAAAAGATCTTAAATACGATGAGATAGTAGCTTTCGAGTTTGATAAATACATATGTCAGATAAGTGGAAATTACGTGTTGAGTGATTATAATGAAATAAAGCAATATTACTCTGATATGATAATACCGAAAAAACTTTTAGAATATGAATTTGAAGGCTTTTACATTAATGACTTAAATACTGGAATGCACGTATATTATGATAAATCTTATTATAAAAAAGAACTAGAAAAGGTATATAAAAGAGAGTTAAAGCCAGAGGAAATTAACACAATTTATATGACTTATAAAAATGAAGATTCAAATCTACAATTATATATTAATATACCATTTAGTAATGATAATGATTCATATTATAGATTCAAGTTTTGTGATGTAGAGGAAGTAGATATAGATAGAAATAAGTATTCTATTCTAAAAACTAAAGGGAAGGATACTGTTGAAGGAATATACAGGGAGTATGCATTTAACAATAAAAAATATCATGTAGAAATTAGAAAATATGATGAAGTAATTGAAAAAGAGAATAATAATGAATTCAGTGCAAGAATATATCAAGATACTAAAGAAGAAATGATAGATGCTGCAAAGCAGATTGATATAGAAAAAATAATTAAGGGGTTGGGGATATAAAAGATAAGAAAACGTCATACTGTGTAAGTTTCAATATTTTCTGAATGAAGGAGAGTTAAATTTGAAGCAAAACTATATGAAGATCTTTTTACTGTTTACAATTCTATCAATTGCTTTATATATTTATTATGCTTATCCTAGAAAAATAAATGAAACATACCATGGCATACAATATAAACTTGGAGATAGCGAACATAAGGAGGATGTTACAATAAAGATTAATGGTTGGATTACAAAAAAACTTATTCTAAAAGATCGTTTTGAAGGAGCTATAGTTATCAATGAAAAGGAAATATCTAAATTAAAATTAGATATTGATAATAGTAGAGAATGGTTGCTAGGCTATAATAAAGAGATATCTGAATTTGAGAGCTTTGGAGCAATATATATAAAAGGAATATTTGAAGAATTTACTATTTGTGTTTTTGAAAAAGGTGAAGAATCTGGATCAAGTGGCTGGAGTAGCAAAGATGGATTTATGATATCAGTTCCAGCAAAAAGTAGAGATGAAGCTTTAGAAATATCACAAAAACTGGTGAAAAATGATTTGATAAAGCCACTACAATAATCCAAATTAAAAAGAACATATTGAGTACATATTATTATCTAAATATATATTATACAAGATATAGACTTAAGTACTAGCTTTATATGTGATATAATACTGATAAAATCTAAGCCTGACCTTTCTATATTCTCTATGAGGTGCTTTTCTATGATAGATATATTAGAAAAATTGAAACACAAGGAAATAATAAATGATAAAAATGTTTTAGAGCTAAGAAATTATATATCTATTAATTATCCTCATATTTCCTCATATGAGGCTTCTTTACTGTTTGCTGATTCAATCCATAAAATCTTAGACGACAATATTGAATGTTTTGATAAAAGTCATCGGGATTATGTAAAGAAAACCTTAATTAGTAATTCAGTTCATAAAAGTTCATTCACAATAAATGCAAATGACATTTTTAATGCTATTATCAGTCTAGATATAGATAGCTATAGCTATCTTGAGGGTTTAACTGACTGGATTAATAAGAATCAAGATATAGAAATCTCAAAAGATCATTTACTAGATTTCATAACCGAAGTAAGGAAATACGATAAAGAATACCTAAATGATTCTATTCACGATATGATTGAAGGAGTAGACTTTAGTCCAGAAGATGATATATCAAAAGATAATAAAGAGGAGGCTCCATATAAAAAGACTGATATTGTAGAAAAGCAACTAGATTCAAAGATTATGACTTCTGATAAGGTACGGAAATCTACTAAAGGTAAGAACTTGGGAATAATTATAGGCATATTCTTAGTAACCTTATTTAGCTTAACAATATATATTAAAATCACTAATGATAAAAATGTTGTATCGGTGAAAGCAGCAGACGATGTAAAAGTACCGGAAACTAGGACTAGCAATGAACTACCTGTAGAATTTAAGTACATAGATATAGATATTGAGAAATTAAGAGTATGGCTAAACAGTAGAGACTCAAAGCTAGCAGATGAACCATATTTGACTACAATAGTAAATACTTCAGAGACATTTGATATAAACCCACTTCTTTTAATTGCCATTACGGGACAGGAGCAGGGATTTGTTCCAAGGTCAAATGAGTATGCAGAAAAAATTGCAAATAATCCTTTTAATGTTTATGGGAGCTGGAAGAAACACAATAAAGACATAAACGATTCTACAAAGATAGCAGCCATAACTATAGTTAACTTAAGCAAAAACAGGCCAAGCCACATAGACCCAGTTAAATGGATTAATAGAAAGTATGCTGAAGATGAGAATTGGCATAAGGGCGTTTCAAAGATTTTTTATATGCTATGCAAAGAACTAGAGGTAAATTAGAAGTTATTAAAAATAGTTAAAATATAATTATTTAATTTAAAGATATTTTTAAAGGAAATTATTTTTGTTTGTAGAATACTAGTTAGTAAACAATCATTTATATGGGGGAATGACTTATGAAGATAACTATTGTCATATGTGACGACGATAAAACCCATGTAGATATTATAAAAGAGTATATACATCGAATTGACTTAAATTGCGACATTAGAATTATAGAGACTTATAGCGGAGAAGAGGTACAAGAATTATTAAATGAAAATAACATTGATATAGCCTTTTTAGATATTGAAATGAGAGGGTTAAATGGTATCGAAGTAGGCAAGAAAATCAGGTATACATATGAAAAAGCAATAATAGTTTTTCTTACAGGATATAAACACTATGCTCTAGATGCTTTTCAGATTGATAGTTTTCAATACATTATTAAACCTATTACGTTTGAAAAATTTCATATTTTAATGGAAAAAATACTTGTGCGATGGAATGAAATAAAAGCATATGAAAATAAAGATAAAGTTTTTTCTATTAAGACAAAACAAGGAATAATATATCTAAAATATCAAGATATTTATTTTTTTGAGCGTAAAGGTAAAAAAATTTACGTTTATTCAAAATCTGGTACTTATGAATTCGTTGATTCTTTAAAATCAATAATGAGCCGTTTAGAAACTAGTACATTTCTTCGATGTCATAATGGCTTTATTGTAAATAGTGATAAAATCTTAAATATTGACAAAAATGAAATAATATTTAATAATATAAAACAATCTATACCTATTAGTAGAAAATGTAAAAAAGATGTATTAGATGCATTGGCAAAAAATATATTTTAAAGATAATAAGGTGATTTAATTGGCGATTATATCTAATTTTTTTACAAACGTAATAGATATATACATGCTATATTTTTACCTAAAAACTTTCTTTACAGAAAGAAAACTTAGCAAAAAGTATGTATTATTCAGATTATTGATACTTGTTGTATTCAATACTTTTATTAATGCTGTTTTGGGACTAGCTAGTTTTGTGGGCTTTATCTTAATCATATTTCTAATGAGCTATATTTTTTCATTATTATTTAATAAAGAGTTTTTATATATTTTTATTATGCTTATTATTGGAATTGTCATCATGTTTATATTAGAATTAATATCAGTAAATTTGGTTGTATTTCTCTTTGAATTACCTCCATCACTTATTTTAGAATTGAATGTCTATAGGTTTCTAGCAATTGTAATAGGGAAGGTTGGCTTTTTTATTATAATAAGATATTGGGGCTGTAAAATCCATTTAATATCATGGTTCCAAGACAGAAGGGGTGTGCCAATAGCTTTCATTTTTTTATTTAACTCTATCATTATCTATATGGCATTTACCCTTTATAGATATGTAAAAATTAGAACTTATACGGACTATATCATTTTATTTATGCTTACATTATGTTCTATCATATTCAGTTGGTTAATTTATGTTTTTACGAAGAAAATGTTTAGGCAAGAACAGCAGGAAGAACTTATGAAACTAAAAATTAAAGAATATGAGAATCAGAGTTTTTATAGTGAAAATATGGAGTCAGTTATGATGAATATTCGGGCTCAACGGCATGATTTTAACAATTATATCAGTACATTGTACGGCTTGATTTATTTAAATAAAACTGAAGAAGCAAAAAAATATATTTTAGACTTAGCACAAAGCATTTCTTTTATTAATGAAATTATTGATGTTGGGCATCCTGTCATTACGGCGCTAATAAATGTTAAAAGGGATAAAATATTAAGAGAAAAAATTAAAATGAATTTGGATATTAAACTTCCTAAAAACCTATCTTATGATTATATTGACTTGTCTGTTATCATAGGGAACCTTTTAGACAATGCAATTGAAGCGTGCCTAAAACCTGATATAGAACATCCATTTATTGATTTTAAAATGAAAATAAAAGGGAATTATTTAGTTATTGAAGTTTCTAATACAAAATCTAGTGTAGTAAGCATTAAGTCGAACTCTATAGGGAGCAGATTTACTACAAAGGAAGACAAGGAGAACCATGGATTTGGTCTAAATAATATACAAAGAATAGTAACGCGTTATGAAGGACTCCTTAAGATTGAAGATAAAGAGAGTACTTTTAATGTGCACATAGCATTACCTTTTAAAAAAGATATAGCCTAATATATCTTTTTCTATGCAAGTTATGCTTATTATTGAACCACTTATGCCTAATAGCTTGTCCTTAAAGTAAAATTGTGGTATTTTTGATTTAAACAAGCATTAACTTAATATTATAACTTTATTTACTATATTGCTTGTTAGTTCTGTATTAATGGTTTTATACCAAGACATAACTTTATTACCTTTGGTGATAAAGAAAAAAATGATTAAGGGGGTGACCTAAATGAAAGGAAAAGCTAAAATATTGAATAGTGTTGCAACAACAGCTATGGTTTTTGCTAATTTAGGAATGAATGTAAACTGCATTGGTATATTGTATCAACCAAAATGCCCTAAGAAATAATCTAGGTATGTTCTAGCATTAGGATATCTCAATTTACAATTGGAAATGAAAAGAATAAAAAAATTTAGAACACTTAAAATGCTGTTCTAAACATATTATAGGAGGAGTATCATGATAAAATTAGTAAATAAAAAAATTTTTAGTTTGCTTTTAATTGCTGTGCTATTGATATCTTTTAGTACAAGTGCATTGGCTTCTGAAGTAGGCAGTTTAGATAAGGTGAAAAATTACAATATTGATGAAATTCAGTCAGATGATTCTATAATAGTAGAAGATAGTTATGGTGATTTCATTGGTAATATGTCTTATTCAGAATATAGAACATATCTATATGGTCCCAATGTAATAGTACCTTATAGTGTTCCAGGAGTAGTAGAAAAAGAGCTGTTGAGTTTTTCAAGGTATCAGCAAAGTGGACGTAGTTGGTCATCACATCAATTGTTAAATGGAACAAATACTATCGGTACCCATGGGTGTGCACTAACTAGTACTACTATGGTCCTAGATTATTTTGAATATAACGATAATCCAAAGCAAGTTAACAATAAACTTCTCCCTTATCAACCTGATAATGATGGAAATATGTACTGGGGAAATGTACCTTTAGCTTATAATGTTAGCTTAGTTAAGTCTAGCAGTGTTTCTTATTCAACTGTGGACGACGCATATGATGATGTAAGGGGGCAAATAAGGCTCAATAGACCGGTTATTATTGGAGTAAAAAAGGGCAATCGCACTCATTTTGTAGCAGCTAGGGGAATACTTGAAACAAAGGACGACTCTGAAATAGGCTCCGTTGCTAAAAAGTATATTTATATTCATGACCCAGCTAGTAGAAACTATACTCAATTAGAAGATTACATAAATGATGGATATTATGTTTATAGAATAATTTCCTATAAAACTTTAAATGAGCAAATGTAACTGGTAAAATAAAAGGAAGAGATTTTGGCAAACAAAAACGGAGAAAATTTTCCAGTTTCTAAAGAAGTTTTCCCAGGATGGCTGAAAAGCCATCCTGAAGCAATTATAATAATATTTATAATTTCATTATAAACGCTTGGAGGGTATTATGAGGAAATATGTTTTTATCATGCTTATTATTGTAGCAATAGCTACTATTTGGCTTGTACAAACTCAGTCACGTTCAAGTTTAGATGCAACATCTAAATATAGTAATGGGCAGATTATAACTAATGTGAAGGTAAAAAACATCCAAAATATCGTGTCTACAGAGTATAGTTATACAACATACTTTTTAGAACAATATGTTAACGTTCTACCAGCTATAAAAACATTTTCATTTCCAAACTATAAAAGTTCACATGTTTTTGAAATTCAAGAAAGGCTACTAGAAGGAAAAAAAGATAATATTAAAGTACAAATTATTATTAAATATAATGACGGTGAAGAAGAGATAATGAAAAATGTTGATATTAATGATATTAAGAAGAAATTATATGATGATTTAATCATACAGTCTGAAATAAAAGACGATAAAATATATTACAGCACCAATGGTCTTACAGCAATAGTTGATAAAGATAAGTATGATAAAGATATTGTTTTTTATTCTAATCCTAATAACGAGTATCCTAATATTTCAGTAGGTTTCCAAAAAGATTTTACTTTGTATCCTCTAAAGCAATATGGAGCTATACCAAAATCAGTAGCAGTTAAAAATAATTATGAAGGAATGGCACCAGTGGAATTTATTAAAAAGTCTACCTTAGAGGAAGATTATCTTGTGGTCGAGTATGGCATGATTGAACTGCCTTGGGATGGCCTTTACCCTTACGATCTTAGTGGTAATAGTGTTTATTACGAAGGGGAGAAAAGTGAGTTAGGTATAAATCTTTTTAAAGATAACCAAATAGTTGAAGTTTCGAAAGTAAGTCATGAAAAGTATGACCAGATGTTAAATAAGATTCCATATATAACATTTGTAATCCCCTAAGGAAGTACTCAATAGTAGTATTAACTGTACTTTTTAACAACCGAACTTACCGTAAATAGAAAATAGCCCCTTATGATTTTTATCTAAACTCATAAGAGGTTATTTTTTATAATAGCTTGAAAAATAAAATTTAGGAAAACAATATAGATAGCATCCTACATTATAAAATAGTTAATTATAAATTTAAAACTAAAAAATAAGAATAATTGGTTAAAGACAGCCTGAAATGAATTAATTTATTTATACCAATGACAATAGTATATCTTTCTTTTTATGCAAGTTATGCCTATTATTGAACCACTTATGCCTAATAGCTTGTCCTTAAAGTAAAATTGTGGTATTTTTAACTTAGAGTAAATATTAAAAGGAAGATGAAAAATGATTAATCAAATGGCATCTTATGTGGTTAATATTATGAAGCGCAATAATACTATTGATGAAAAAGAAACAGATTTATATGTTTTTGGAATGGAAGTATTGTTTATTACTTTAATCAAGGGAATAGGTCTATTTATTATAGCGTTTGCACTGGGACTTTTGAAAGAAGCTATTGCTTTTATTCTAGCCTTTAGTATGTTGAGAATGCAAGCAGGAGGAGTGCATCTAGAATCCTTTTGGAAATGTTTTATTGTTACCAACATTATAACTTTCTTTTCTATATATCTTGTCATATTTTCACCTATCAATCACACTATTTTTTATCAGATTATTATATTAGCTGCATCCATTATTTTAACAATATTATATGCTCCTGTTGATACTCCAAATAAACCTTTAAATCAGGATGAAACAAAGCTATATAAAAAAAGGAGCTTGTTTGTAATACTTATAGGAAGCATAATCATTGTCATCCTAAGCCTATTTAGTACATCATTTATTGTTTATGGTAATATCGCATCGTTTGGTTTTTTATGTGAGGGAATTACTTTGACACCTTTGGTGGCAAAGAAAAAAATAAATGATTAAGGGGGTGACCTAAATGAAAGGAAAAGCTAAAATATTGAATAGTGTTGCAGCAACAGCTATGGTTTTTGCTAATTTAGGAATGAATGTAAACTGTATCGGTATTTTGTATCAGCCTAAATGCCCTAGAAAATAATCAAATAGAATGAAAGAAGATTATAATAGTAACACCCTTTATATTGCATATTTAGCTTATATTAAGAGAAAAGGACATTTTGATTAATTAAGAATACTATAAACAAACTTTTATATACTATAATCAGTGCTAAAGTACTAAAAATACATATATATATAGAAAATGCATAATTATTGAAGAAATGAAAATAATATCTAATTATAGAAAAAAATATTATTTAAAACAATACTTTACATCAAAAGATAAAGATGCTAGCATAGATGTAATTTTATCATATAAATATTCACATATATTTCAAAACAATATTCCTAGAGAAAGAATAATTGAAAGGGAGATAATATCATATTGAATATAAGAGCATCAAAAAATAGTCTGCTAACTCAAATTAATACCGGAAGGTATGTTTCATAGAGTTAATAGACCAAGAACTAAGTACAGTTATACGGTAAATGTATGCAAATATCAATAAAGAAATATTAAAACTACATATAGTCTTTAATAAGATAATTTAAAAGGAGGATTTTTATGAAAAAATTAAGAACAATTTTTATTATCATATTAGCTATAGGTTTATTAGTACCTTGTATGGCATTTGCAAGAGCTAAGCATGATCCTATTATGGAACAAATAGAACAGAAGATTCGCTCTGAGTATGTAAACGATCCAATGTTTCAAGAAGAAATGGAACAATACGGTGTAGAGCATGCAGAAGAATACATACAGCGAATGATAGATAGAGAATATTTAAAAACAACTCAAATATCGCCAATGTCTATACCAAATGCTAGGATAGTTTTATCTATGGATGTCATTAACCAAGTAAATAATACTTATTGTGGTCCAGCATCAACATTACAGACTTTTACTTCAATAGATAATTTGTACGACGAAGTAGCTGGTGATACAGATTGGGATAAGCTAGAAACATTAGCAGGAGAGATGGGTACAAATTCAGATGGAACAATAGTATATAGGGTGAAAAATGTTTTGAACGATTATGTACCGAGATCAAACTATGCTTATGATGAATATAGTGAAGAAAAGGAAGAAGACTTCTGTGAGGAGGTATATAATAGCCTAGATGCTGGATATCCAGCTATCATACACGCAAAGACTGAATACTTAAACTATTATAACGGACATGTAGCTGGTCATTATATAAGCGTTTATGGTATTGACTTAGAGCGTGGTAAGGTATACTTAGCAGATTCTCATCCTAAATCAACATATCGTGGAAAACATGTCGTCACAATACGTGAAGCATACAATTCTATAAGTGCTAAATCAGGTAGATATTTAATAGTCTGGAGATAGTATATTCTATCTATAGTAAGTAAGTTATTGTTTTTCATAGTTTACTTACTATAGATATTTTTATTAAAGAGGTGGTTTAAATGAGAAATAATAAATATGTTTACTTATTTTGCTCAATATTACTACTATTAGTTATATGTTTAGCAATTAGACATTTCTTAATCATTCAATCCCCAACTATTAATAACCATGCTTTTAAAAATGAAATAAAACGAGGCAACTTTACCTCAAAAAAATATATTACTATTAAGAACACTGACAAACATTACTATGATAATTTAAGAAAACTTAATATTGATACTGACATAATTGAAATTCCTATGGTCGATAACATGATTATAGCTGATCATACGATCTGTAATAATACAGTTTACTATGTAGTTACAGATAATGTAAAATCAGATTTTCATACCAAGTTTAAAATTTATAAATTTGATATCAAAACAGCTGAATCTTATGATATTTTTCAAATGAATGATATAAAAAAGCCATCATATATAAGTGAAATACATGCAAATGCTAATTTTCTCTTTTGGGAAGTAGTAGACTCAAATTATAACTGGAAAATCTACAAACTTGACCTTAATGACCTTTCAGCAGATATAATTCGTTGCTCAGATGACTTAAATAATTCGCTTATTGAACCTATAATGACTATATCTGATAATTATTTAGCGTGGTATGAATCTATAGGTACAAGTGGTGACAACTATGAGGAAAGAATTGTATTATATGATATAAATAAAAATATATTAGAAATCTTAGATAATGAGGTAGATCTTGATGGGAATCCATATAAAAGGCCATATCTAATGAATAACAAATTAACTTACATAGATAGAGATGAAGATGAATACATTATAAAAATATATGATTTAAATTCACAAGAGACAGATATTTTACTTCCTGGTACTAAATTAGCTTGTGTTCTTTCAAATGGTAATATAACGGTATGGATGGATGACTATTACAATAGTAATGTATATGTTTACGATCACACCCTAAAAAAACTTAACCTCATTGAAAAAGAACAAAGTATTTTATCAGTTGATATAATAAATAATGATTTACTAATAACTTATATCAAGGATAATAGTTATTCAAATATATATTATCTTGATTTGAGTAGCAATATAAAAATTAACTTGACTAATAGTAAAACAAATGTTGTTTATTGCTTGCCAAGGCATGATGTAAATTATAACTCTATTTATAAAATTTCAAAAGTTGATAAACATAGGTATTTTGTTGTGACTAATGGTAGTTAAAGTAACCTGTTGTGCATAAAGCTCTAGTATAAATTAAAATGAGCTTGACAATAACTAGAATGTAATCATATGCTAGAGTCAAATAAACATTTTATTTAAATAGATAGAATATTTGCTAGTTTTTTTACGAATCTTTATAATTGAAATTATTCTAACAAAATTGTTGCCATAGTAAATATATAAAACCGTAAAAACTTAAGCCATGTAATTTTCATCTAATTATGAAATAGTCATATTAACACTTTTTAAATTAGCATTTGAAAACTCAGATTAGCCTGGTATAAAGAATTTATTTGACCTGTTCTCTAATTAGATTAAAAACAAACTATTTTATCAATAATTAATATCTAGGAAAGTTTGTAAACTAAGGTAATAGAATTAAATTAACTAAATTATGGAGGAAAGCATGAAAAAATGGATATTATTTTTATCTATATTATTAATAGTCATTATTTTAACTAATTGTAATATTATGGATAAAAAAACGGATAAAGAAAATCAGAATTTTTCATACAATTATACTGAAGATGAAAATGATAAAACATATAAGGATTTAATAAATGAACTAAATATGAAGATAGCAAAGCTTGAAGAAGATATAACAAAAAAAGAAAATGATATAAAGTTATTAGAAGAGGAGCGAGACTACTACCGTGAATTTATTGACTCTCAGTTAGAAACCATGAATAAAGAAAGATTAATTAACATAGCCAAGCAAGAAGTAGTTTATTCTGCTTATGTCAAATGGAGTAATAGTGAAGGTATCGAAAAAAGAATAGAAATATCTGATTCTAATAAATTAGTTATAGAAAACAATACTTTTGACTTAATATTTGTAAAAAAAATTAAGCTTTTTCCTATAATACAAAGTACTATTAAGTATAAAGAAGTTTTTGATAAAATCGATATACCGAACCTAAAACAACACATAACAATATCAAATTATTCTGATTATATTTCATCACCAACAACTGCTTTAACAGCAGATGGTATTGTATACCATTTTGAGACAGTACCGAATTCTACCGAGATAACTGTTCAGATTTCTAGCGAGTTACAAGAAAAGCTTAATATGGATTTTAGTAAGATAGAATTTAGTATTGAATAGATCGGAAGAATTAACATAAATGATAAGGATAGATTGTATAGAAGGCTTGGAAAGTTTACTAACATGTATTTTAAGAGTGTAGCGAATGCTATGCTCTTTTTTAGAATAGCATACCAGGGGAACGTGTTGTTTGTCCTGTTATAGCCATGCTTAAGCGCAAAGTCCATAATTAGATAAAGAAAATTCTTCGCATTTTTACATTTATTTCAGTAATTGTTTTTCATATTAAAACGGAAATAGTGATAGACATAACATCTACAAAAATCGTAGTGTTATGTCTATTATTGAAAAGAGGATATTTTTCAGTACTCTCGATTAATATATCTTTTTTTATGCAAGTTATGCCTATTATTCGACCACTTATGCCTAATAGCTTGTCCTTAAAGTAAAATTGTGGTATTTTTAACTTAGAGTAAATATTAAAAGGAAGATGAAAAATGATTAATCAAATGGCATCTTATGTGGTTAATATTATGAAGCGCAATAATACTATTGATGAAAAAGAAATGGACTTATATGTTTTTGGAATGGAAGTATTGCTTATTACTTCAATCAAGGGAATAGGCCTATTTATTATAGCGTTTGCACTGGGACTTTTGAAAGAAGCTATTGCTTTTATTTTAGCCTTTAGTATGTTGAGAATGCAAGCAGGAGGGGTGCATCTAGAATCCTTTTGGAAATGTTTTATTGTTACCAACATTATAACTTTCTTTTCTATATATCTTGTCATATTTTTACCTATCAATCACACTATTATTTATCAGATTATTATATTAGCTGTATCCATTATTTTAACAATATTATATTCTCCTGTTGATACTCCAAATAAACCTTTAAATGAGGAAGAAACAAAGTTATATAAAAAAAGGAGCTTGTTTGTAATACTTATAGGAAGCGTAATCATTATCATCCTAAGCCTATTTAGTACATCATTTATTGTTTATGGTAATATCGCATCATTTGGTTTTTTATGTGAGGGAATTACTTTGACACCTTTGGTGGCAAAGAAAAAAATAGATGATTTAGGAGGTGAACTGAATGAAAGGGAAAACTAAATTATTAGGTAGCGTTGCAGCAGCAGCTATGGTTTTTGCTAATTTAGGAATGAATGTAAACTGTATCGGTATTTTGTATCAACCTAAGTGTCCTAGAAGATAACTCAACGACTTAGCATCAAAAAGATATTTGGTTTCAGAAATTATGAAGCAGAAGTAGAAGAACACAAATATAGAACTACAGCTAAATTTTATGATGATTTAGGAGTAGTAGCTGAAAACTATATTGCTGATCATAATCTGTAAAAAAATTTGAAGTTTTGAGGGCATATTTATTGAGACTGACTTTAATGTCGGTCTCTATTTTTCGGCACAAAAAAATAAAAAGGACACATAATCTATCCTTTTTATTTGATGGCGTGCTTTATTGTATGAGAGTAACAATTCTTGCACATTTCAATATCTGGAGGGGCCTTTATTCAGCATATAGCTCAGCTATCTTAAGTATAACCTCAACTGCTTTTTCCATAGACTCTACACATATATATTCATATTTGCCATGGAAGTTATGCCCACCAGTAAAAATATTAGGGCATGGTAATCCCATGTAAGATAACCTTGCTCCGTCAGTGCCTCCGCGAATAGGCTTAATCTTCGGGCTAACTCCGACTTCATTCATAGCTCTACTTGCTATATCAACCACATGCATAACGGGTTCAATTTTTTCTTTCATGTTATAGTATTGATCTTTTAGCTCTAATGATAATGTATTTTCACCATATTTTATATTTAGGAACTCAACTACTTTTTTAATAAGTTTTTTCTTTTGTTCAAAATTATCTTTATCATGATCTCTTATAATATATTGAATAGTAGTCTCTTCAACTTCTCCGTTTATCCCCACTAAATGGAAGAAACCTTCATAGTTTTCAGTATACTGTGGTTTTTGGTTCTCTGGTAGCATTGCATTTAGTTCTATAGCTATTTCCATAGAGTTAATCATTTTGTTTTTTGCAGATCCGGGATGGACATTTCTACCTTGAATAGTTATTTTTGCCCCAGCAGCATTGAAGTTTTCGTATTCAAGTTCACCAATTGTTCCACCATCTATTGTGTAAGCATAGTCAGCACCAAATTTCTCTACATCAAAATAGTCAGCACCTTGACCTACTTCTTCATCTGGAGTAAATGCTACCTTTATTGTACCATGTTTAATAGAAGGGTTGTTGACAAGATACTCTATAGCTGTAATTATCTCAGCTATACCAGCTTTATCATCTGCACCAAGTAGAGTAGTTCCATCTGTAGTAATCAATGTTTTACCTATGTATTCCTTTAAATCTGAGAAATTTTTTGGAGAGAGAACAATATTTTTTTCACTGTTTAAGATTATATCGTTTCCATTGTAGTTATCAACAAAAATAGGGTTTACATTTTCACCAGACATGTCTGGGCTTGTATCCATGTGAGCAATAAAACCTATAGTTGGAACGTCCTTGTCAATATTAGAAGAAAGAGTAGCCATTACATATCCTTTTTCATCGACTGAAGCATCATTAAGCCCTATTTCTTTTAATTCTTTGACTAATAGGTTAGCTAGATTAAATTGTTTTTTTGTGCTTGGAAAGGTTTTAGAATTCTCATCTGATTTCGTATCAATTTTTACATACCTTAAAAATTTGTCAGTTACTTTTTCCATAAAAAACATCTCCCTTTCGAACATTTTCAAGATTTACTTTAACTGTATTATACTTTATTTTTTTATTGATTTACAAGTACTGATATTTTGCTGTAATAATGGAACAAAATAACAGTATTTACGTCAGTATGATTAATATTATATTAGGAGTTGATGATATGAATAAAAAAGGGCTGATAGTTGCAATATTAGCTATAGCATTAACTTTTTTAATAGCTTGTAAAAGTACCGAAGTAAATGATTCTATCAAAGATGTACAAACTAATACTGATGTTCAGGATGTTGAAATCCAAGATAAACATAAAACAAGTGAAGATGAGTTAAAAGAAGAAGCGGAAAAAATATTTACAGTTGATAATAGTGAAAATAAAATAAAAATATTATTTGATTCAAAAAGTAAACTACAGCCTTCTTTTTATGATGTCAAATGGCTTAATAATACTAATTTTGCTTACAAATGTTATTCAAAAGATGGTATGAATAACAGGTACTATGAATTTAATACCTTAACCAAAGAAATAAAACAAACATTTAATTTAGACGGCGAGTATTACTGGCAGACACTAGTGAATGATGGGCAAGGGCTCATATACTCGAATGATGGATTTAATGGACTGTATTATTTATCTAAAAACAAAGAAAGTACAAAAATCATGGATTCCCAAAGGTGGTATAATATATCTCCAGATGGGAGAAAAATTATAATCAATGGCTCTCCTACAAAAGATAGTACTCAAGAGCATTTTCAAAGATATATTTATGATATTGAAAGTGGAGCACTCATTCTAAATGAATCAATTCCTGACATGGACTATGTATTTTCGTATTTAGCAGCTAGATGGAGTCATGATTCGATCCACATTTCTTCGCAAGAAACAGATAAAAGTAATAGTTTGAAGATTATCGATACAGTTAATAATAAAGTGAAAAAAGAAATCATTATTGATGGAGCGATTATATCCTATCCATGCTGGTCTACTAATGGAAAGGAACTTGCTTTCTTAGTTCAATCGGAACAAAATAGTGGATACGTTTTAGAGGGCGAAGATACGAATTTTTACTTATCTGATAGAGTAGGTATTTATAGTACCGAAGATAATTCTCTTAAATATATTGACCTTAAAGATTCCTTAGCAGTAAATCCTATAACTTGGGGAATAGAGAGTTCGGGTTTCTTCATTGATACAGTGCCTAAAAGTACAGCAGATGAAATCTTAGGTCGGACACATGATAGTGAAATAAATGAAAAATATGCTATGAATTATGTTAATGTTAGTACTGAAAAAGTGAAAGAGATTTTTAAAATAAAAATAGACATGTACTACAATAACATCCTAGTAACAACTGTTCCTTTAAAAATGCAAGATGATGGAACATTATTATATTATGAGTCGAATGAACTTGATGGGGAAATATCTTCTGTAAAAGCTTTTAATAGAGATACTGGAGAAATTATAGAAATATTTGAATCTAAAAGCTATATACAGCAGATATTTGAGAAAGATGATAAATTAGTTGTGATCTCTCAAGATGGTATATATGACATTGATAAAGACTTAAAACATGAGACCGTATTTAGTTTTGACACTTACAATGACGAAGGACTATCGTATATATACACTTCTGTCTCTCCTGATAAAGAAAGAGCAATTGTTGGGGTGGAGTACATTCATGGCTCACCTAAAGAAAGCTTTTTTGAATTAATAGATTTAAAATAAGACATTATTTATCATTATTTTTAAAAAAAGAGTCATAATAAATGTTTAAATGATATTATATCGGGTAAAAAAGGAATAGATAGATGATAATAATTATCATTAAATCCCCCAAACTCCCCCGTTTCAACAGGACCTTTATAGGTCCTGTTGTTTTTTCAAAAAGTAATAGTATTGTAATTAAACTGTAACGTTAATTGGCTTAAATACTAACGAAAAACTGGTATAATATATTAAAAGAACTATAGGGGGTAGGCACATGGCGAAAAAAGTACTATTATTTACATTTACTGTAGTTGTTATGACTTTATTTTCAATGGTAGGAATGCTGTTTTTAAGACCAGTTGAACCATATCATACTGTTATGGCATTTTCAGATGAGGTAGTAAACATTGTAATTGATGACCAGAATATACAGACTAATATCTATCCAGTTATTCAGGGGAATCAAATACTTATACCAGTAAGTTTATTAAAGGACTATATTTATAGTGATATAGAATTAAGCGAGCAATACAACAGATTATATGTGAACATAAAAAGTCCTAATTTTAAGCTCGAAACAGAGGAATTAGATAATAGAATAGAAGATGGAATAAATCTGAATTTTCTCACTCAAAATATTGATGATATAAATTACATAAACATTGTAGGATTAGAAAAAATATTTGGTATATCAGTGGAATATAAAGAAGAAAGTAATATACTAATCATAGACAAAATAAGAGAAAATGATGAAATTGGAAAGATAAATCACTCTACATATCTAAGACTTGATAAATCTTCATTTAGCTCTAAACTGGACAAGCTAAGCAAGGATGAAAGGGTTTTAGTATTTGAAGAAGATGGGAAATGGGTAAAAATAAGAACAGATAAGGGTTTTATAGGATATGTTCAGAAAAAATACATTGATGCTAACGTGGAGGAAAAGAACGTAGATATATCTCTAAATGAGGTTAGAGAAGACTGGAAACCGACTGGAAAGCTTAATCTTGTCTGGGAATACGTGAGAAAATACTCTCCTGATCTATCAACAGAACAGAAGATAGAAGGCCTCGATGTAATATCTCCTACTTGGTTTTCAATAGTTGATGCAAGTGGATATGTGGTAAACAATGCTGATTATAAGTATTCACAAGATGCGCATTCTAAAGGATATAAGGTATGGGGACTTATTGACAATAGTTTTGATAAAGAATTGACTAAAGCCTTACTTGCTGATGAGAAGGCACAGGAAAGAGCAATAAATCAGATATTAATTTATGCGAGTATTTATGACCTTGATGGAATAAATATTGATTTTGAAAATGTATACTACGAAGATAAAGACAATCTTACTAGTTTTGTAGACAAGCTAACAAAAGCATTAAAGCAACAAAATTTAGTAGTATCTATGGATACAACTGTTCCATCATCTAGTTCAACATGGTCGAAGTTTTACGATAGAGAAAAGCTGAGCCAAATATTAGATTACGTGATGGTGATGACTTATGATGAACACTGGGCTGCAAGTCCAAAAAGTGGATCTGTAGCTTCACTAAGTTGGGTTGACAGAAGCATAGAAAGAACACTTGAATATATTCCTAAGGAAAAACTAATAATGGGAATACCGTTCTATACAAGGGAATGGGAAGAAACTAAGGATGCGAATGGTAAGATAACAGTAAAGTCAAAGGCCCTGTCTATGGAGGCAGTATCTAATAGGATAAAAGACAATAATTCGCAGATAGTGTGGCTTGAAGATGTAGGCCAGAATTATACTGAGTATATTAAAGATGGCAAGAAATATAGAATATGGATTGAGGACGAAAAATCAATAGAGCTTAAGTCATCATTAGTGTATAAACATGATTTAGTAGGAACAGCTTCTTGGAGAAAAGGGTTTGAAGTTGAAGGTGTGTGGACAGTATTAAACAATGTTATTAAGTTCAATAATAAATTGGTAATGAATAGAGAATAGACCATAATAAATAGTTTGCAAGCTCAAAAAAATGTCGTAAAATGTACCATTAAAGTTTTGCTAAAATATATTAAAAAATGTTGAAACATAAGAAAGGAAATGGTATTATATTACACGGCAATTAAAGTTTTACAAAATTGAGAGTGAAAATCTAATTGAAGCTTGCTATCTATTTTATTGTAGGGAAGGGAAGAGGATATGAAAAAAGTGGCGTTATTTAGAATAAAGGACATCATTAAGGACAAGCGAGAGGAGCTAGATGAACTTTTATCTAATGACCATGTAGATAAAGAGAAAGCTTTAGAATTGAGCGTTGAGCTGGACAAGCTTATATCTAAATATTATTGTATAGTAAATGAATAAAAAAATGTCTGCATAATATTATGCAGACATTTCTTTTTTATCCTAAAGTAACATCTAAAAACATCATAATAACAAATCCAATTAATACTCCATAAGTTGCTTGTCTCTCAAAACCATTTTTATGAGTCTCAGGAATTATTTCATCACTTATAACAAATAACATCGCACCAGCAGCAAAAGCAAGAACTAGTGGAAGAATTGGCCTTGCAAATTGTACTAAAAATAATCCTATAAATCCTCCTATAGGTTCCACTAGGCCAGTAAGTAAAGCTATGAAGAATGCTTTGCCAGTTGAATATTTTTCTCTTAATAAAGCAAGTGCAACAGCCATTCCTTCAGGAAGGTTTTGTAAGCCTATACCTATAGCTAAAGTTAATCCATTAGATATATTTCTGTCACCAAAACCAACACCAACAGCAAGTCCTTCAGGGAAATTATGTATTGTTATAGCTATTATGAATAGCCACATTTTAGCTAGAGAAGATTTTCTTCCTTCCTCACGTTTATCTAAAAGGTGAACATGTGGTGAATGCTTATCTGTAAAGTCTAAAAAAATTCCACCTAATAGAATTCCTACTAATGCAATAGCAGCCCCCTTAACTCCACCGCCACCATAATCTATAGCAGGAACAACTAAAGAAAATGATGTAGCAGCTAGCATTACACCAGCAGCAAACCCAAGCATTATATCAAGAGTTTTATTAGAAATATTTTTTGTGAAAAAAATAGGAATAGCTCCAAGTCCAGTTGCCAATCCTGCACCAATACTTGCTAGAATACCGATTAATATAACATTGTCTGAATTTAAAATACTAGTCATATAAATACCTCCAAAGTCAAAATGATAAACAAAATTATAGATTATATTTACCCTAATTTTTTTATTTATATCAAAAAGTTTAATTTCTTATGTATATTTGCTAATATTAGTATAAAGAACAAAAATGGAGTTGATAGTATGTCAAATCATATAGACAAAATTCTTGTTGTAGATGATGATGTTGAAATATGCAATCTTGTACAGATGTTTTTAGAAAAAGAAAGATTTGAAGTTGTCAAAGCATATGATGGAAAAGAAGCAATAGAGATATTCAAAACAGAAATGCCAAACCTAGTAATATTAGATATAATGCTTCCTAAAATGGATGGATATGATGTATGTAGAGAAGTCAAAAAGATAAGTGATGTACCAATAATCATGTTGACTGCTAAGGGAGAAACCTTTGATAAAGTCTTAGGACTAAGACTAGGAGCAGATGACTATATTGTTAAGCCATTTGATCCTGAAGAATTAATAGCTAGAATTCGTGCAGTATTAAGAAGAGTGTCTCCAAAAGATACTAATACTGAGGAAAAAATTATATTTCCTAGCTTAGCTTTAGATATGGATGATTTTAGTATAAAAGTAGTAGATGAGGTTATACAGCTTCCAAGAAAAGAAATGGAATTATTATATTTTCTTGCATCACATCCAAATAAACTGTTTACAAGAGAACAACTTATAGAACAGATATGGGGATACGATTTTTTAGGAGATACAAGAACTGTTGATGTACATGTAAAAAGACTTAGGGAAAAGCTGAGAGAAGTAGAAGATAAATATGAGATAAAGACAGTTTGGGGAGTAGGATATAAGTTTGAGGTGAAGAAAGTTGTTTAACTCAGTATTTAGAAAGCTTACATTTGTATATTTTATAGTTATATTGCTTAGCTTTATAATACTTAGCACATCAATGATTAAGATGCTTGGAAATTACTACTTTGATAAAAAAAGTGATGCACTTATTAATGAAGGCAAAAAGTTGAATACAACAATTGTAAGGCATCTTAATGGAGAAGTTGGATATGAAAGGCTGAGTACTGAGCTTGAGTCAATAGAGCGATTTCTTAATACAAAAATTTGGGTTGTAGATAGACTGGGGTATGTTTATGGTGTTTCTAGCAAAACAGAAACTAAATGGATAGGAAGGCAGCTCTCGGAAGAGGATATAATAAGTGTGCTCAAAGGAAATGTGATAACTAAAAGAGGAGAATATGATGAATATTTTGGTAGTCCTGTAATGACTGTTGGGGTCCCAATATTTATTAATGGCGAGGTCGTGACTGGGGTGTTTATGCACTCTCCAATATACGAAGTTAATGAAACACTGAGAGAAATATATAAAATAATATTTTATGCTATAGGTATATCATTATTAATAGCAACGATACTCTTATATATTATTTCACAAAAGATATCAAAGCCTATACTTGAAATAAACAAAATAACTAAGGTTATAGCATCAGGAGAGTTTAGTAAGAGAGTAGCTATTGAATCTAATGATGAAATAGGCCAGCTTGCAGAATCATTTAATAATATGGCTCAAGAGTTAGATAAGCTTGAAGAAATGAGAAAGGGATTTATTGCAGATGTTTCTCACGAGCTTAGATCTCCTCTGACTTTAATAAAAGGGTATATAAAAGGGTTAATGAATATGGACTTAACCTATGAAAAAAGACAAGAGTATTTGAATATAATATCAGATGAGACAGAAAGACTTACTGAATTAATAAACAACCTTCTTGACTTATCCAAGATGGAGTCTGGAAAATATTCTGTGAATATGACTAAGTTTGACATAAATGAGCTCATTAGAAGAAATATTATAAAATTCAGTAATAAACTTGAAGAAAAAAATATAGAGGTCGAAGTTTCTTTTAGTCATGACCCTATATTTGTTTTAGCAGAAAAAGATAGTATATCTCAAGTATTATCAAATCTAATTGATAATGCAATAAAATTTATGCATGATAAGGATAGCTTAATTATAAAAGCAGAAAAGGAAAATAAGAAGGCTATAGTGTCAATAAAGGATACTGGTATAGGAATATCAGAAGATGATATAAAAAATATCTGGCAAAGATTCTACAAAGGAGATAAATCAAGATCAAGACAGGTAAAAGGGACAGGATTAGGATTATCTATAGTAAAAGAGATTATTAAAAGTCATAACGAGAAAATATGGGTTCAAAGCAAAATAGACGGAGGAACTGAGTTTACATTTACACTAAGATTAGAGGATGAGGATTCATTATAATTTACAATTTGTTCATATTTTTTTAAAAATTATTGTCTATAATAAAATCAAATAGAATATCGAATATAAAAGGAGGTTTTATTATGGATAATTTCAATGAAAATCCTAATGTTGAATACCAACAGGACAGAGTAGAGAAAAAATATAAAAAGAGTAGACTAATCAATATGGTTTTAGTTTCAGTCATCATAGGAATGCTAATTGGTGGAGGATTTATGTATGGTTTTATTAATGTATCAGATTCTAATGTAGCAAGCACGGCAGAAGCTGCTGCACAGAATAAAACAACCACTAGCACACAGTGGTATACCAGCCCAGTAGTAGAAGTAGCTGATAAAGTACTTCCGTCTATAGTTATGATAAAAAACAAGGTTAATGTTAATAGTGGATTTATGACACAGAGCATGGATAAAGGTACAGGCTCAGGAATAATATACAGAGAAGATGGATATATAATAACAAATCAGCATGTTATTGATGGTGCATCAGAGCTTTTAGTAACATTACATGATGGGAAAGAGTATAAAGGAAGGGTATTAGGTCAAGATGCTAAAACTGACCTTGCAGTAATAAAGATAGATGCTACCAATTTACCAGCAGGGAAATTTGGTGACTCAACCAAGATAAAAGTTGGTGAGCTGGCTGTAGCTATTGGTAATCCTGCAGGTGAAGAATTTTCAGGAACTGTTACTGCAGGAATAGTAAGTGCTTTAGACCGATCATTATCATTAGGAGAAAAGAAAATGAAGCTTATTCAGACAGATGCAGCAATAAATCCTGGTAATAGTGGAGGAGCACTTGTAAATGAGAGAGGAGAAATAATCGGAATCAATAGCGTAAAGCTTTCTGCACCGGATATAGAAGGAATGGGATTTGCAATACCAATAAATGATGCTTTGCCTATAATAAATGAGTTAATGCAAAATGGATATGTAAAGAGACCTTGGATTGGTGTTGGAATAACAAATATTACAGACCAAATATCAAAAGAATATAATGTACCTAAAGGTATATACATTGCAAAAGTCTACTACAATAGCCCTGCAGAAAAAGCTGATCTTAAGGTAGATGATATTATAACAAAGATAAACGATAAAAATGTAGAAACAGTAACAGATTTATCTAATACAATAGAAGAATATAAGCCTGGAGACAAAATTAGAATAACCATATACAGAAATAAACAATATAAAGATATAGATATTACACTCGATGTAATGCCGCCTACTGAATAGTAAATAGGTGAGTCAGGGGACTAAACGGTTCCCTGACTCATTTTCGTTTAAATTAGCTCTTTTTTTGTTAAAATATATAGCACAATATATCCAACAACAATAAATAATATTGAAAATATTATTTCAAATAATAAGCGCACCTCTCTCACCTCAAATAAAATAATTATCTTTAAGAATAGTATTATCAAATAGTAGCAAAATATATATAAGAAATTCTATAGAAATAAGGTTTATTGTATTGGAGTTGATAAAAATGAAGCTATTTATTGAAGTTTTTGTTCAAACGCTACTTGCTTTTTTTTCAATATTATATATAACTAGACTGCTAGGAAGACAGCAGGTATCACAGCTTACGTTTCACGAGTATATAAATGGTATCACCTTTGGTTCTATAGCAGCTACTTTAGCAACCGACGTAAATCAAAAGACGTGGCAGCACTTATTGGGATTGATACTATTTGGAGTACTGACATTTTTAGTATCACTTATAACTCTAAAAAAACGATCAGTAAGAAAGGTACTAGAAGGAGAACCTATACTAGTAATACAGAATGGTCAGATACTAGAAAATAATATGAAACGTACTAGATATAATGTTGACGATTTGGGGTTGCTCTTGAGACAGGCAGATTGCTTTACACCAGATGATGTAGAATATGGAATTCTGGAAATGAACGGACTGCTAAGTGTAATAAAAAAAGGTGAAAAAAGAAATGTAACGCTTGGTGATCTTGATTTACCTCCAAAGCCAGAGACTATACCAACTGAACTAATAATAGGTGGACAGATAATTTATGAGAATTTAAGAAAAAGAGAAATTAGTGGTAAGGACTTAATAAACAATCTAAACATGTTTGGAGTTAACAAGGTTGATGAAGTAATGTATGCTACCATAGATGAAAATGGAAAAATGTATGTAGATAAATATGATGACAAATTAAAACCAAATACTGATTTTAGTGAAAATAATAATGGCATTTAAGTTGCAAAAATAAGTAAAAAATATCCTTGACAGTTTTTTTCATTAGCACTATAATATATAACAATACAATAAGATAAAGCAGTGAGAGGACGAGTAAGTTTGAAGTAGTCTCAAGAGAGGGGTTGTCGTGGCTGGAAGCGCCCTAGATGTATCAAACTGAAAACTATCCTTGAGTTGTATCCGAAACCAAATTATTTGGGTAAGGATTTCCGTTGATTACGTTATAATCACTCGAGTGGAATCTTTATAACACAGAAGTTTTTGTTATAATGAAAATTCTAATTAGGGTGGAACCGTGGGAAAAACTCTCGCCCCTAGATGAGCATCTAGGAGCGGGAGTTTTTATTATTTTTATAAAAAATGAGGAGGAGAAAATATGTCAAAAATTAATATTACATTACCAGATGGTTCGGTTAGACAATACGAAAGTGGAATAAAGGTTGTAGATATCGCAAAAAGCATAAGCGAGGGACTTGCAAGAGTGGTTCTTGGTGCTTTTGTAAATGGTGAGTTACTAGGATTAGAAGAAGAAGTAAATGAAGATGCAAAGGTTCAACTATTGAAATTTGAAGATGAAGGTGGGCAGGAGATATTTAGACATACAAGTGCTCACATGCTTGCTCAAGCAGTAAAAAGACATTTTCCAGATGCTAAGCTTGCTATAGGTCCCTCAATAAAAGATGGGTTCTATTATGACATAGATACTGAGCATAGGTTTACTCCAGAAGACTTAGAGATGCTTGAGAAGGAAATATCTAAGATTGCAAAAGAAAATTTAGAGCTTAAGAAATTTGTGCTAGACAGAGATGCAGCTTTAGAATATTTGAAGAAAGCTGGAGAAGACTACAAGGTAGAATTAGTTCAGGATTTACCAGAGGACTCAGTAATATCTTTCTATCAACAAGGTGACTTTACAGACCTTTGTAGAGGACCACATCTACCAAGTACTAAGAAGGTAAAAGCAGTTAAATTAACAAGCATAGCTGGAGCATACTGGAGAGGCGATGAAAAAAGACCTATGCTTCAAAGAATATATGGGACTTCTTTTGAAAAGCAAAAAGACTTAGATGCATATCTATTAATGCTTGAAGAAGCTAAGAAAAGAGACCATAGAAAGCTTGGAAAAGAGCTTGACATATTTAGTATGCATGGTGAAGGACCTGGATTCCCATTCTTCCATCCAAAAGGAATGATTCTTTGGAATACTATACAGGGATTTTGGAGAGAAGAACATACTAGGAGAGGATATGGAGAAATAAAAACTCCACTTATATTAAATGAACAGCTATGGCATCAATCAGGACACTGGGATCATTATAAAGAAAATATGTACTTTACAAGAATAGATGATAGCGATTATGCTATTAAGCCTATGAATTGTCCTGGATCTATGCTTATATATAAATCTCAAATGTTTAGCTATAGGGATTTACCGCTTAGATGGGCTGAACTTGGTCAAGTTCATCGTCATGAACTAGCAGGTGCTTTACATGGACTTATGAGGGTAAGAACATTTACACAAGATGATGCACATATATTCATGCTTCCAGAGCAAGTTAAGCAAGAGCTTATAAATGTAATAGACTTAGCAGATTTCGTCTATAAAGTGTTTGGATTTAAGTATCACGTAGAGCTTTCAACACGACCAGAGAACTCTATGGGAACAGAAGAACAATGGAATATAGCTACAGACAATCTAAGAGAAGCCTTAGAAGAAAAAGGCATCAAATATATAGTTAATGAAGGTGATGGAGCATTCTACGGACCTAAGATAGATTTCCATCTAGAAGACAGTATTGGACGTACTTGGCAGTGTGCTACAATTCAGCTTGACTTCCAGATGCCTGAAAGATTTGATTTAACATATATAGGTCAAGACAATGAAAAGCATAGACCAGTAATGATTCACAGAACAATACTAGGAAGTATGGAAAGATTTATAGGAGTACTGATAGAACATTATGCAGGAAAATTCCCAGTATGGCTGTCACCAGTTCAAGTAAATGTACTCCCTATATCAGATAAATTCAATGAATACGCTTATGATGTTAAGAAGAAGCTAGAAGAAAAAGGCATTAGAGCCGAAGTTGATACTAGAGCAGAAAAAATTGGATACAAGATAAGAGAAGCTCAGCTTGCAAAGACACCTTATATGCTTGTAGTAGGAGAAAAAGAAGCTGAAAGCAATGCAGTTTCAGTAAGAGTGAGAGATGAAGGAGATATTGGCTCAATGCAAGTTGATGAGTTTGTTAATAGAATAATAAAAGAAGTTGAAGATAAGAAATAGTGTAGACGGTCAATTGACCGTCTTTTTGTTTAGAAACTTAATATAAAAGGATAATGTAATATGATGACGAATAGATATATTTATAAAATAAAATAATTTTCAAATAACTATAAGGGGGATAAGTATGAAAAAAAAATTTGGTGATTATGTAATAAGTGATGATAAATCACTATTATCAATTGACAGAATTTACGATATGCTTTCAAAAACATATTGGGGTAAAAATAGAGCTAAAGAAGTACAAGAAGCTGCAATAAATAATTCCGTTAATTATGGAGTATATTATAATAACAAATTAGTGGGATATGCAAGAGTAGTTACAGATTATGCTACTATGTTTTGGTTATGTGATGTTATAGTTAGTGGAGAACATAGAGGTAAAGGCATTGGTAAAAATTTGGTTGAATGTATCGTAAATTCTGATGAATTTAAGGATAAGCTTGGTATTTTGATGACTAAAGACGCACATGGACTATATGAAAAATATGGCTTTATAAGCAATCCACAAAACTCAATGTGTAAACCGCTGAAGAAGGACTAATAAAATGATAGAAATGATTGTTTGCTTAACTTGTGAAGCAAAAGGCTATATGTTATATTGTATTCAGTAGTAATTATAGAATAGTTGAAAAACGATTTACGAAATATTAAGAGCAATAGTTTGAAAACAGGAGAGATTAGCACATGTTTACTCAGATAAAGAACAAAAAAATATACGAGCAAGTTATTGAACAGATACAAGAGATGATAATGAATGGAACCTTAAAGAAGGAAGATAAGCTCCCATCTGAGAGAGATTTAGCAGAAATGCTGGGAGTTAGCAGAACATCTATAAGAGAAGCCTTTAGATCACTTGAGATTATTGGACTCATTGAAAGTAGACAGGGAGAAGGAACATACATAAAAGGTGACCTTGAATCTGGTATTTTCGAGCCCCTTTCAGTGATGTTTATGCTTAATAAAGGTAAGTCCAGAGATGTTCTAGAATTAAGAAAAGTAATAGAAATAGAGGCTGCAAGACTAGCAGCTACAAGAATAGAATCAAGCCAAAAGGATGAACTAATACAAATAATTGAAGAACTAAAAAATGCAGATAATGAAAAAGACAGTGCAGAGATAGATAAAAAGTTTCACTACAAAATTGCTGAGTTAACTGGCAATTATTTGATATTGACTCTTTTAAATGCAATATCAAGTCTTATGGAAGCTTTCATCAAAGATGCTCGACTAAAAATCATGTCTGAGGCAAAAAACAGAGATACATTAATAATTCACCACAAAGAAATATGTGATGCTATAATCTCTAATAATTCTGATAAAGCAGCATTAGCTATGAAAGCACATTTAGATTATATTAATAAAATAATTAAAAGTTTATAACACTACTTATCTTTAAAGTGCGCCCCAAATGTTAGATAAAAAAACTAATATTTAGAGGTGCCTTTTTTACATTATCCTTTGTTAAAATACTATCAAAAGTAGAAACCTTATTAATGATGTGATACTATTAAAATATAACTGGTATGACCATAGTACCAAATGTAAATAGGAGGTATCGATATGGAAATAATTGTTTGTATCAAGCAGGTTCCAGGGACTTCAGACGTAAAGGTTGATGAAGAAACTGGTGTGTTAAAAAGAGATGGAATCGATTCTAAGATGAACCCTTATGATTTGTATGCCATTGAAACAGCTATAAGAATTAAAGAGAAAGTTGGCGCCAAGATATGTGCTCTAAGCATGGGACCTCCACAAGCAGCAGAGATAATCAAAGAGGCTTTTATGATGGGTGTTGATGAAGGTGCTCTTTTATCAGACAGAAAATTTGCAGGGGCTGATGTTCTTGCTACAGCTTATACAATATCTCAAGGTATAAAGAAAGTAGGGGTTCCAGATTTGATTATATGTGGGAAGATGACGACAGATGGAGACACTGCTCAAGTAGGTCCAGAAATTGCTGAATTTCTAGGTATACCTCATGCTACAAATGTATTAAATATAATTGAAATAAAGAAACAATCGATAGTTATTGAGATGGATATGCCCACTACAGTAGAGATCGTTGAGGTACAGTATCCGTGTCTCATAACAGTTGAGAAAGACATATTCCAACCAAGGCTTCCATCATTTAAACTAAAAATGTCTACTAAGGATAAACAAATACCTGTTTATGGATTGAAGGATTATGATGAACAAGATGAAATGAAATACGGACTTAATGGTTCACCTACGCAGGTCAAAAGGATATTTCCACCACAGAGTAATATTGATTATGAAATATGGGAAGGAAGTACTGAAGAGTTAGTAGGGAAGCTGGTTACTAAGCTAAAAGAACAGAAAATTATATAAGGAGGGATAATATGTCTAAGATAATAATACATCAGCATAAGATAAAAAATATTGAAGAGACTCTAAAAATATGCCCTTTTGGAGCAATTGAATATACACAAAACAAACTGGATATTACTTCAGCTTGCAAGATGTGTAGGATTTGTGTCAAAAAAGGACCTGAAGGTGCTTTCGAGTTCGTTGAAACACAAACACATCAAATAAACAAGGACGAATGGAATGGGATAGCTGTATATGTTGACCATGTTGATGGAGATATCCATCCTGTAACATATGAGCTTATTGGTAAGGCGAAAGAAATGGCAGAAAAGATAAATTATCCTGTATATTGCGTTTTTATGGGCTATGGTATCAAAAACAAGGCAGATGAATTATTACATTATGGTGTTGATAAGGTTTTTATATATGATTATGATGAACTTGAAAGCTTTCGTATAGAACCATACGCAGCTGTGTTTGAAGATTTCATAAATAAGCATAAACCATCAATTGTTTTAGTAGGAGGTACAACTATAGGAAGGTCTCTTGCACCAAGGGTAGCTGCTAGATTTAGAACTGGACTAACAGCTGATTGTACAATATTGGACATTCAAAACAATACAGACCTAGACCAAATAAGACCTGCCTTTGGAGGGAATATTATGGCCCACATATATACTCCAAATCATAGGCCTCAGTTTGCAACAGTGAGATATAAGATTTTTGATGCACCCGAAAAGAAAGAAAAGAAAAAAGGAGAAATAATTTATTGTGATATTTTTAAAGATAAGCTTCAATCAAAAATCACTGTTTTAGAAATAAAGAAAAAGAAAAGAGAAGTAGGTATAGAAGAGGCTGAAATAATTGTAGTTGCAGGAAGAGCAATTAAAAAAGAAGAAGATTTGAAAATGATACATGAATTAGCAGAGCTTTTAGGAGGGCAAGTAGCAGCTACGAGACCTCTTATTGAGTCAGGATGGACAAATGCAAAGAATCAGATTGGTTTAAGCGGTAGAACTGTAAAACCAAAGCTTATAATTACTTTAGGTGTTTCTGGAGCGATTCAGTTTGTTGCAGGTATGAATAATTCAGATTGTATAATATCAATAAACTCAGACAAAAATGCACCAATATTTAATGTTGCACATTATGGAATTACAGGTGATATATATGAAATCATTCCTAAATTAGTAGACAGATTGAAGTCAAAAAAAATAAACGGAGAAAAGAATATCCTAACTTCAGTATTGGAGGTGTAAAAAATGAATTATAAGAAGATTGTAAAAAATGATATAGATTTTTTAATTAAAGTATGTGGAAGAGAAAGAGTATTTGTTGGAGAAGAAATAAACGAAGATTTTTGGCGCGATGAACTTGCAGGTATCAAAAAGTCTCCAGAGGTTCTTGTAGAGGTTTTAAATACAGAAGAAGTTTCAAAGATAATGAAATATGCATATGATAATGATATTCCAGTTACTCCTAGAGGTTCAGGAACTGGTCTAGTAGGAGGCTCTGTTGCTATATATGGTGGTATAATGTTAAGTCTTACAAGAATGAATAGGATACTCGAAATAGATGAAGAAAATTTGACATTAACAGTAGAGCCTGGGGTATTACTAATGGAAATATCTAAGTATGTTGAAAGCTATGATTTGTTTTATCCGCCAGATCCAGGAGAAAAAAGCGCTACTATCGGTGGGAATATAAGCACTAATGCAGGCGGCATGAGAGCTGTAAAGTATGGTGTTACCAGAGATTATGTAAGAGGTCTAGAGATAGTAATGCCAAATGGTCAGGTAATGGAGCTAGGTGGGAAGGTAGTTAAAAACAGCTCAGGATACAGCTTGAAGGACTTAATTGTTGGAGCAGAAGGTACTCTTGGCATAGTCACTAAAGCAATATTAAAGCTTTTACCATTGCCTAAAAAAGCTATAAGCTTACTCATACCATTTCCGAACTTAGATATGGCAATAGAAACAGTACCCAAAATTATTAAGTCAAAAGTAATTCCTACAGCTATTGAATATATGGTAAGAGATGTTATTTTGGCGTCTGAAGAATTTTTAGGAAAGAAGTTTCCAGATAGTACTTCAGATGCCTATCTATTATTAACATTCGATGGAAACAGTAAAGAAGAAATAGAAAATTCATATGATAAGGTAGCTCATATTTGTCTAGAAGAAGGGGCATTAGATGTATTGATTTCTGATACTCAAGAAAGACAGGAATCTATTTGGTCAGCAAGAGGCGCTTTCCTTGAGGCAATTAAAGCTTCCACTACTGAGATGGATGAATGTGATGTTGTTGTTCCAAGAAATAAGATTGCACAATTTGTGAAATTTGCAGACGAATTACAAGAAAGATTCCATATTAGAATTAAGGGCTTTGGTCATGCAGGAGATGGAAACCTTCATATATACATTCTTAAGGATAATCTTAGTGAAGAAGAGTGGAAAAAGAAGTTAAGCCAAGTATTTGACTGCATGTATGAGGAGGCAAACAAGCTAGGAGGCAAAGTTTCAGGAGAGCACGGCATAGGCTTTGCTAAGAAGCCTTTCCTTGAAGAATCAATGGGCGAACAAGGAATGGAAATATTAAAGAATATTAAGCTTGCTTTTGATCCTAAAAATATTCTTAATCCAGGTAAGATTTGCTAATATTTTGCTTTTGATAGACTTTACTAAACTCATGTATATTACATGAGTTTTTATTTTAATAATATATCTATGATTGAGTAAATAATAAGCTAGTGCTAAAATATAGTAGACCATATAATTTAATAGAAGGGAAAACTCAAATGAACCTGATAATACTATTTGAAGATGATTTTATAAATAATAATAAAGTTAGATTGACAGGAAGAAGATTAAATCACGTTCTTTCAGTTCATAGAGCAGAAATAGGAGATACACTAAAAGTAGGACTTTTAAATGATAAAATAGGAAAAGGATTAATTACGAAACTTAATAGCGAAGTATTAGAAATGGATGTAGATCTTATAGAACAAAGTCCATCTCCTTCAAACGTTCAGCTTATACTTGCGATGCCGAGACCTAAGGCTTTAAAAAGAATCATACAAGATGCAACAACCATGGGAATAAAAAAACTGTATATAATAAAAACCTGGAGAGTTGAAAAAAGCTTTTGGAACAGCCCTGTTTTGTCAGAAGAAAGCTTATTTGAATATATGGTACTAGGACTTGAACAAGCTAAAGATACAATACTACCCGAAGTAAAAATCGTAAAGCTGTTCAAACCATTTGTAGAAGATCAAATTCCAGAGATAATAAAAGGAACAAAAGCGATTGTAGCTCATCCAACAGGACAAAAAGAATGTCCAAGAAATATTAATGAACCTTTGACCTTAGCAATTGGTCCAGAAGGTGGATTTATTCCATATGAGGTTGATATGCTGGAAGAACAAGGATTTGAAGCAGTAAATCTAGGAGAAAGAATATTGAGAGTTGAAACTGCCATTCCTGTTATATTAGGAAGATTGTCGTAAAACCGAGATAAGAGTAGCATAAAGATTATAATTTTCGAGAAATGAAAATTTATGGTCTTTTTCTGTTAATTTGGATTAAATAGAGGGTAATATATGAAGTATATGGATTTGAAAAAAAGGTATTTTTGACATAAAATAGAATATAAACTTTAAAAATGCCTAGTCGTGCAATTTTAATTGTAAATAAAAAAAGATAGAACTTAATTAAGGGACAAGCTATAATATATAAGATATTAAAATATAATTATAATTGTAAATTCTTATATTACCCATATATTTAAGTGAACATGTGGAGGCGAAATCAATGAACAGGGTATTAAATGTTGGACTTGACGTTGGTTCAACTACAGTAAAGATGGTCGTATTAGATGAAACAGCTAATATTCTTTATAAAAAGTATTCAAGACATTTTTCGGATATAAAAAATACTGTAGTTTCAATGTTTGAAGATGCTAAATTACTCCTTCAAAAAAATAGAATAACAGTTATGATAACTGGTTCAGGCGGATTTAATATATCTAAAAAGCTAGAGGTTTCGTTTATTCAAGAGGTTATAGCATGTACTAATACCATAGAAAGTTATATACCATATACAGATGTGGCAATAGAGCTAGGCGGAGAAGATGCAAAAATAACATATCTAGGAGAATCTATTGAGCAAAGAATGAATGGAACATGTGCAGGTGGCACTGGTGCTTTTATTGACCAGATGGCTACACTTTTACAGACAGATGCGGCGGGATTAAACGAATTAGCTAGAAATCATAAAACGATATATCCTGTAGCGTCGAGATGTGGAGTATTTGCAAAAACAGATATACAGCCATTATTAAACGAAGGTGCGTCAAAAGAAGATGTTGCGGCTTCTGTACTTCAAGCAGTTGTAAACCAAACTATAAGTGGACTTGCTCAAGGTAAGCCAATTAGAGGAAATGTAGCATTTCTAGGTGGTCCACTATACTTTATGTCTGAGCTAAGAAATAGATTCATTGAAACCCTGAAGCTAGACGATGAGAATGTAATATTTCCTGAAGACTCTCAATATTATGTTGCTTTAGGAGCAGCGTTATCCTCTAGAAATGTGCAGTCTATTCCATTTGAATGCTTATATGAAAGAGTTCCAAGACTAAACACATTTAATGATCAAGAAGATGAAAAACTTTTTCCATTGTTTTTAGACCAAGATGATTACAATGCATTTAGAGCAAGACATGATAAACACAAGGTTAAAAGAGTAGACTTAGATTCATATAAAGGAAATGCTTATTTGGGAATAGACGCTGGCTCAACTACCACAAAAGTAGCTTTAATAGATGAAGAAGGCGGTCTTTTATATTCTTACTATGGAAGCAATATGGGAAGTCCACTACAATCAACAATAAATGCACTAAAAGACTTATATAGTAAAATTAATGCCCAAACTAGAATAGTGAACTCATCAGTAACAGGATATGGAGAGCACTTAATAAAATCTGCACTCAAGGTAGATATAGGTGAAATAGAAACAGTAGCACATTATAAAGCTGCAGAGTTTTTTCTTCCAGGAGTTGATTTTGTTCTAGACATTGGCGGACAAGATATGAAAAGCTTAAAGATCCACGATGGTGTTATCGACTCTATTATGTTGAATGAGGCTTGTTCTTCAGGGTGTGGGTCATTTATTGAAACATTTGCACATTCATTAAATATGAATGTAAAAGAATTTGCGATAGAAGGACTGAAGTCTAAAAATCCTGTTGATTTAGGTACCCGTTGTACTGTATTTATGAACTCAAAGGTAAAGCAGGCTCAAAAAGAAGGTGCTAGTGTTAGCGATATTTCATCAGGAATATCCATATCTGTAATAAAAAATGCATTGTACAAGGTTATAAGGCTTAGAAATATTGAAGAACTAGGAGAAAAAATAGTTGTTCAAGGTGGAACCTTCTATAATGATGCTGTTCTACGTGCATTAGAGCAAATAGTTGGAAGAGATGTAGTAAGGCCTGATATTGCTGGTATTATGGGAGCCTTTGGGGCAGCTTTAATAGCTAAGGAACGTTTCTATCAGGATTATAAAACAAAGCTTCTTCAAGGAGAAGAACTTGACGAATTTACAACAGAAACCTCAATGCGACGTTGTGGATTATGTGGAAATAATTGTTTATTAACTGTAAATCATTTTTCTGACGGGCGCGAATATATATCAGGAAATAGATGTGAACGAGGTGCTGGAATAGAAAAAGTTGAAAATGACATTCCAAACCTTTATGAATATAAATATAAAAGAGTATTTAATTATAAACCCCTTAGAAATGAAGAAGCTACGAGAGGGACAATAGGATTGCCTAGAGTTTTAAATATGTATGAAGACTATCCATTTTGGTTTACGTTCTTTAATGAGCTTGGATATAGAGTAGTGATTTCTGCTCGTTCATCTAAGAAGATATATGAACTAGGCATGGAAACTATACCTTCAGAATCTGTATGTTATCCGGGCAAGCTAGTGCATGGACATATTATGGATTTGATAAACAAAGGAATTAAAAAGATTTTTTATCCGTGTATACCATTTAATAGGATTGAAGATGAAGAAGCTGGAAATCATTATAATTGCCCTATTGTAACATCATATCCAGAAACAATAAATGCAAACATAGATGAACTGCGTGATGGTGATATAATTTTCTATCATCCTTTCTTACCAATTGATAATCCTAAAAGACTTATAAAAAGACTAGATGAAGAATTGATTAATGAGAAAATTAGTCTACAGGAGATATCTAAAGCTGTTGATAAAGCATATGCAGAGCTTGACAGGTATAGAGAAGACATTAGAATAAAAGGGGAACAAGCAATTGAATATATAAATAACAAAAATATAAAAGGTATAGTATTAGCAGGGAGACCTTATCATATAGATCCTGAAATAAATCATGGAATACCAGAGATGATTAAATCATATGGATTTGCAGTCTTGTCAGAAGACGCTATTGATCATTTGGCAAAGGTAGAGAGACCAATAAGAGTTGTAGATCAGTGGGTATATCATTCAAGGATGTATGCAGCAGCTACCTATGTTGCGCAACAAAATAATATTGAGCTTGTTCAACTAAACTCATTCGGATGCGGGCTAGATGCGGTTACAACTGATCAGGTACAAGAGATTTTAGAGAGGTTTGGGAAAATATATACAGTTATTAAAATAGATGAAATAAACAACCTTGGGGCAGTAAGAATACGTATTCGTTCGCTAATTGCTGCAATGGAAGAAAGAGATAAAAGGAATTTTGAGCCTACAGAGCTTTATAAGCTTCCTGAAAGAATAGCATTTACAAAAGAAATGAGGAGTAAGCATACTATTCTAGCTCCACAAATGTCTCCAATTCACTTCCAGTTTCTAAAGACAGGATTTTTAAAAGCTGGCTATAATGTTGAGGTGCTACCGTCTGTAGATAAGAAGGCAATAGATGAAGGACTAAGATATGTGCATAACGATGCATGTTATCCTTCTATAATTACTGTGGGTCAGATTATGGAGGCGCTTAAGTCAGGAAAATATGATTTAAATAATACATCTGTTATTATTTCTCAAACAGGTGGAGGATGTAGAGCTACTAATTATATTGCTTTTATAAGAAAGGCACTTAGAGATGCGAATATGGAACACATACCTGTAATATCATTAAATGCAGTAGGATTAGAGAAAAATCCAGGATTTAAAATGACCCTACCTATAGTTAATAATTTAATGATGGGCTTAGTATATGGGGATCTTTTAATGAGAGTACTATACAAGGTTAGACCGTATGAAAAAATTCCTGGTTCAGCAAATAAACTATATGACAGTTGGGTAGAAAAATGTAAGCAGTCACTAATAAAAGGTAGTTTTAAAGATTTCAAACAAAATATATATGATATTGTCCAAGATTTCGATAAGCTAGAAATAAATGAGGAACTAGTGAAGCCTAAAGTAGGAGTTGTAGGAGAAATATTAGTTAAGTTTCATCCTACTGCTAATAATAATATAGTAGAGCTATTAGAAGCAGAAGGTGCAGAGGCTGTTGTTCCTGATCTCATTGACTTTTTCTTATATACAGCATTTGATAGCAGAATAAAGTACCAAGATCTATCAGGAAGCTACAAATCAATGCTTATAGGAAACCTATCTATAAAAGCAATTGAGTTCTATAGAAAGGACATGAAGAAAGCTCTTAAAGCAAGCAAAAGATTTGAAGCCCCTAAACCTATTGAAGAGCTTGCTGAAGGTGCAAAAAAACACTTATCTCTTGGGAATCAAACGGGTGAAGGCTGGTTTTTGACAGCAGAAATGGTAGAGTTAATAGACAGTGGAGTACAAAACATAGTGTGTCTACAGCCATTCGCATGCTTGCCAAATCATATTACTGGAAAAGGTATGATAAAAGAACTGAGAAGGTCTTATCCATTAGCTAATATAGCAGCTATAGATTATGATCCTGGTGCAAGTGAAGTAAATCAGCTTAATCGAATTAAATTAATGTTGTCAGTAGCATTTAAACATTTAGAGAAGGAGAAAGAAAAGGAAGTAGCATTAACATACTAAAAATGCGGCATAAGCCGCATTTTTCTATTTAGGTTTACTAACAAACATTTGTACAATCATATTTCCATATTTATTACTATTTTTAATGCCTACGCCAATGTGAGTAAAGTTTGGATTTAAGATGTTTTCTCTATGTCCTTGCGAATTCATCAATGATTGATGTGCATTATCAATAGATGAATTGCCTGCTAGATTTTCACCAGCATGTAAAAAATTTATTCCGAAGCTTTTTAACATATCAAATGGACTGCCATAAGTTGGAGAATAGTGACTAAAATAATTATTATCAATCATATCCTGAGCCTTTACTCTTGCTACTTTAGTAACATCTAAATCGATTGATAAAGGCTGTAGATTTCTACTTGTTCGCTCTTGATTTATTAAGTTTACTATTTTTTGTTCATTACTAGTTAACCTAACGGCACCTTTAGTCTGTGATTGTGTAGATTCTTCAATAACGGGAGTGACTTCGTTTGAATCAACTGCCCCTACTTGATTATTTGGCATTCTTATTATATACCAATCTTTTAATTGCCCAACAACATCTACTTTATCACCTTTATTAAGGGATCCTATGACATCAAAATCGCTTCCAGCACCACTTCTAATCTTGCAATCTTCAGTTATAACTTTAACATTTTCTACTCTCTCAGCACCATATAGTGAAGTATTATCTCTAGGTAGCGGTTTTTGAGGTTGTCTTGTACATGATACAGTAAGTAATAGACATGCAATAACAGTTAAAGTTTTTTTTATCACAAAACTCACCTCCATAATGTTTTTAATTTCTAAATATATTATTAGTAGAATAAATCTGTTTTATTACATGATAAGTAATAAAACAGATAAAAGTCTTTGCTTTTTCTTGCTGTAAGTATAGTATAATTTATAAATGTAATAATAATCATTGAACTACCTTATTCTTTATAAAGATTAAGCGAATATATATATATTGATACCTGTGTAAAAGTGAGGTGACACTATGTTTTTTAGAAGTACTCTTGAAGATAGAATAGAGAATGCAAAAAAAGATGACGAAGAATTGAACAAGCTTATTGATGAGTACAAGCCTTTTATAGCAAGTGTGGTGCAAAAACGAACAGGAAAATTTTTAAAGTATGGATATGATGACGAGTTAACTATAGGAATGTTGGCCTTTAAAGAAGCTATAGATTCATATGATAGAAGCAAAGGAAAGTTCTTAAGCTTTGCAAAGCAGGTAATCAATTTAAGAATGATAGATTATTACAGAAAGAATAAAAAACAAGAAAATGTCGTTTATATGGAGCAGATTAATCAGAAAGATGATGATAGTAGGTATGATTTAGGAGATATCAAAGCTATTGATGAATATAGAGATAGAGAGGAAAATGAGGCAAGAAAACTAGAAATAATACAATATAAAGAAGAATTAAGTGAATGGCAAATAGAATTTTCTGACTTGGTAAAAAATTCCCCCAAACAAGATAAAGTTAGAAAAACATATAAGGAAATAGCAAAGACTATAGTATCAAACAAAGAACTGTTGGATCTTTTAATTTCAAAAAAAAGGTTGCCTATCAAAGAAATACAAAATACCGTACATATACACCGAAAAAAAATAGAGAGAGGCCGAATATATATAATAGCACTAGTGATTGTAATGAAAGGAGATTATACATATTTGAAGGAATATATGAATTGGAGGTGATAATATGCGTGGTATTGTAATGGATAAAAATAATAATAAAATAATAGTTCTTACTGATAATGGTCAATTCCTTGAAATCAAAAACTTTAATAAATCAATTCAAATTGGACAAGAAGTAAATTTTAATAATAATAGTATATATAGTCAAAATTTCATTAAAAAAGCTATTTCTATAGCAGCCGTATTTTTAGCTATGATAACTGGTGGATATGGAGTATACGGATATTATATGCCTTTTGGATATGTAGATGTAGATATAAATCCTAGTGTGGAACTTTCATACAATTTGTATGATAGAGTAATTGACATTAAGGGTTTAAACGAAGATGGGACTCATATTATTGAAAAAATTGATAGTTATAAAAATAAACCTGTTAAGGACATTATTACTAAGGTTATAGATAGAGCAATAGAAGAAAAATATATTAAATCAGATGAACAAAATGCTATATTAGTAACAATAACTGAGGCTGGAAGTAAAATTGACGACAAAGAAATCTTCCAATCAGTTGATAATCATATGAAGGAAGAGAAGCTTGAAACTGAAGTTGTACTAGTAAAAAGTGATAAAAATGAATATGAAGCAGCAAAGAAGAATAATATTTCACCAGGAAAACAGATGCTGATAAACAAAGCATTAAAATCTAGTGATAAAACTAACCAAGAAGATATGCAGAATAAATCTGTAAAGGAAATCATGAATATAATTAAGGAAAGCAAGAAGGAAGATAAAAAAGAATATAAAGAAGATAAGTTTGATACTAAATATCAAAATAGCGATTATAAAGAGAATAAACAAAATAAACAAAATAAACATAATAATGTCAAGACTAATGTTAACTCTAAAAATCCAAACTATCTTAAAGAAAGCTTTAAAGAAGACAATGAAGATGATAATTATGAAGATAGCAGAAAAGATATAAAAGATAATGAAAGTGATAAAAACAATAAAAATAATAAAAACGATAATAATAGAGACAATAATAATAATAGAAACAATAATAATAAAAACAATAACGATGATAAAGACGATGAAGATAATAAAAACAATAAAAGCAATAAAAAAGATGAAGACGATAAAGATGATGCAAATGATAAAGACGATGAAGCTGATAGAAATAATAAAAATAACAAGAATAACAAAAATTATAATAAAAATAATATCAAAAATAGAAATAATAAAAATGCAAAGAATGATGAAGATGATTAAAGTTATGTAAGAATTGACGATATTAAAGAAAATTTAGTAAATCAAATAAATATAAAACTAAGCCCTAGTATAACCTACTAGGGTTTTTATCGCGTTGCTATTTAAGAAACTATACTTTTGCTATATTATTGATAGTACAATTAGTAAAGCTATCAATAATAGAATAATGGCGATAACACTATAAAGAACTTTTTTCCTAATAAAAAAAATTTTTGCCATAACATCACCCCTTATAACCCAACTCGTAGTTAGGGCACAATATTCCATATTATAATCTATTGTTTATTAGGTTTATATATTCCAAAAAAACAAAATATAATAATAAATCTGTAGCATGGATAATAAAGCCAAGGCAAAAGATATTATTTTAATATGAACATTATTCCTTGTCACATTTATGTATAGGTATTGGCTATGTATAAGAATTATTTAATATTTTTATGGATTTTTTAAATAATTTCAAAGTATTATTTAAAAAAATTTATTCTTACATTAATAATATTCAATAAAAATATTGACTTATCAAAAAAATTAAGTATAATATAATTAAAATATTCTAATTAGAGATTTATATATTTAATTTTATGATAAAGCTCTATTTGATTTTGGAGGGATAATCAATGACAGAACAACATGCTTTGAATAAGGAAAAACTTTGGAACAAAAACTTTTTCTTATTATGGCAGGGGCAGCTTGTTTCATCACTGGGAGATGTTGCTTATAATATTGCTCTTGGCTTCTGGATTCTTAAGACTACTGGATCTACTGCTTTAATGGGATCATTAATGGCAGCTTCAGTACTGCCAAGGGTGTTAATATCACCATTTGCCGGAGTTTTAGCTGACAGGAGTAACAGAAAGAACATACTTGTTATTATGGACCTTATTAGAGGGGTTTCTATTGTATTTGTAGGTATTGCAGCATTTTTAGGATTTATCAAGATATGGATGGTATTCTTGGCTGCTATTATTTTAGGAATATGTGGTGCTTTTTTTAATCCGGCAGCAAGTTCTTCAATTCCAGACATTGTACCAAAATCAAAGCTAATGAAAGCAAATTCTGTTTACGGCATAGCATATACAGGAACAAATATTTTGGGAAATATTGCTGGTGGGAGTTTGTACGTTCTTTTAGGTGCACCACTAATGTTTCTTTTTAATGGGATATCATATATTATTTCATCTTTTACAGAAATTTTTATTAAGATACCAAAAATAGAAAAACAAAATAATCAAATACACTTTTTAACAGATATGAAAGATGGATTTAAATTTGTCTGGGAATTTAAAGGTCTTAGATATATCATATCGATTGCAGCCTTTATTAATTTTTTTGGTAATATGGGATTTATTCTTTTACTACCTTTGTTTGAAAGAACATCTTGGCTTGGACCAGAGAAATATGGATTTGTAATGGGAATAATGGCTGCTGGTTCACTTGCAGGCATGATATTTACATCAGTAAAAGAAATAGCACCTTCTAAAAGATTATTTTTATTTGTATTTTGTGGAACAATTTCATCAACAACTACTGCACTATTTATACTGATTAAAAACTTACCTGTTATTTGTATTCTTCTATTTATTTCTGGATTTATGAATGCTATTGTCAACATATTCTTTGGAGCATCAGTTCAGCTTACAGTACCTCAGAATATGAGAGGAAAGGTATCAAGTTTATTGAGTACTGTCTTACAAGGACTTACTCCTATTGCAATGGCTTTAGGTGGGGTTTTAGCAGAATTTATACCAATAAGAATAATACTATTTACTTGCTTTATTGTAGATGCATTGATATTCTTACCATTTGCATTCAATCAACCATTTAAGAAATTTATAAACTTTAACCCAGAAACACAGACCCTTGAAGATATAATATAATACTCATCCTAATCACGTTAAGATTTACATATAAAGGTTATTATAATATAATAATAGTACAAAGCAAATAGGGGGTTAAAATTATGAATATAAGGATTATTACAGATAGTGCTTGTGACCTGTCACCTGAGATAACACAAAAGTATAACATAGATGTAATACCGATTTTAGTTTATATGAATGATATTGAATATAAAGATGGTGAAACATTAAATGCTAAAGAGCTATATGGCAACATGAGAGATGGGAAAATATATAAAACTGCACAGGTACCACCTCAAGTATTTACTGAAAAATTCAAAAGATACGCGGAAAATGGCGATCAGTGTATTTATATAGCTTTTTCTTCAGGACTGTCAGGTACATATAATTCTGCTATGATGGCAAAACATGAAGTTATAGAGGACTATCCTGAATTCAATGTAGATATAATAGATACAAAATGCGCTTCGGGTGGATTCGGTCTAGTAGTATATAAAGCTGCACTAATGCTACAAGAAGGCAAATCAAAAGATGAGATAGTTGAAGCAGTCAAATTCTACTCTATGAATATGGAGCATATATTTACTGTTGATGATTTAGAATATCTATATAGAGGTGGTAGAGTAAGCCGTACAGCGGCATTTGTTGGTGGCTTACTTAACATAAAGCCTATATTGGATGTTGAAGATGGTAAATTAATTCCTATTGAAAAGACTAGAGGTCGCAACAAAGTTTTTAAGAGAATGATTGAATTAATGAAAGAAAGAGGAGTAGATTTGTCTAGTCAAACAATAGGTATTACTCATGGAGACGATCTAGAAGGGGCAATGAAGCTTAAAGAAATGATGGAAGAAAACTTCGGGTGCACAGATTTTGTTATAGGAATGATAGGATGTGCAGTAGGTGCTCATTCCGGGCCAGGTACCTTAGCTATATTCTTCTTAAAAGAAAAAGAACCAATGTAAAAAAACGGCATATGCCGTTTTTTTATTCTGTAATACTAAGAGCTTCTTCAACAAATAACATATCAGTTACTTCAGATACTATATGTTCAATATCATTTTTACAAAGACTAATTGATTCTAGAGCGAAATCTGAAAGCATATATTGCATTCCATCTATTCCAAGACCTATTCCAAGCATCATTGCTAAAGCATCAGCAATGTGAACAATTGAAACAAGCTCATGATCGATCATAGCAGCTTCTGGGGAGTGATGGTATTCTATTGCTTCTACTAGATTCGCTGGGAAGTTCCATTTTCTAGCAATATTTGCACCTACTTGTGCATGATTATATCCAAGTATTTCTTCTTCTGCTTCTATAAACGTAGAGCCTTCATCATTAACTTTATCGATTATCTTATAAAACTCAGATGTTACATAACAGTTCAGAATTACTTTACCAATATCCCTTAAAAGCCCAGCTATATAAGCTTGCTCAGGGTGACAGATTTTTGTTTTTTTAGAGATCAGTCTAGAAATTATAGCACAAGCAAGTGATTGTTGCCATAACATATCTTTTTTTAGTCCATACCCTGGTAGTTCCTTAAGTAGATGTGTATTGACACTTGTCGTTAAAGCAATACTTTTAATTGTCTGAAATCCTAATAATACAGTTGCTTCAGAAATTGTACTTATACGCCTAGAATATCCATAATGTGTTGAATTTGCTAGTTTAAGTACTTGTGATGTCAAACTTTGATCCTTTAATATCTCTTTTTCTAAATCCTTTACAGTAGAATCTGGATCTTCAGTTAGTCTGATTATTGTTTCTATGCTCTCAGGAAGCATAGGCATATCATTTATACGATTCATAATGCTATTTAGCAAAATTATACTCATATTCAGTACCCCTTATTTGTATTTATCTTAATTATATTTTTATATGATAAATATATCTATAGCCTTAACGTCCTAATTTATCACATTCTTAACTTTTTGTAATAAATGAGCTATTATTATGCTAAAGCATGCAAACAACAAGAGTTGGGAGAATGTTCTTATTGTTTTTTACAAATTGATAATTTTATAACAAGATAGTATACTGTAATTAATAGAATTGGAAGTTGTATTTAATGAAGATAACAAAAAAACATTACTATTTGTGACTAAATGTATATTCTAAAGATATTAAAATTTTATCGAACAATATGTTTTTTTATAAAAGATTGTTAAAATGATAACAAATAAGAAAGGAGGATTTATTATGGTTACAATTAATGTTTGTATAGGTAGTGCATGTCATCTTAAAGGAGCTTATAACGTGATTAAAGGATTGCAAAAAATTATTGATGAAAAACATTTGGAAGAGAAAGTTACTGTAAAAGCAGCGTTTTGTCTAGGAGAATGTACCAAAGCTGTTTCAGTAAAAGTTGACGATGACAAAGTTGTATCAGTTAGTGAAGAAACTGTAGAAGAATTTTTTGATAACAATGTTTCTGGGAGGCTATAACAATGAAGTTCATAAACTTCTCAAGAGAAAAATGCAACAATTGTTATAAATGTTTAAGAACATGTCCATCTAAGGCTATAACAATCCTTGAAGAACATGCGGAAATTGTTGATGAAATGTGCATTTCATGTGGGAAATGTCAGGTCGTTTGTCAAAAAGAGGCTTTATATATAAAGAGTAATATTGAGCAAGTAAAAGATGCAATACAAAATGATAAAAAAGTCATAGCAAGTATTGCGCCTTCGTTTGCAGGAGCTTTTGAAATGAAAGATGAGCATCAAATAGTAACTGCATTAAAGCAGCTTGGATTTGATGTAGTTGAGGAAACTGCTATAGGAGCTGAAATAGTACTTGATTATTATAAAGAATATGCGGAAGAAGGAAGCTATGACAACTTAATTACTACAAGCTGCCCATCTGCAAATTATCTGGTTGAAAAATATTACCCATCTCTAACAAAATATATGATACCCATAGTTTCACCGATGATAGCTCATGGGAAATTACTTAAGCATAAATATGGAATGGATAGCTATATGGTTTTTATCGGCCCATGTCTTGCTAAAAAAGTAGAAGCAGAGGACTTTCAGCATAATGAAATCATAGATTCAGTATTAACATTTGAAGAGTTGGATGATTGGTTTAAGGAAGAGAAAATACAATTAAATGAGCTAGAGCCTCAGATATTTGATCACACATCCTATAGAAGGGGAAGTTCCTTTCCATTGGAAGGCGGCTTTTTAATAAATGGTTCAGATGAAGTTCAAAGGAAGTATGAAATAATTCGAGTTACAGGAGTAGATAGGTGCAAAGAAATACTAGAATGTATTGAGAATAAGAGCATAAACAGGGTGTGTGTAGAACTTAATGTATGTGAAGGAAGCTGTATAGATGGTCCAGGTATGCCTAAAGATGACACAAACTATTATAAAAGAGAAAATAGAGTTAAGAACTATGTAAACAAAAAAAGAAACTTTTCAAACAGTGGTGTTGAAGCAGAATATGTTACGGAAAGAATAGATTTCTCGAAATCGTTTTTTGATAGGAAAGCTAATAGAAGAAAAGCTTCTGAGGAAGAGCTTCAAGCAATACTAAGAAAAATGGGAAAATATAAACCTGAAGACGAACTAAATTGTAATGCATGTGGATATGTAACGTGTAGAGAAAAGGCGGAATCTATTTTTGAGGGAATGTCAGAAATAAATATGTGTTTACCATTTATGAGAGCAAAAGCTGAAAGCTTGAAAAATGTCATTTTTGACAATAGTCCTAATGTAATTTTTCTTTTAGATAATGAACTATGTGTAAAAGAGTTTAATCCTTCTTCAGAAAGAGTATTTAGAGTTAAAGCAGATGATATAAAAGGTAAACCAATATCAAAGATAATAAATGATGAAGAGTTTATCAAGGTCATGACGACAAAGGAAAGTCTTATAGGACAAAAGGTTGTCTACTCAAAATATGGCGTTGTACTAATCGCTAATATACTATACTTGGAAAAAGAGAATGTTATTATGACTATTATGACAGATGTTACATTAGCAGAGAAAAATAAGGAAGAGCTTGCTAGAGTAAAAGAGAGAACACTAGACGCTGCACAAGAAGTTATTGAAAAGCAGATGAGAGTAGCACAGGAGATTGCAAGCTTATTAGGAGAGACTACAGCAGAAACAAAGGTAATACTTACGAAATTGAAGGGTATAGCATTAGGGGAGGCAGGTGATATGTAATGGAATACTTCATTGATGTTGCCTATGACAGCTTAAATAAGTATGGTGAAGAGTTGTGTGGTGACAAAGTGGAAATTGTTAATACAGATCAAAGCGTAATTATTGTATTAGCTGATGGACTTGGAAGTGGAGTAAAAGCCAATATACTTGCTACAATGACAACAAAGATAGCAGGGACTATGCTTAAAGAAGGAGCAAGCATCTATGAGACTGTTGATACTATTGCAAACACTCTCCCTGTATGTAATGTCAGAAAGCTAGCTTATTCAACATTTGGAATTATAAAAATACAGAATGATGGAACGGCTTATATGATTGAATACGATAATCCTCCAATATTTTTTACTAGAGATAATAGGATTATAGATATTGAAAGAAAAGAAATTGTAATAAATGGAAAGAAAATAATGGAAAGCAATATAGCATTAAAAGAAGGTGATACACTAACATTAGTTAGTGATGGAGTCATCCATGCTGGGGTAGGTGGAATCTTAAACCTGGGCTGGCAATGGGAAAATGTTGCTGATTATATAGGAAGACAAGTCAGAAGAGAAAAATGTGCTAAAGGTATTTCGAAAAGCTTAGTTGATACATGTAAGTGCTTATATGCTGATAAGCCTGGTGATGATACTACAGTCGTTAGTGTAAAAATGAGAATGCCAGAAATTATTGATTTATTTACAGGACCTCCAGAAGATGAATCAAATGATTCCAGAGTAATAAAAGATTTCATGAAAAATGCAACTAAAAAAGTTGTGTGTGGAGGGACTGCAGCGAAAATAGTAGGCAGAGAACTGAATCAAGATGTAATAGTAGACTTAGAGTCAATGACAAAAGATGTCCCACCAATGGCGAAAATAAAAGGGATAGATCTTGTTACAGAAGGTGTACTTACACTGAGTAAGGCTGTTGAGAAAATAAAGAAGTATGCTAATTATCCAACAGGAGGATATACAGTATACGACTTAAATGGTAAGGATGGAGCATCTTGTTTAGCAAAAATGCTTATAGAAGACTGTACTCATCTCAAACTATGGGTTGGTAAAGCAATAAATCCGGCACACCAGAATCCTAACCTGCCAATAGACTTAAGTATAAAGCTACAAGTAGTAAATGAGCTATCAAAACTGATGCTAGATTTAGGAAAGAAGGTTTCAATAAATTATGTTTAATTCATAATTATGGATAGGGAGGAGGAGAGAAAGTGAGAAAGTTTGAAAGTCAAGTTCAACTTATTAAATATGAAGTATTAAGAGAAGTCTCCAGATTAGCTATGGAAGGAAGACTTGAAGAAGGCTGTAGTAAAATCCCAGAAATAATTGATCCAGGCCCTGAGCCAAGAACAAGGTGCTGTATTCATAAAGAAAGAGCAATTACTGTAGAGAGAGTTAAGCTTGCCATGGGAGGAAATAAAGATAATGATAATATAATCGAAGTTCTTGATTCAGCTTGTGATAAATGCCCTCTTGACCGTTTTGTAGTAACAGAAGCGTGTAGAGGCTGTTTAGCTCATAGATGCTCAGATGCTTGCCCTGTTGGCGCGATACAGTTTATAGGTCACAGAGCATATATAAATCCAAATAAATGTATTGAATGTGGAAAATGCAAAGAGGCTTGTCCCTACAATGCTATATCAGATGTTATGAGGCCTTGCAAAAGAGCATGTCCTACTTCGGCACTTTCAATTAATGAGGAAAAGAAAGCAGTTATAGATGATGAAAAGTGTATACAGTGTGGTGCATGCGTTTATCAATGTCCTTTTGGAGCAATTATGGATAAATCATATATAGTTGATGTTATAGAGCTATTAAAGGAAGCTAAAGCAAATAGAAATACTAAGGTTTATGCTGTTATAGCACCAGCAATATCAAGTCAGTTTACTTATGCTAAAATCGGCCAAGTAGTAAATGGAATTAAGAAGCTGGGCTTTCATGATGTGGTTGAAGCTGCATTAGGAGCAGATATAGTGGCTAAACATGAAGCACATGAATTTGCTGAGAATATTGAAAATCAAAGAATTATGACTAGTTCATGTTGTCCAGCATTTGTTTCATTTATTAAGAAGAATTATCCAATGCTAGAAAACAAGATATCAACGTCAGTTTCACCAATGATTGCAGTGTCAAGACTTATAAAAAATATGGATGAGAATGCTAAGGTAGTGTTTATAGGACCATGTACAGCAAAGAAAATGGAGATAAAGCAAAGTGATTTAGCTGGAAGTACGGATTATGTATTGACCTTTGAAGAATTAGCTGCTATGCTAGATGCAGCTGAAATAAAAATAGAATTCTGTGATGAGACAGTATTAGATAATGCTTCTTTTTATGGAAGAATATTTGCTAGAACTGGCGGGTTAGTGGAGTCAGTAAGACATGTTGTAGATATGGATAACATGGAAGTAAACTTTAAGCCTATTAGCTGTGACGGAATAAAAGAATGTGACAGAGCTTTGAAAATGGCCAGAGTAAACAAGCTTGATGCCAACTTTATAGAAGGTATGGCATGCGTTGGAGGTTGTATAGGAGGAGCAGCGTCACTTCACCATGGTCCTAAAGATAGAAATGAAGTAGATAAATACGGAAAGCTTGCTATAGAAAAAGACATAAAAGATAGCTTGAGGATATTTGATATAGATAATTTAGAGCTGAGCAGAAATAAATAATATAATTCCAATTAGAAAAAATGGCTTGATATACATCAAGCCATTTTCCTTTTATTAAGCATTTCCAAAACTATTTCTCTTTCATCAAAATGAAAAACTTCAGTACCAATGATTTGTTCAGTCTCATGTCCTTTCCCAGCTAGAAGTATAATGTCATTTGGTTGTGCTATTTTCAGAGCATACTCTATAGCTTTTTTCCTGTCAATAATTTCTACGTATTTTCCATTTTCTTTCTTTATTGCTTCTGTAATTTGAGTCATAATTGCTTTAGGATCTTCACGTTTTGGGTTGTCTGAAGTAACTATTGATAAGTCACAGTTTTTTCCTGCGACACTCCCCATATCCCATCTTTTGTCTTTACCCTTTTCACCACCGGCTCCGAAAACAACTATTTTTCTGCCTTTTGCAAATAGATCAATAGTATCTAAAGCCTTTTGCAGACCATCTCCGGTATGTGCGTAGTCAATTATTACAGTGTAGTCTGTATTTGTTGGCACAACTTCAAATCTTCCCCTCACGCCTTTAACGTCACTTATACCTGCTTTTATTTCTTCTAGACTTATATTGCAAGCATATGCACAAGATATTGCTGCTAAGCTGTTATAAACATATATTAGTCCTGGTATGTTAACATGTATATCAATATTTCCCTTTGGAGTATGAACTATATAATCTACACCACGAGGAGAGTATGATATATCTGTAGCATATATGTCAGCCATACTGTTTACTCCATAAGCTAGCAATTTTGCTTTAGAGTTATCAATTTTTTCAATTAATTCATTGCTATGGGGATCGTCAATATTAACAATGTTATATTTATTACTCATATTGAACAATTTGACCTTAGCATTTAGATAGTTTTCCATATTCTTATGCAGATCCATATGGTCACGTGATAGATTAGTAAATAAAGCAATATCAAAATCACAGCAATCAACTCTATTAAGCTCTAAGGAATGGGAAGATACTTCCATTACACAGCTATCAAAACATTTATCCTTCATGTGCCTAAACATTTTCTGAAGCTCCAAAGATTCAGGAGTAGTATTTTTTGTATTGATAAATTCATTGCCAATTATATTACCTATAGTTCCGATTAGACCAGAATTCATTTTTGCTTGCTCAAAAATTGATTTGATCAAATATGTAGTTGAAGTTTTTCCATTTGTTCCAGTTATTCCAATTAAATTCAGTTCTGAAGATGGATTACCATAGAAATTTGAGGAGATTTTAGCCAATGCAAATCTTGCATTACTTACTTTTATAATAGTTATATCTTCAATAAGCGAGACATCTTTTTCAACGAATAGTGCTTTTGCACCGTTTTTAATAGCTTGCCCTATAAAATTATGTCCATCAACTGAAAAGCCCGATATAGCTACAAAGACGCTACCTTCAATAGCTTGTCTTGAATTATAGCATACTGAGGTAATATCTAAATCTAGACTTCCTTTTATTTCAATTACATCTAATTCTTCAATAAGATTTTTTAGTTCCATCATACTTCCCCCCATTATTAAAAAAAGTCTACTTATTAGTGAATTATACCACAATCCACGCTAATGTCTAGACTATAGATAAAATGCAAAAATAAAAAAGCTTCAGCAATTGCTGAAGCTCTTAGTCTGTAGATGAATTTTCTACTGGTTTTTGTTTAAGTATTGTAGACCATATGTTTAAGTTTCCTGGATATTTTTCATTTACAGGAAAATCAGGGATATTTCCTATTCGCCAGATGGAAAAGCTGTTTATATTAAATAGTTTTGCAAGATGTATTTTAGATAATATGCTTCTATTATCTTCATACCATATAATATTTTCAGTATTATTTTGACTGTTAAAATAGTATAAATATGGGGAACTAGAAATACTATCATAGTGCATTTCTACAGAATCTGTTACTTGACCTTCAGTGATAGAAGGATTAATCCTATTCATTATTTGTTGATAGCTAGGACTAGTTCGTATAACAGAATTATTATTTAAGTCCTTAATCCATTGTACTGCGTCAAAGGACAGTTGAAGAACTATTTTGCTTTTATCTTTTATACCAGTTTCTTCATTTGTAATGTCTTCAAGGGCACTGTAAATATCAAAAGTAGGATCATAAATATTGTCTAAAGGTGCTAGAGGAGTTCTTATACTAGAGAAATTATTATATGGGTCAGATACATTAAGTTGTTGGACATCTCTAGCATAATAATCATGTGCCATCAAAATAACCTTATCAGCTATTTCACCAATAGTTTTATAGTCATAGCCCTTATAGTATTTTCTAGGATGAACAGCTACGTAAAGCTTTTTATTGCTTTCATTTAGCTTTTTCTTGAGCTCTTTAAGAAAATCATTATAATATGAGGATAAACGCTCATCTTTTATATTTTCAAAATCTATGACTACTCCGTTAAAAGAAACTGCATTACTGTCTTTTACAGTCAAATTTACTTTGTTTGCTATTTGTTCAATCACTTGCTTTTTTACGTTAGGGTCAGTAATAACATACTCTATGATACCTCTATTATTATCAAGCTTTGTTAGTTGAGATGCATAAACCATTAAGTTAGTAGATACATTATTTTCAAATGCTAGTTTAGTAGGCTCAGAGAAACCATTTGGTAATGAAAAGTCACCTTCATCCATTGTCAATTCAACAGTATTTCGAGAGTTGTTGTTGTTATATTTTAATTCGCTCCATCCAAAGCTTACACTATTAAATTCAGGAATAAAGTTAACCTGAGAATATGAACTAATAGCATAAAAGCCATTAAGCTCATGAATAGGTTGGTTTATTTTATTATACATATCAATTATTATCCTAATGGTCGGATTATCCAAGTCTAAACTAGCAAGATGAGAAATATTGTTATTAATATTATTGCTATTAAGTCCGTTATTTTCAGCTCTCGGAAAGATGATAGGGTCATTAATTGTGGCTCTTATGAATATTAGCTCTGCTTCTCTTTTAGATATACTTTTTTCTAGGTCATTAACATTATAGAGGTTTTTAGATATTAAGTTGCTATTTTCAGAAATATATAAAATATCTTCAGCGCTAAGCTTATCTATATTAACCTCAGTATTGTCTATGTATATAATCTTAATAATTGAACGCAGAAATTCTTTTTTAGAAATTATATCGAATGAACTATTTACAGTATTATCATCATACCCAGCGTGCACATATGCAGGCAGTATCATGGTTAGAAACATAATAAATGCTATTAAAGAATGAAATATTTTTTTCATGTTAGTCCTCCTTAAAGTTATATATACATTTACACATTTATTATCCTAGTATAGATTCTACATTTTTTTGATTATACCTTCTAGCATCTATAATCTATTATACTAGATTAGATAATAAAAGAAAGCAGTTAAAAAAATATAAATTTTGATAATAATGTTTACAAATTATAGAAGTTATTATACAATATGACTAACGAGTCATATGACTAACAAGTCATTAAACAATAGGAGGGATAAAATCAATGCCAAAGAGTACTTTTTTAAATCTACCTGAGGATAAAAAAGAGCGGATAACAGAAGTAGCCATTGATGAATTTGCACAGCATACTTTTCTTAATGCAAGCATTAACAGAATAGTAGAAAATGCAGGCATAGCAAAAGGAAGCTTTTATCAATATTTTGAAGATAAGAAGGATTTGTATAAGTATATCTTAGAGAAATCGGGAGAAAAGAAGCTAGAGTCTATAGCTGATGTCATGAAAAACATGAAAGAATTAGACTTTTTTAGTCTAGTAAGAGAGCTTTATGCCGCAGGAGTAAAATTTTCACTTGATTCTCCTAAACTTTCAGCTATATCGCTTGATTTTGTAAAAAACTGCGATAGTGATCTTAAAAAAGAGATTATGGGAAACAATGTGCCAAAAAGTAATAAGTTATTTGAAGACTTATTGAGTGACGGAATTGATAAAGGAGATATAAAAAGAGATATTGATGTAAAGCTTGTAGCATATTTGATAACTTCATTAAGTATATCTACAAGCGAGTATTTCATTAATGAGGTCAAGGAAGAAAGCGACATGGAGATTATGGGTTTGATTGATAAAACACTAGATATAATTAAAAATGGTATTAAGGCAAAAAAAAGACCAGTAAAGAATGTTGAAGACAGATTTTATTAATATGACTATGTAAGGATGCATTACTGTTTATAAGGTGAGGAGTGATTGTATGATAGAGGTAAAAAAGCTATTTCATGATTATAATGGTAATGGCGAATATGCGGTTAATGATGTTTCCTTTACGATTGAAAAAGGTGAAATATTTGGATTTTTAGGGCCTAGTGGAGCTGGTAAAAGCACAGTCCAGAATATCATGATAGGACTTCTTGAGCTACAAAAAGGAAAAGTCTTATATGATAATGAGTCTATTAAAGACATGGGTTCTAAGTTTTTTAATAAAATTGGAGTTTCTTTTGAACATCCAAATCTTTATGCTAAGTTAACAGGATATGAGAACTTAAAGTACTATGCAGGGCTTTTTGACGTACCAATAGATGATCCTATGACTTTATTAGATAAAGTAGGATTAAAAGCATCTGCTAACAAAAAATCTTCTGCTTATTCAAAGGGTATGAAACAAAGATTAGTATTTGCAAGAGCGTTATTAAATAGACCTGAAATAATTTTCCTGGATGAGCCTATGTCAGGGCTAGATCCTGGAACTGCAAGCACAATAAAAGAAATAATTAATAGCAAGAGAAAGGAAGGAAGTACTATATTCTTGACGACTCATAACATGTTTGACGCAGAGGAGCTATGCGATACAGTAGCATTTATAAATAATGGTAAGATTGTCGCAATGGACTCTCCTAGAAATCTTAAGCTTAAGTACGGTAAAAAATCTGTAGAGATAGAATACTTGGAAAACAATACAGTAAAATCAGAAATATTTTTCCTCGAGAAGTTAGATGATAGAGAAGCATTTAATAAAATAATCAGTTCAAAAGAAATACAGACTATACATTCACAGGAGGCTACTCTTGAGCAGATATTTATTAAACTGACAGGCAGGGGGCTGAAATAATGCTAAGAAGGTTTTTAAATCTGTTTATGCAAGATATAATAGTCGCTTTAAGAAATTATTTCCATATAGTGATTTTAGTTTTAGTAACTCTTATGATTTTATTCATAAATTTTGCCGTACCGGAGAAAGTAAAGCTAACTCCGACTGAATATATTCTTGATAAAACTGAAGGCAAAGTATTTGAAAAGTATTTGATAGAAGAAGGAGCGGATAGTACTAGGTTTTTTAATAGTCGTAATGATTTGATTGATAAAGTTCAGAAAGATAGCAACTCTCTTGGTATAATCATTGAAGGAGATATTCAGACTCCAAAGGTTACTATTATACACCAGGGAACAGAGTCAACAGAAATATTAAATGTGCTCGACTCTACTATAGAAAATGCATTAGATACAATTAGAAAAACTGCAAGAGAAACAAATTCGAAAGTATTACTTTTAAGAGAGAAATCAAAACCTATACCATTTAATAAGAATTTAGTTCCTATAATGCTTGTAACAGAGGCAGTAATGCTAGGATTTCTGTTAATTGCTGTTATGGTGTTTCAAGAAAAGGAAGAGGGAAGCATAAGAGCTTATCGTGTAAGTCCAGCAGGCACGATAGAATATATTCTTTCGAAGGCTGCTGTGAATACTCTGTTAGCGTTACTATATTCAGTAATACTAGTGACATTTACTCTCGGAACAAAGGTAAATTATTTGGGGCTTATACTACTAATATTTGTATCCAGTTTATTTGTAACATTATTAGGACTTTCAGTAAGCGTGTATTTTAGAACCTTACAAGAATTTTTATTTGTTGGTGTATTTTTCATGTCAATACTTGGTCTTCCAATAGCTTCGTACCTTAGTCCTTCATTTGCACCAAGCTTTATTACCTGGATACCATCATATAATATACTGTTTGGGTTAAGAGAAGTTCTTTTTTCAACAGGAAAGGCACAGTTTTTGTTTTCATTAATAATAATACTTGCAGTGGAGAGCATTATTTTGCTAGGAATAAGCTACTGGTCTGTTAGAAGGAAGCTTATGAAGGAGGGTAGATAGCCATGATAAAAAAGATCATTAACTTCATAAGAAAAGATTTTACTAGTTCAATGCGAGACAATATGATTTTATACGGACTATTATTTCCTATACTGTTAGCATTTATAATGAAGTTTTTTATACCAAGTATGTCTGATATGAAGCTTACTGTAGCAGTAGAAAAAAATGTAGAACAGCAAGTAATAACTGGATTAATGAACTATGCTAATGTAGAAGTATTTGATACTAAAGAATTAGTAAAAAAAAGAGTAGAAAAAAATGATGATATGGCTGGAATAGTAAGAGAAAACGATCAGTATGTGATTTTACTTGAAGGAAACGAAGCTGGTGAAGCAGCTGAAATTGCTAAAACCTTGATGGATATAATACTTTCAGATAAGCCTATGGCTGAATACTCACATTTAAGCTTAGGTAAAACAAACTCAGTACTGTATGAAATAACAGGAGCACTATTACTGCTGACATCCATTTTAATTGGAGGATATGTTGTTGGATTTAATATAGTAGATGAAAAAGAAACAAAGGTAATAAGGGCATTGGCTGTTTCTCCATTAACTACTAGAAATTTTTTGATATCTCATATGCTATTTTGTTTAATAATATCAGTTATGCTAGCTATAGTATCATGCCTGATATTTACTGGCACATCAGTCAGCTATATACAAATATTTGTATCTATAATTGCTACTACAGGAATAGGTGTAATCATGGGATTTATAATTGGGGGAATAGCAGATAATCTAATATCTGCAATAGCCGTAGTAAAATTCCTAATGTTAATATTTATGGGAGTTCCTATTGCATCATTATTTGTTCCTCAAAATCTTCAATGGATATTCTATCCTTTTGCACATTATTGGGCATTTGAGTCATATTTAAACATTTTTGGTGGAGGTAATTTACAGATAGGATTCACAGTAGCGACTTTGATAGCAGTGGCTTTGAGCATAATTATGATGCTTTTTGTAGCACCGATGTTAAAGAAAAGACTAAAATTGAGATAGGAGGTGCAGGTATATGCCTTGGTGGGGATGGTTAGTAATAGCTATATTAGTTGTGGTCGGATTACCTTTAAAGTTTAAGATATTAAAGAAAATGATAGCAAAGAGAGAAGAAAAAAGCGAAGAGGAAATTTAAATGTTTAAATTTTTTAATAATTATTGACATTAATCTAAAGTCATAGTAGTATATTTAGAAATATTAATTAAACTTTATGGAAGTGCTTCTAGGGTTCCGGGATATATTCTGTCTGGTCCGAGTGAAGCAGCTGTATTGCAGTACACCGTGAGTATAAAAGACTCTAGCGGCAGGTTCCATTTGGAATCTGCCGCTAGAGTCTTTTTATATTATTCTTTATTAGGGAGGAGATAATATGTTAGTTGGAGAAAGAGTGAAGTTAAGAGATTTGAGAAAAGAAGATGTACAGCTCGCTTATCAGTATATGAATGACCCAGAGGTAATACTGAACCTATGGACCAGTATACCATATCCAATGACTTTGGAAAGTGAGATGGCATGGTTTGAAACTCAAAAAGAAAGAAAAGACACATATAACTTTTCCATTGAAGCATTAGACAGTGGATTATATATTGGAGGCTGTGGCATAAATGATTTAGACTGGAAAAACAGTGTAGCTACAGTTGGAATATATATAGGACACAAGGATTATAGAGGAAAAGGATATGGAACTGAGGCTATGAAACTTTTACTAAAATTTATCTTTAGCCAAATAAATGTAAACAAAGTTCAGTTGAATGTTTTTGGTTTTAATGAAAGAGCAATCAAATCATATAAGAAAAATGGATTTATAGAAGAAGGTAGATTAAGGCAGGCTATTTTTAGAAATGGCAAATACCACGATGAAATAATAATGGGCATTTTAAGAGAAGAATATTTTAAAGACTAGGGATGATTACCTGGTCTTTTCCCTTTAGTATATATATAACGAATAGAAAATACCTATGAATTAGTTGCTATTTATAGATAAAACATATATATTTCTTTTAATTTCTTATAGACAACTCGGAATAGTAGGAGTATAATATTTTATGTAATCAATTTTGCTCCTTTAGCTCAGCTGGCTAGAGCACCTGACTCTTAATCAGGGTGTCCAGGGTTCGAGTCCCTGAAGGAGCACCACTAATTGCAATGCTTTCAGAGGTTATTCTGGGAGCATTTTTTATGTTGTACCCCTATTTTACCCATCTAACTAAGTAATATTAATTCGGTTTTCCCCACTTCATGATTTGCTGAGAATAATAATAAGAATGATTTTGATATTAGTAACTATCTATAATTTATTTTTAATAAATTCATTATATTTAGCAATAGCTGCATTAAGAACCTGGCTTGCAGCTATGACATCAGGGTCTTGAAGATTACTCTTTTTTTCTTCAATTAATTTCATTAGATTTTCTCTAAGTGTTTCAATATCCTTAAGAAGATCATTAAGTTCGGTCATTTTGGAAGCCTCCTTTTATATTAGGTTACTTAAATTGCTAAAGATTTATACACTAATTATAATATTTTAATGCAACTTTAATACATGTTTAAGATGAGAAAAATAAGAGATTACATAAAATGTAATCTCTTAAAAATGATTATTTTATTCTCTAAAGAGCTCTGCATCAATTTCTATTTGAAAGTCTTTAAATTTGAGATTTAATTTAGCACTAAATAGCATTAGCATTAATAATATAGTAGAAAATAGTAATAGTAACATTAATATTGTTCCAGAAATGGTGTTTAGAACATGGATTATCATAAAATATCACTCTCTATAATTTTATTTTTATATAAATATTTTAAAATGATTTCTAACATTTTTGAAATTTCTTTAAAATCACTGTATATTTTCTGCTAAATATGATATAAATATATAAGGAGTGGCTTTAAGTTCAGTATGATTAAAGGAACTTTGGGGCAAACCCGATACAATGAATTTTATTGAGACTTATAGGAAACCTTAATTTTAGACGTTTTTTAAACGTCTTTCTCTTTTTTTTGCCTTGCTATATCAAACGAAATTTCTTTTTCAAGTGTATTCTGCTTGTATTTTCCCTTTATTCTCAACTTTCCAGTTGTGAATGTTATAATAATCAATATTGTAATTGTTGTTAGACAGATGATTAAGGTTCTAATTACTTCTACGTCAATAAACACCACCCCCTCCCCGTTACGGGTTTTCCTTGCCCCATTGTTCCACGGATTAACTGTGAGGATGGGTAATTTCATTGTATTTTTATCTTTTGATTTAAATCACTTATAAAATCATATATGGTTTTATAAGTAATTATTATATATTAGTTCTTGCATTATAATTATATGCTATTTTAAACTTTCAGTCAATTTATTACATTGCAATAAATTTATGGTAGTGAAGATTATCGTCAATATCCTTCACAATAATAATTATTTCTTAAGCACGCCTTATATCATAAAATAGAAAACATAATTATTACTAAAAATGACTCGCCATATATTGCTAAGAGATATATGATTATGAGAACAAAACACAAGGACCAATCGAGGAAGACTATTAATTACAATATTTTAACGACCAAATGTTATATTTACCGTTATTTTTTATAATCTTCGAATATAGATTTTAAAGTTAAGTTATCACTTTCCATAACTTTATCATAAACTGAACTACCATCTGATGTAATTATATTAGGATCTGCACCAGCTTCTAATAAAATAGATGCCATTTCACAGTTTTCCATTATGAGCACAACTTCAATTGGATAATTTCCTTCTGAATCTTTCTGATTAACATCGATAAATCCATCCTTCAATATTTTTTCTACTAAGTCAATATTATTAGATAATATCCCTTCAGATAATTTGTCAATATTATCTTGAACAATATTTTTATCTGTTTCATTATTGAAATTGAGTTCTTTTTCAGTTGTACATCCTGAAGAGAGTATTAAAAGTGAAATTGAAAACAATAGTAAGCTTTTTTTAAACATATCAGCACATCCCCTTAAATTTTCCATGTTAGATCATATTTATAATATGTAATATATCTCAATATTTTCATTCACATTAGTACTTTAATGAGATACAGAACTTGATTTTTTAGTCTATTTTTTATGAATGATGAGAAAAACACTTGACTCATCTACCTCATGAATTTCATATTCATACCCTGATAAGTAGCCAATTGTTTTTAAATCTTCAAGAGTATGTGTAACTGCTTTGAAACCGTCTTTACAAGTTATAATCCCATCCTTTGTTTTGTCTAAATCAAGTTCACCCAGCAACCCCTTCTCGGCCTGCTCTTTAAACCACATTAGTCTATACTCCCAAAATTTTTCACTGTAAGTACTAAAATAAACTTTTCCACCACTTACAACCATTCCCATGATCTTGTCAATCAAATCCGATGATTTGACCTTCATTGCGGACAAACCGTTTTGCAGACAAAGTATTACATCAAACTTTTCTTTTAATGTAAGATTATGTACGTCCATGGTCATAATTTTTGCATTAAGACTATCCTTCAAATATTCTTTGCCTAAAGAAACACTTTCATCAGAAATATCAATACCAACAATTGATTTGCAATTACCTGCTAGCTCCTTTACAATACGCCCATAACCTGCACCTAATTCTAAAATCCTTTCACTGCCTCTCAGATTACCTCTAACAAAAGAGATTTCGGCATCCAAATACTGCTTTATTCTAGGAATTTTGGTTTCATACGCCATAAACAGCTTTTGTGAATTTAGTTTTTGTGCGTAATAGTTGTTATCCATCATTGACAAGCCCCCTTATATTTTTAGTACAGCATAGTAAAAAAAACTTTTTACTTCCCTATTTTAAAGTTTATTTGCTTTATTTATAATAACAGTTCGTTACCAATATTACTATAATATGCTATAATTATTATGATAAAAAAAATTGCTTTAAATTGAGTATTTAAAGGAGAGAAAATAATGTTTGATGTTTTAATACACGGATTTATGCTGGGGTTAGCATATGTTGCTCCAATAGGAATGCAGAATATCTATGTAATAAATACAGCCATTAGTAAGAAAAAAATCAGAGCATATCAGGTCGCTTTGATAGTAATTCTTTTTGATATTTCTCTCGCATTAGCTTGTTTTTTTGGTATGGGATTACTAATGGATAGGTTTCAGCTATTAAAGTCTATCATATTTTTAGCTGGAAGCTTAGCAGTTATGTATATAGGCATAATGCTTATAAAAAGCAATCCGGAGACTAATCGAGAGATAGACACGAACAAATCTCTTCTTCAAATAACGGCTACTTGCTTTACCGTTACATGGCTTAATCCTCAAGCATTAATAGACGGATCTCTGCTACTAGGGGGATTCAAAGCATCTCTCCCTGTAGAGACTTCAAATCTTTTTATCCTAGGAGTTTGTCTGGCATCATTTTCCTGGTTTGTTGGATTGACAACTATAGTTTCTATATTTAAGAGTAGTTTTAATAGTAAAGTGATTAAGTGGATTAATATAATATGTGGAAGTATTATTATATATTATGGATTAAAGCTAGGGTATAGTTTTATAAAAAGTATTTTTTGAAGGTTACATCATAGAAGTCTGAACTGTGTATTTAGAATTTATGATGCATATAGAAATATATACCCAGTTTAAATTACACTTACTGTGGTTGTGCTGGATAAAAATGCTCTTTGTATTCAACTGGCTTATTATTTACAGAAAAATAGGCTGTTTTTTCTAAATACTGTTTTTTACTATTACTAGACAATTTATCATTTTCTTCTTTCCATTCTGCAGATTTTGAACTTATGTTGATTACTTTCCATTTACCATCTTCGATTGAAAAAGTATAGCGCTTATTTGTATGTGTTTCTAGATTATTTTTATAGTTATATTTTTTTATTATTTTTACAAAAACATATTTTCTGTTGTAATCTTTAGAATTATAAACATCAGATATTTCATATGCTGTATCTATAATATCATTATTATTTTTAGCAAAAATCGATGTTATTTTATTTTTATGTACTTTCCATTCTTTGGACGTCATTTTTTCAAGATCTTCACCTTTTAACTTAATATCATTATATACAAAAACTACTTGGTTATCTTTATAGGGAAAGAAACTGACTACAATATCTCTAATATTTTTTTTATATTCATTATAAGATATCTCTAAGTTATCAAATAAGTATTCATTTCTTTCATATAATTTTACTTTATTAACTAAGCTTTCATTTAAAACATTTCTATTTGGTATTTCTGGTATTTCACACCCTATTATTGCTATAAGTATATTAAAATAAAGCACTGCTATTATTAATTTCTTGCTTATCATACTTTTTTTCACCTCCATAAGAAAAACAGTTTTATACCCAGTTTTGATACGGTTAAGAAATGAAAAAAATAAAGGGCTAAGTCCTCATTACAATAATAAGATTTACTAAATTCATAATAGATACTATGGACCAGAAAGCTGCTGCTATTCTATATACTATTATTTCAGGCTCTTCAACATTTTGACTATTATAAATAATAGTATTTATCAATATATTAGGCTTGATGGCGATTATATATAGGCTTATAGTAAATGAAACAGAAAATATTGTATTAGTAATTTCTCTTTTCACACTGTGATAATCATATGAGAGTCCCCACAAAATTGAAAAAATGGATATTAAGAAAAATACAATCATTGCAGCTTTATATTTTCTTTCTGTTACATTTTGATGTGCCATATAGCTACCTCCAAATTATTTCAATTTTAGTTATATTATATCATAAAATAGAAAAAACTTGATATTCTACTATTGAAGTCAACTTTATTCTAGTTAGAGCATTTTGTTTTGAGTAACAATATAGGAATTAGCTAATACTAATTAGATATTAAATTAGGAGGAGCAAATAGTGGACAGAAACGTTATTTCTGACAGACAAGGTATATCACTTATTATTCTATTTTTAATAGGGACATCTTCTATACATACAACAGGATTACAAGCCGAAAGAGATTTGTGGTTAGCTATTATAATATCAATACTTATGGCTTTGCCCATAGTAATTATATATGCTCGACTTCATTATCTTTTTCCTAACCAAGGGCTATATGATATTATTGAGCTCTGTTTTGGAAAATTTATTGGAAAAGTCATTATTATTCTATTTTCTTTGTACATTTTTAATTTATCTGCTTTAGTTTTAAGAAGTATAGTTCAGTTTATTAATGTAACTGCTATATCTGAAACTCCTATAATCATACCATCAATAGCTATTATTATCATATGTATCTTTGCGATAAAAGAAGGCATTGAAGTTCTAGGTAGAATGGGAGAAGTTTTTGCAAAGATACCTATTATTTTTATAATAATTTTAGTCTTATTACTGATTCCTAATATTAATTTAAGTAATGCTAAACCTATATTATATAATGGCATGAAGCCAGTATTTAGAGGAGCTCTTAGTGTCTTATCATTTCCTCTTCTTGACACAGTTGCATTTACTATGGTTTTTACCGGCTTTAAAGAAAAAAAATCTTCATACAAGATTTATGTTTATAGTATAGCTATAGGAGGATTAATGCTGCTAACGACATCAACAATTGATTTATTAGTATTAGGAATAAATGCAGTTTCAATATTTTATTATCCTACTCATACTGCTGTTACAAGAATAGATATAGGAATGATTATTCAAAGAGTAGAAGTAATAGCCGCTATTATATTTATACTAGGAGGGTTTATCAAAATAAGTATATGTTTATTAGCTACTTCTAATGGAGTTGCTAAAATTTTTAGATGTAAAGATTATAGGTTTATAGTGATACCAGTTTCTCTATTAGTACTAAATCTCTCTTACTTTGAATTTGATAGCATTATGTCTTATGTTGAATGGACAAAGTTATATCCTTTACATGATTTCTTGTTTGAAATAATTTTACCCTTCATAATTCTAATTGCTGCTGAAGTAAAAAAGAAAAAAATAATCAATGATTTAAAGATAATATAAGAAAAGGGACAAATTAATTATTATAGGATTAGAATTATAACCAAAATATGCTATAATTGTATTGACAAAAAATAAAGGGGGAGTTCAATGAAAAATTTCAAAATTATAAGCATTTTACTAGTAGTAGTTTTAATTGTATTAGCTGGATGTGGTGGAAGCGGGGCTAGACCTGAAAAGACAGTTGAAGATTGTCTTAATGCAATTCGAGAAGGAAAATTAGATAGCGTGAATCAATATGTTTTAGATGGTGAGGCTAGTTTAAGTAACGTTGAAGATGAACGCAATGAAGTAGTATTAAATGAGACTTTTAAAAAACTAGAGTACGAAATATTGGAGTCAAAAGTTGAAGGAGAAAATGCCCAAGTAAAGGTTAAAATAATTGCTCCAGATATGGCAAAAATAATGGGACAGCTAATGATATCTGCATTAAATAATGCTTTTAGTGGTGATAGTGAAGAAGCAATGCAGGAAAAGATGAATAATGAAATGAAAGAGATTTTTAACTCTGATAGTTTTGAGATGGTAACAAGCGAAGTAGTCGTAAGTCTTAAACAAAAAGATGGTAAATGGCTAATAGATGCTAATGAGCAGTTTGTTAACGCAATAACAGGCAACCTTTTAGAAGTAATGAATGAATTAAGTAATATTAGTATAGGCAGCTAATAGAGTAATGGCATAGATTTGTTTGTATTATATTTAGAAAAATAACTAAAAATAATTTTTAGGTTAAAAGAAAAGTTAAATTCTAGTATAGGGTGACTGCTTAGTAAATGCAGTACTAAGTTCTGTTTTTGAGACTTAACATTATTATTAATTCGCTATATAATAACCTTATAGGCATATAAAAAAAGAATTTTGAGCACGCCAAAAAGGCAACTGGATTTAGGGTGTAAGACTAAATTCCACTTACCTAAGTGTAAGACTAAGTTCTATGCAGTGAAATCTGCCTGTGCCATATCCATATTATTTCAGTAATTCCGGTCGTAACATTACATCATCAGGGGGATTTCCTGTAGATGTAAAACGGAATGCAGTTGGTTATTCAGTAGTAGCAGAGACAGCTTGTATGGTGTACAGCCATTCAGGCTGTCTCTTGCTTCGCTATTAATGTGGTTCGTTAATTTATTGATGTCTTTCTGTGTATATTTATCAAAAGCTTTCCCTTTCGGGATAACATGCCTTATATACTGGTGGTTCTTTTCAATCATGCCTTTCTGCCAGGAACTATGAGGGTTACAGTAGTAAATTTGTGTTCTAATTTCTCCGTTTTCATCACATTCAAGTCTGAGCCGATCCTGAAATTCTACTCCGTTATCAGTTAGAATCACTGGAAAAAGCGTCTGAAACACTTTAGTTCCAAGTGATTGGGTAAGGTGATCAAATACCTTTTGTACACAGTCCTGAGTTTTCTCCTCCATCAGAAATATCAGCATTAAAGAGCAATTGCGAAATAGCATAGTGAGGAACACCTTACCACCTTTAATGCCTTCTACGGTATCCATTTCAACAATAGGAATATTAGGATGTTCCTTAACCAATTTTTGAAAATCATCATAGGTACGCCCGACACGGAATTCTCGGACCAAAAGACTGACACGAGTTGACTTTTTCCTTGGCTTATAGCGTACTCTTCGGCGAAGATCAATATTTCTGGCAGAGAATACAGACTTATCAATGTAGTTATAAAGTGTCTTGCGGCAACAGGGAATCTCTAAGGCATGAGTGGAATAAATGTGAGCGATGGATTGCCCTTTTAATAATAAAGGGGATACCAATGCATCTAACATTGAAATATCAACAGCACTTTGGTTAATTCCTTCTCTGGAAGAAATTAAGGTGTCTCGATAGGCGTCATCTGCATATTTTGCCGAATAGAATATCTTTTGTAACAAACAGCTTTGTTTCTTAGAACATCCATTGCATACATAAGGCGGTTTGTCCAGTTTCGAGCATTGAGTTGGTTGGTAATCTGGACAGATGTCTGAACAGTGAAGCTTGGGCTTTTGACAAATTTTACAGAACATCGCACAATTCTCCGGGCATAGATAACGTATTCTGCAGTCGGACCTATTAGAGCAGGGAATAGCTGGAGCTGTAGGCTTTCTGGTAGCATATTCACGATGTTTGCGCACTTCTTTAGAAATCGTACTCGGGTCTTTTTGAATTCTTCGTGCTATTTCTGCAAAGGGAATCTGATCATTCAATCCTTTTTCGATAACAAGTCTTTGAGATAATGTCAGGTGTTTTTGATTGCTTTTAATTTTGACGGTCATGATAACATCTCCTTCAGCACAGGCAGACAATAATCTGCACTTTTATTATACCGAAAGATACGTGTAAGAGTAACATCTATAATATTGAATTTAGTCTTACAAACTGGAATTTAATCTTTCACTTAACCTTTAGTTATTTTTTCACTATTTACACCGAACGAATGTTCTTATATAATATTAATAAGAATATATTGGAAGGTGAAGATGATGGGAGAGTATGCTCTTAAATTTTCTTATAATAACCATAAAGTGATTGAGATTATGTATATGAAGGGTATAGAAATAACTCAAAGGAAAATTCAGGTGCTAAAGATAGAAGATGAAAGTATAAAGGCTTTAGACATAGATAAAGGAGCAATACGCACTTTTAAAAAAGACAATATATTAGCTGCTATAAACATATCAAGTAATGATACAAGGAAAAATCATAACTTAAGACGAATATAGCAATGTCACTATTATTTATCATATTTATATATAGAAACAAGAACGATAGATTGAAAAACTATTAATCTTCAGATCGTAGAAAATGAATAAATAGTGTTCCTAGTGATTTGATACACAATAATTTGCTATACATTATTTAGGAGGGCTGATATGAAAGAGATAAATGAAAGACTCACTAATTTAAAGATAAAGATGAGAGAAAGGGAAAGGCTGAAATCTATTTTGCTTGATGTTAAGGAACAAAAGAGCAAAGCAGAAGAAAGAAAGAAGAATCTATCTAAGCAATTAAAAAAAGAAAAGATTGATGTAGAAAAACTTGAAGTGCTTTCTTTTAGCAATTTTCTCAACACAATCATAGGAAAGAAAGTTGAAAAACTTGCAAAAGAAAAGAGTGAGTTCATATCTGCTAAGCTTAGTTATGATACTGCATCTACAGAACTAGAAAGCCTAAAAGGAGAAATTGAAAGATTAGAAGCCAAGATATCAGATATAGGAGACGTGAGTAGTGAGTATGATCGATTAATCAAAGAGAAAGAAAGTATTCTCATGAATGAGTCTAGTGATTTTAAGAATAAACTAAATTGCATAGTAGAAGGTGAAGCTAAACTTACCAGTGAGAAGAAAGAACTAAATGAAGCAATACAAGCCGGGAATGAATTGTTATACTCATTGCAAAGAGTGCAGGAAAGCTTGACCTCTGCTGGAAACTGGGGAACTTGGGATATATTTGGTGGAGGTCTTATATCCACTATGGCAAAGCATTCAAGAATAGATGATGCGCAAAATGAAATAAACAATGCGCAGTATCTTATAAAAAAATTTCATAGAGAATTGCAGGATATTGGAGGCCAAATGAATTTGAGCATAGAGATAGGTTCATTTTTAACCTTTGCTGATTATTTTTTTGATGGATTTTTTTCAGATTTAGCAGTACAGTCGAAAATAAGAGATGCTCAGAGTAAGGTAAGTGGAGCTATATATAAGGTGGAAAAAGTTATTAGAAATCTCAATAGAAGATTAGGTGAAAATGATAGAAAACTTGAAGAATTAATAAAAGAAAGAGTAAGTATTATAGAAGGATATAAGTAGAATAGTGAGATAATTTAAGTGATTAAGAGGGCAATGTAGCTCTCTTATTTTTTATAACTAAACAAATTGAAGCTGATTAATACTATTGCTAATAGCTGTGAAGTATAAAGAGCTTGATTATTTAAGAATGTTACAGGCAAATATACAAACAATAATAAGATAGTGATTACTGAATAACATAAATTATTGAGGTGTAGAAAATGCTTAATGAGATAGATGAGAAGCTGAAGGCTTATGTAGGACATTTACAGTCTGTAGAAGAGATTTCTAGAGAAATCGAATATTTTAGTATATGTAAAAGATGTAAAGAGTTACAAAGACGTATAGAAAATTTTGAATTTCATATAGTAGTGATTGGACAATTTAAAAGAGGGAAATCAACTTTAATAAACTATTTTTTAGGAGAAGATTTACTACCTACAGGTATAGTTCCTATCACATCAATTATTACAAAACTTAAATATGGCGACATGCCAAAAGCGAATGTTATATTTGAAAATGGAGATCAGCAAAGTATAGATATTAAATTAATAAGTCAATATATATCAGAACAAGAGAATTCCGAAAATATAAAAAAGGTTGATGATATTGAGGTGTTTTATCCGTCAGAATTACTTGAAAAAGGACTTGTTTTAATCGATACTCCTGGAATAGGGTCGGTATATAAGCATAATACTCAAGCTGCATATGATTATTTATCTGAAGCTGATGCAGCAGTATTTGTTATTTCTGCAGATGCTCCTATAGGAGAAGTAGAAATAGAATTTTTAATACAAGCAAGAAAATATATAGATAAAGTATTTTTTGTTCAGAACAAAGCTGAGTATCTTACTAACGAAGAGAAAGAACAAAGTTTATCATTTTCATCAGAAGCTATTTACAAGATAATAAACTACAAACCTAATATATATCCTATTTCAGCGAAATTAGCTTATGAAGGAAAAAAGGAAAATAGTTTAAAAAAAATCAATGATAGTGGAATAATAGTATTTGAAACTGCATTAAATAATTTTTTGACAAACCATAGAGGTGAATATTTAGCTGAAAACTTTAAAAACAAAGTATTGTCAATACTTGAAAATGTAAGACAGTATATAGATTTTAATATAGATATGCTTAGTAGCAGTGTTGAAGGCATAGACGAAAAGATAGAAATATTCGAGGTCAGATTAAAAAATATTGATTCAATGAAAAGAGAAGCGCTTGCAGTCATAGAAACAGAACTTACTAATATAATAGAATCTTTTGAGAACGAATTGCATAATTTTAGACAAAAACAAGCACAGATTATTAAAGATAAGCTAAACAAGATAGCCCTAGACAATAAAAAAATTAGCCCAAAACATTTATTTGAGCTATTAAATAATTATCTAGAGAATGAAGTAGAAGCAGCATATATCAACTGGAATGAAGAACAAGAAATAATTATAAAGAGATGTTATGAGGATACTATTAATAGATTTACAGATAAACTAAATAATATAATTGAACAAATGAATGATATAATCTACTCTTTATTCAAAATCAATATTGGCCATCCTATTGAAGATTTTGGATTAGTTGACAGGGATACTTTTTATTTTAAATTTAAGAGAAAAAGTTCAGCATATCTTAATCCGAACATTAAAGAAATTTTGTTTTTGCTTCCAAAAAAGTTTAGTAATAGAAAAATATTAAAAGACGTACTAAACAGAGTAGAAAAAGAATTAGAAACAAATGGTAATAACTTAAAATGGGATTACACATGCAAAATAAGAGATAGTAAATATTCTTTTGAACATGCCTTTAATCACTATGTTCAGTCTATAAGACAAGAACTTGAAACTTATACTGAAAGAGCTAGGACTTTGAAAAGAGAAAGGAGTAATAGAGTAAATGAAAAAATTGATTTCTACACAGAAAAAAGAAAAATTATAAATAGATTAAAATATTCATTAAAAGATAATTAGGCAGCATATTCAATAAGAAAATGAAACCTTAATTAAATATTTATAATGCTTAGTTTATTAAAATAGAAACTTTGTAAGTATTGTTATCTTCTGTTTATTACTAAAGTTACTAGAATACCTGTAGCTATTAATAAAATGAAAATAATACTTAGAGAAAATACAGACATTATATGACCTCCATTACTTTTATATATAAAAGCATTAGCATTATGACAATAAACATAGATAATTTATCATGATATGCAGTTTTTGTTGACTACTATTTAAACAGTTCAAGTAAAACTTCTATCTTTAATCTATTCATAGGATTTTCTAAATCAATTTTAATTAAATCATTTATCTCATCTATTTTCTTTCTTACAGTGTTAATGTGCATAAAAAGCCGTTTTGCTGTAAGACTATAATTCATTTTACTCTTCAGATAGGCTTTTAATACAGTGACATGCTCCTTGTATTCTTCAGAATGTAGAAGATGGTCTATATCCTTTAGCATGATGTCTAACTCATCCTCTTTTATATTCATCCATGCGAAAAAACCAAGTTCAGAATATGTTATAAAATTTTTCTCCTTAAACAAAAGTCTTCCGATGTTTATAGCTTGCGTACATCGCTGATAGTTCCTCTCGATTTCATATATAGACTCAGCTATGTCTGAGAAACCAAATATCAGTTTAATACCTTTAATCTTTTTTTGTAATCGCTTAATTAGATTATCTGCATATTCTTTGATTAGCTCTAATGTCTGTTTTTCTTGAACTCTGTCATCGTTAACAAATACTATTAAGCAATCATTTTCATCCAAAAGAGACATTCTTGCTTCAATTTGATTAGTATTCTTGACCGCAGATCTTAATATTTCCTTATAACTTCCTAGCTTGATAGTTGGATTTATTTGCTTTAATAATAGGAAATAATAGTTGCAATTAACATCTATGCTTAGTTCGTATGCTCTTTTAGTCATGACATCTACACTAGGCATATTTCTGTTTATGGAATCTAAAACAAATTTCTCAAAACCTATGTCACCAATATTTTGAGCTACAAGCATTTGTTCGTAAAGAGATTGAAGCAGCAAAAAACCAATCCTAATCGAAAATTGGTCAAAGTAGTCAATTAGCCCTGTTGCTTCAACTACTACGAAATAAGCATTAACTCTACCTTCGACTGTAATAGGTATAGTAATCCAGCTATAAGGTCTTTCGTACTTATCATCATAGAATCTATATCTGATCATCTTCAAATTATCACAAAGTATTTCTTGTGTATTATGGAAAGATGGGTTCCAGAAGTCTTCTAATTCCAAACCATCTGATAACCTTATAAATTCTGGTGAACTATAATAGGCTTTTTCGCTAGAAAGATCATATAGCATAGCAGGGAAATTCATTTCATTTTCTATTTGAGTAAGTATTTTATTTATTTTTCTTACTCTATATGATAAATCAGAAAAGCTTCTTGGATTAATGCTGCCTATTTTAAATCTATTAATGTTTTTGTTCATCACAATGACATTTAGCTGATTTATAACATCCATCCATGAGGGTTTTGACGAAATATTTATTAGAGGAATATTTAGTTCATCGCATGCCTTTATAATATGATCTGGTACTGTTTTTAGATACCTATCTATCTTTATAACCATACCAGATATTTTCTTAAATAAATCTGATTGTATATATGTTTCAAATAATTCAGGGTTTTGATGAAATACATATCCAGAGGAAACAACTAGCTCTTTACCCTCTGTCCACTTAAACCCATCTGGTGCATCAAGAATTGCTACACCCTGTATTTGGTTGTCTAATCCACTATGACCTGCTATTATTTTGCAGTCTTTGAAGAACTCTGAATCCAATATTTCTCTAATACTTAGACCCATAAATTCACCTACTTTGATTTATTATACTTAGTATATTATAACATTTAATAATGTATTAGAAAAAGCATTAAGCCAATTAGACTTAATGCTTACTGTTTTATCTTAATGGACTAACATATTTTCTTTTTTCTGTTTTTTTGCTGAATTCTTTTTTCGCATCTTCTACTAAGCTAGGATTGTTTAGTAAGTCATACATTATACCTGAAAATATTTCTGATGCGTAAGTCATACCCTTCAAGCCTATTGTTGAACCTGATAATGCTGTTGCTTGCCACGAGTGATTTGGCACCCCAAGCGGCCAACAAGCAGTAAGAAATAGATTCATTGGCATTATCCATGATACATCTCCACTATCTGATGATCCTGATACTTCGATACTGTTTACTTTTTCTTTTTCTAGTACTTCTTGGTGCATATATAACTCTTTGTTATCATCTACTGTCATGAACTTATTTATTTCACATTCAACCATCTTTGGCTCTAAGCTTTCCTGGATAGTTTTAGCGAATAGCAATTCCCCTTCAGTATATTTAGGGGTCGCTATTTCGACCATATTTTTGTGAGTTAAGTCAAATAACACTTTATTTGGGAGTAACTCGTAGCATCCACTTATTACTTCATAATCGACAGTTGTTTCGGTCATCATTGCTGCTCCATTTGCAATCTTGAACAATCTTTCAGTTATTTCTTCTACATCCTTTCTATGAGGTGCTCTAACATAATACCAAGATTCTGCTTCTTTTGGAACAATATTTGGAGCACCACCTGCATTTGTTATAGTGTAATGAACACGTGCTCTGTCAATTATGTGTTCTCTTAGATAATTCGCACCCACATTCATTAGCTCTACTGCATCTAAAGCGGATCTTCCTGATTCTGGAGATGCAGCTGCATGAGACGATATTCCATTGAATCTAAATTTTATGGAGTTGTTTGCTAAAAAAGCTTTTTCTATAGCTGTATTAGCACTCATTGGATGCCAGCTAAGAGCTAGATCACATCCTTCAAAGGCTCCCTTCTTTACCATTTTCACCTTACCTGCTAGAGTTTCTTCTTCAGGGCAACCATAAAATCTTATTGTTCCATTTTTTTTAGTTTTTTCTAAATATTTTTTTATTACAAGGGCAGCTCCAAGTGCTGCACCCCCTAGTAAATTGTGTCCACATCCATGTCCTGGGCCATTTGCCACTATAGGGTTGAATTTAGTATCTAAAGACTGAGATAAACCTGGTAGAGCATCATATTCTCCTAATACAGCTATAACTGGTGAACCATTACCATATTCTCCCATAAATGCATGTGGCATATTATCTATTTCTTTTATTTTAAAGTCGTAAGATTTAAGCATTTCTCTAAATAATTTGGATGATTTTTCCTCACTTTCTGATATTTCTGGATTGCTCCAGACTTTGAGTGATAGCTCTTTTACAGCTTCATTTATATCTTTAAGATGATTTAGTACATCAATTTTATTCACAATATGACCTCCTATTTCAGTAGTTTCTTTTTATATAAAACTGTAGATATAGCTATAGTGCCAAAAACTGCCCCTAAAGTAACTATATATGTTGGTCTTCCTGGCAAGAAACTAAATATTCCTGCATTTAGTGCAAATGTTAATATCAAAGCTATGCTTAATGCAATTGGAGCTATTTTAAATTTCATTAAAGCAAATTGTACAAATATAGCTCCAAACAATGAAGGCAATAGATAGTTGAATGCAGCTATCACATTTTCTGGTAATGCTGATAGAATTGCAGATCCTGCAAATACCCCTAATGCTAATATGACAATATTAACTATAACTGATGTTGCCATTCCTAAGGTTGATATTATAGCGCCTTCTCTAGTTCCTGGTTCAACCCCCGCAACTTTCTGTGAAACTGCTGCACTTGGTACTCTTAAATTAGATATGTTGCCAGTAATAAATGCCATGTATGTCCCGGCTACTCCCACTATTGGGAAATATGATATAGGCTCTAAGAACCAATTGATTCCTACTGCAGATGCCATAGCTATAAAAGCTGTGATAATTGCATTTATCGGCGGAACAATTTTAAATATGACTGCAAGAACCAACGCTGGTCCAAAAGATAGCAGTACTCCTAGCCAGTTTGTTATTTTTCCCCATTTGATTATATAAGGCAAATAAATGCCATCAAATACTTCGTTAGTTTTTTCCATTTTGATATCCTCCTTACTCATAAATTCTATAGTATGACTGCTACAATCATTCCTCCGAATAAAGCTATTGCCATTCCCCACTCTTTGAGCCATTTAATATTTTTTTTATCCGCTAATGGGGATAATATGGCCATTATAAGACCACCAGCTAATGCTGCTATTGTGTTTTTATTTATAGCTAGTAGATGTCCTGATACTAATGAACCAAAAGAACCTAACATAGCAGATATTGATATAATAGTTATAAACCCTTTATCTCCCTTAGAGAACTTAGTCTGTACTTTGTCCATTTTATCAGCTGTTAACGTTGCAAAGACTATCCAGCCTATTGAACCTAGAATCATCGTCCATACAGCATTTGCAAAGGCTACCTGTGTCATTGGATCAATGCCCATCTTAACTCCGACTGCTTCTGTTCCAAAACCTACTGCCATCAACTCAAACATCACTGATCCAATAAAAGATAGCCTCATCCATGCCATCGGACCGCCTACTGTAACTAATAGAGATAACAGACCTGTAAGAATTATAAGAGATGGTCCTAAAGATGTTATAAAACTACTTTTCATTGCACTTTTCATCTGTTTTTCTGTTAGTCCAATTTCTTTACCTGTACTATAAGATTTTTTAGCAAAGATAATTGCTTGAAACAACACTAGTAGTATCGCTAAGGCTGCTGCTATCCACATTGGTGTACTGTTGGCAATTTGTATATAATCCACATTAATTCCTCCTTTGATGATGTTTTGAAAAAATATTAACATAATCACATCTTCAAAAACAATGTAAAAACTTTTCTTATTTAATCGAAAAGAGGAAAACATTTTCACGAAATCATTAAAGTATTTTTTAAAAGCAAAAAGTTTGGATAGATACCTTTGTATATGCATCATTTTATGCTAAACTATAAAATAAACTGTTAAAATACAATGTCTCTGACTAGAGGTGAATAACTTGAAACAATTAAAGAGGATGCTAGCCGCTTCAGCTATAATTGCATTGGCTTCGCAAGTAAATATTGGATTGTTGGTTACTGATTTTAGAGTATCGGCAGGCATAATTTTTTTTGTTATATTTCTTTATCTAAATAGAGAGCTTGAACCAGTTTCAACAGCAGTGATGTCAGGAATAGCAGTATATCTTCTTAGAATAATAGTGTATTTTTTTGGAAAAGGAAATGTTTATGGCGTTGTATGGTCATATCAATTAGAGATATTATTTTATACTTTTTATGGAATAATATATTCACTATTAATTAAAAAAACCAACAGAGATAATATCAATCAACTACTTTTTATTATGGTTATCAGTGATTTAGGTGCGAATCTTGTGGAGGTATATGTCAGAACTAGGATAGGAGTATATCATTTCCACTTAGGGATTATTATTACCTTATTTGTTGCAGCTTTAGTACGCTCTAGCATAGTATGGTTTTTACTAAATGGGCTTAAATATTATAGGATGCTCCTCATGAAAGAAGAACATGAGAAAAGATATAAAAGGCTTTTATGGTTAACTGCTCAGCTTAAGACTGAAATGTATTGGATGGAAAAAAACATGGATAACATAGAAAGAGTTATGACTAATTCTTATGGACTATTTGAGAAAATAAATATGAATGAAGACAAGAGTAACTGGGCAGATAGGGCTGTAACTATAGCTAGAGATGTTCATGAGATAAAAAAAGACTACGAACTTGCTATTCGAGGGATGATAGAGATCACAGAAAACAAGCTTCAAGATGAAGGAATGAACTTTAAAGACATTATTACTATATTAGATGAAACTATGAAGAGAGAGATAGAGCATAAAGGTAAAAATATTGAACTAATATTTGAAATAGGAGAAAGCTTTTATACTTCTAAGCACTATTATCTTATGTCTATATTTCGAAATTTGATAATGAATGCAATAGATGCAATACCTGACTCAGATGAAGAAGCTAAAATTTGTTTTACTCATAAAATCGAAAAAGAACAGCATGTCTTTATAGTTTCTGATACTGGCTGTGGAATAGATAAAGAAAATTTACGATATATATTCTCACCTGGTTTTTCAACTAAAATAAATTATACTACAGGCCAGATTAATAGAGGTTTAGGATTAAGTGTAGTTCGAGATATAATTGAAAAACGATTTAATGGAAGAATTACTGCAACATCATTAGAAGATAAGGGAGCAACATTTTGGATTTATATACCAAAAAATTCTCTGGAGGTGTCTTGATATGAATATATTCATTGTTGAAGATGATAGCAATATTACTAGATTGCTAGAAAAGATAATAAAAGATAGAGAATTGGGCACTTTACTAGGTCATGCAAATGATGGTATAAATGGTTTGATGGAAATACAGAGCCTAAAACCTGATATTGTGTTGGTGGATTTACTAATGCCAGGTAAGGATGGTATAAGTCTAGTGAGGGAGGCAAAGAATACATATCCAAATATCCAATTTATCATGATATCACAAGTATCTTCTAAGGATATGATCGGCAAAGCATATCAAAGTGGAATAGAATATTTTATTTCAAAGCCTATTAATGCTATAGAGGTGGAGAGTGTTATTCATAAGGTACAAGATAAGATAAACATGAATCGGAAATTAGACCAAATTCAAAGTTTGTTTATCAAGGATAATAATAAACAGGTAGAAGAGAAAAGTAGTGCCAGAGTTGAAGGTGTCAGGAGTGTAATGCAGAGAATTGGAATTGCTGGTGAGGCTGGAAGTCAAGATATCATTGATATAACAAAGTATCTGATCGATACTAAACAGAGCATGTCTGACTTTACTGTAAAGGAGCTTTGTAGTAAGTTCACTAATAAAGTCAAGTCTATGGAGCAAAGGATTAGAAGAACAGCCACTGTTGGAATGATTAATCTTGCAAATTTAGGCATAGAGGATTACATGAATGAAATATTCACTGAATATTCTAATGGACTATATAATTTTGAGCAAATAAAAACAGAGATGGACTATATTAGAGGGAAAAGCAAAAAGAGGGGGAAGGTAAATCTTAAAAAATTTATAGATGGAATTGTTTTTTATAGTAATAGAAAGCAGTAAAGAAGAGATTGAGAAAGATAATATTATCTTTCTCAATCTCTTTTTTACATACTATAGAAAAATTTTATAATTATTGAGTAGTGTTTTGAAACTTTCTGAGGTTTTTTGAAGGTCATCAAATACAATCAAAATAATAAAATTTTCATGAAAATTGGTGAAGATACAAGGAAAACGTTATCCAAATTAATTATGGACTTTATAAAACCTATGTAAGACTACTAAATAATAGGAGGTATTATTATGGATACTGCGAAAATATTGGAGTTAGTTGAAACGGTCAATAGTTTTCTTTGGGGACCAGCTATGCTTTTTTTTCTACTTGGGACAGGGATATTATTTACCTTTAAGCTTAGGTTTTTGCAAGTAAGAAAGCTTAAAACTGCTTATAAGCAAATTTTTGATAAGCCTAAAAATGAATCCGATGAAGTAGGAATGTCGCCTTTTCAATCTTTAGCTACCGCTATAGCGGCTCAAGTTGGAACAGGTAATTTAGCTGGGGTTGCTACTGCTATAGCAGCTGGTGGACCTGGAGCTATATTCTGGATGTGGATTAGTGGTTTTTTTGGAATGGGAACTATATTTGCAGAAGCAGTATTGGCTCAAAAGTTTAATAAGAGTGAAGATGGAGAGTTAACAGGAGGTCCTGCGTACTATATTAAGAATGGTTTAAAGAGTCCGATATTAGCAGGTTTTTTTGCAATATCAATAGTACTGGCTCTTGGTTTTATGGGAAATATTGTTCAGTCAAATTCAATAGCTATGGCTGTAAACAATGCATTCCATATTCCAAAATTAGCAGTAGGAATTGTAGTTGCAGTTTTAGCAGGCTTAATTTTGATTGGTGGAGTAAGTCGTATAGGATCATTTACTGAAAAAGTAGTTCCTTTTATGGCTGCACTATATATTTTAGGAGCTCTTGCGATAGTGTTACTTAATATAGAACAGTTACTACCAGCATTAAAAATGATTGTTTATGGTGCATTTAATCCTAGAGCTGCAACTGGAGGATTTATAGGTGCAACAGTTAAAGAGACATTAAGATATGGTATAGCTAGAGGATTGTTTTCAAACGAGGCAGGGATGGGTTCTACACCTCATGCCCATGCTGTAGCGAAAGTAGATCATCCAGTACAACAAGGACTTGTATCTATTTTAGGAGTAATAGTTGATACAGGAGTTGTATGTACACTTACAGCCCTAGTAATATTAACTACAGGGGCATTTGAAACAGGACTAACAGGGGCAGAATTGACTCAGCAAGGATTTTTCTTAGGATTTAGCAAATTAGGTAACTTTGGTAACTATTTTGTGGCTGTATCTTTATTCTTTTTTGCTTTTTCTACTATAATCGGATGGTATTTCTTCGGCGAATTAAACATCAAATTTCTTTTTGGCAAGAAGGGGATTAAATATTATAGAGTAATTGTATTATTAGGAGTAGTTGTAGGGACTCTTCTTGATGTAGAACTTGTATGGGGGTTAGCAGATACCTTTAATGCACTTATGGTAATCCCTAACTTAATCGCTTTAGTAGGATTATCAGGGTTAGTTGTCAAAATTGTCAATGATTTTGAAGATAAATATGAGAATAAAGGAAATGGAAAAAAAGGTAACAGCGGAAGAAATAATAAAAACTATGAATACAAGGCAAGCTAGTAAAAATAGGCAGTGGGCATGACTAACAAAATGCCCACTGTCTTGTTATTTTTTAAATCATTAAAAACATTCTATTAGTACATCCATAACTCCACCACAAACCATGCCTTCATCTTCTGCCACATTGCCCCTCATATCAACATGTTCAATCAAAAATCCTTTATTTAGCATTATATCCCTTGCTTTTGTCAGTACTCCTGCTTCGCTACATCCTCCACCTATGCTTCCATGAGTTCTTCCATCAAGGTATGCCACCATCTTTGCACCAGATTTTCTAGGAACAGAGCCTTTAGAAGAGATTATGGTAATTAGAGCTTTAGGTACTTCTGACTCTTTGCACATATGGTCTATTACATCTCTATCGAAGTCTGGCCAATTAAAGTCTTTAGTGTATTTATTATTAATGGCATTTCTTCTACAGCGAATAACTTCTGCTATTATAGAGACTGCTATCTCTTCAGGAGTAATAGCACCGATGTCTATACCTATAGGTGTATTAATTTTATCTAATTTATCCTTAGAAAAGCCTTCGCTAATGAGTTCTTCCTTTAAACCTTTTACTCTACGCTTAGAACCTATCATACCAACATATTTAAGAGAATAATTTAATATCTCTCGCAAGACAATGCCGTCATGCCTGTGACCTCTTGTTACAATAACCGCAAAATCAGATCTCCTAAATTTAATAGAGTCAAAAGATTTTAAAAAATTTTCACAAATAACTTCATCTGCTTCAGGGAACCGATTTGTATTAGCAAAAAAAGGTCTATCATCTACAACTGTAACAGAAAAGCCAACTTTTGTTGCAAGCTCGACTAAAGGCTTAGCAATATGACCTCCACCAAAAATAACTAGACGTGGTTTAGGGAAAAAAGGTTCAATTAAAATAGTTTCATTTTCCTTAGATTTTATGAACTGTAGCTTACCTGTTTCTAGAGAATTGCTTGCTTTTTCAAGTACATCATTATCTAGATTTGAAGATTCTATTTCGAAGTCATCTTCAGATAAAAGAAGTTTATCTGTAATGTGGCTATTTTCTTTACTAGAAGAATTTAAAAAAGTTAAAAGAACTGATTTTTTTCCATCTTTAATAGATTCTAATAAGTTTTCATAGATATTTTCAAACAATTTATTCACCATCCATTTTAACATTTGTATAAAAGTATTATATCAGCTTAAAAAAATAAAAATAGCATTTAAGCTAAAAAATATTAATATGCAATTAGTTATCAATGTAAAATTACTTTATAAATGGTAGAATTAAATAAAAATATGAATTACAAGAATTTCGTATAGTCTTAAGTATATAATAGTAATATGAGTATACTTATCAAGGAGAAAATATTATGAAAAAGCTAATACTTTGCTTACTAAGTTTAGTAATTTTAACAGCATGCTCATCTAGTGATAAGAAATTAATACGTGGCCAAGAGAATAGAATAGTTGAAGATAGTATGGAAGTTCAAAGCCAATTAATGAAAGATATTATCAACAAAGAAGGAATGAGTATTGGAGAAAGAATAAATACTCCAATAGGATATAGTAGAGTGGAAGTAAATAAGGATTCATTTGCTTATTATTTAAGAAAGCTAGAGCTTAAGCCACATGATTCAAAAGTATTATACTATAATGGAGAAATTAAAGAAAATTACGGGACATATGTAGCAGTAGTCAATCAAGATATAGGAACAAAAAACTTACAGCAATGTGCGGATGCTGTTATGAGATTAAGAGGCGAATACCTTTTTCAGAGAGGAAATTATGAAGAAATTCATTTTAATTTAACGAATGGTTTTAGAGTTGACTATAGTAAATGGATAGAGGGGTATAGGGTAGATGTAAATGGAAATGAGACATATTGGGTAAAAAAGAAGCAGCCTTCAAACTTGTATAAAGATTTTAGAAACTACATGGAATTTATATTTACTTATGCAGGAACATTATCTCTTTCTAAAGAACTAGATTCTGTAAACCTACGAGAAATGCAAATAGGAGATGTTTTAATTCAAGGTGGCAGCCCTGGACATGCTGTAATCATTGTAGACATGGCAGTGAATGAGGAAACTGAAGATAAAATCTATATGCTGGCGCAAAGCTACATGCCTGCTCAGGATATACATATTCTTTCAAATCCAAATAATAAAAATCTAAGTCCATGGTATGTTTTAAATGAAATGGATGGAATAATTACGCCTGAATGGTCTTTTACAGAAAATGATTTAAAAAGATTTCCTGCCTTACAATAAATATTGAGGAGATGCTTAATAATGATCAAATACACTACTATAGATATGAATGATATCGGTTTGATAAAAGAATTATGGGAAAAACTAAATTTGCTTCACAGCAGACGCTCTAAATATTTTGAACAAAAATTCAAGTCTTTTTCATTTGAGAACAGAATAAAATTCTTATTTAAAAAATCAGAAGAAGGAAAAGTTAGAATTGATATAGTAAAAGATGATGATAAATATATAGGATACTGTATTAGTAGTATAGATGAGAATCTTATTGGTGGAGTAGAGTCAATTTTTCTTGAAGAAGAGTATAGAGGAAGTGGAATAGGAGAACAATTGATGGAAAGATCCATGAATTGGATGGATGATAATCAAATAAGCAAGTGCATATTAGGGGTTGCATATGGTAATGAAAATGTACTTAGTTTTTATCAGAAATTTGGATTTTATCCAAGAACAACTATTTTAGAGAAGAAATAAAACCAGGGAATATAGTTAGCTGACAATAATGAGAATAATAAAGTGCTTAAGGAATTTGAAACTATTTTATAAAAATATATAAACTGTCTGGAGCATTTAAGAAGGTTATTTTAATCTAGTAAAAGCCTGTCCAACAAGAATATAGTGGGCAGGCATAATAATTTAATATTCAAAGTCAAAAGTTCTATCAACATATTTAGCTAAAAGATTTATAGAAGTTTCAATGTCCTTCATATTAGCAATAGCATTAGGACTGTGAGGATATCTTAAAACTGTTGATACTCCTGCAGCTTTTACTCCATAATATGACCTATTTATACTACTTGCATCAGTGCCGCCCTTATCTATAACGTCAAGTTGATATTTTAAATTATGTTCTTCACAGCATTTAATTATTTCACTTACTAGGTATTCATCACAAATTACAGACGGGTCAGATATTTTTATTGCAGTGCCTTCACCAACTGCATTGCTACCTTCTAAATCACATGGATAATCATGCGCTGGAGTTATATCAACGGCAATACCTATATCCGGCTTAATTCTTTCTGCAGTTACGATAGAACCTCTACAGCCTAACTCCTCTTGTACAGTAAATACAAAATAGCAGTCATTATAAGGAGTCTCTATTTCTTTTAATGTCTCAATAAGTATGTAACATCCTATTCTATCATCTAGAGCTTTGGCTGTTATATTATCATTCTTCAACTCAATATATTCTCCTATATAACTGGCAACATCACCAACTTTTACATGTTTTAAGGTTTCTTCCTTTGACTTTGTACCAATATCTACATAGAGTTTAGTAAAATCATTTTTTACATTTTCTATCATAATTGTGCTTGAAACAATACCTATAGTTCCGTTTCTAAACTTAACTCTATTCATGTAGGTAATAGGTATCCATAAAAATCCTAAAGATTTTAGTTTTATCATACCATTTTCTTCGATTTTAGTTACCTGCATTCCGATTTCGTCCATATGAGCCGCGAGCATTATTTTCTTTTTATTACCTCCTATTCCTTTTTTATAAGCTATTAGATTTCCTAAAGCATCCACAAATATATTATCCACATGGTTTTTAACACAATTCTTTATTATTTCTCTTACTTCTTTTTCATAACCACTGACACCGAATGCTTGTGATAATTCTCTTAAAAGCATAGATTTTGCCTCCTTTTTATTTATATTTTCTATAGATTATAAAATTAACTGATTATTTTAATCAATTGTTTGATTATCAGTGTCCTTTAAACTCTTCTTTGACACCCAATGTACCTGATTCATTAAAGGATGGCGAAGTGTTATTGCGCCTTCTACAGGACATTCTATGACACAACATCCACAATACCAACATTCACCTGGATACATCACTAGCAGATATAGCTGCCATACAGCCTGATACACCACCACCAAGAACTAAAATATCCGCATCAATATTTTCTTCTTTTTTCCATTCTATCGGATAGGGCCATTTGCAATTTTGCATGTTATTCCCCCTAATAAATTTATTTTTAAAATTATAAGCAAATTCTAACATAACATTTTGCAAAATACAATATGCAAAATGCAATATACTATTCACAAATATATAACTTTCGTTTATAATTGATTTAGAAAAATAAATTTGAAGGGGAATAGTAATGAAAAATGTTATAAAAATGACATTAGCAGATCAGATATACACAATATTGAGAGAAGATATTATTAATCAGACAATTAAATGTGGAGAAAAACTGACACTAAATGCTTTGCAGGAAAGATTCGCTATAAGTTCTACTCCAATCAGAGAAGCTATGAAAAGACTCAGTCAAGAAGGATTGATTGAACATGTGACAAATGTAGGGGCAAAGGTTATTGAAATAAATGCAAAAGAAATCCAAGAAATATATGATCTTTGCTCAATATTAGATTCTGGTGCTTTGAAGCTGGCGTTAAGCAGTAATCAAAAGAAAAGTTTTATTTTTGACCTTATTTTATCTATTGAGTTACAGGAAGATTCACTAAAAGCAGGGGATATGGCGAAATTTAAGCTTCATTCAGATGATTTCCATGATATTTTTTATAGATATGCAGATAATTCAAGGCTATATAGTGCCACTCAGAAATTGAGGAGCCAGCTTAGCATTTTAACTACAATATATCAAAGCTTTACAGTTGCATGGTCAGTTGTTTTATCTGAACATAAAAGCATTGTTGAGGCTATTCAAAATGAATGCTATGATGAAGCTGTTTGTCTTTTATCACAGCACTTTGAGCATGCTAAGACATACTTGCTAGATAATATTAAGAATAATAACACTGATTAACATTTGTTATGCGCTAACACTTAAAAATGCTGTAAAGAAACAAGATTTTTGCTTTACAGCATATAAGTATATAAATAGTGCACTTAATCAAACATTGATAGTTGCTCTATTCCTAATGGATACAAATTAGATACAGTTAATCCAATAAGTCTAATACTTTTGTCAAAATGAATTTCACTTAAAAGATCAATGGCAGTCTCATATATTTGATTTGAATAAAGGATATAGTCATTTAAAGTTCTACTTTTTGTGTGAACTTTAAAATCTTTATCCTTTATTTTTATAGTGACAGTTTTAGCCTGCATGTTTTTATGCTTTAAAGAAGTTTCCAGATCAAATGAAAAATCATGTAAATACTTCTTTATCAAATCTATGTCTTTAGTATTACTTGAGAGGGTACGTTCAGCTCCTATGGACTTTCTCTCACGAGTTACGTTTACTTTTCTTGAATCGGTACCACGGATTCTATTATATATTTCACTACCTATTTTCCCTAAAAAATCTATTAAAAAATCTTCGGAAAGCCTCATCAAATCTTCAATAGTATAAATACCTATGTTATTTAGCTTTTTTGCAGACTGCTTACCAATTCCATATACAGACGTGATGGAAAGTGGAAGCAGTATGTCAGGAATCATATCTTTAGTTATTATTTTAATTCCGTTAGGCTTATTCCAATCAGAAGCAAGTTTTGCTAAAAATTTATTATATGAAATACCAACAGATATGGTTAATCCAGTGTTTGTCTTAACATTTTGCTTAATAAGCTTAGCTATATTTAATGGGTGAATTCCTGTATAAGAAATATCTAGATATGCTTCGTCTATTGATAGAGGTTCTATTATATCAGTTATCTCGTACAATATATCAAATACTTCTCTAGACACTTCTTGATATCTTTTCATTCTTACAGGTAAAAAGTATGCATTAGGGCACCTTTTTTTAGCAATAAAAATTGGCATAGCAGAGCGAACACCATATTTTCTAGCAGCATAATTAGCTGTAGTTACAACACCATGATTGCTCGATCCTCCAACGATAACAGGATGACCCTTTAACTTGGGGTTGTCATGCTCTTCAACTGAAGCATAGAATGCATCCATATCTACATGAATAATATTTAAATCTTCTATTTGAGTAAAATTATTATAAGAGATAATTGAAATTCACCCCTTTTTAACAAAGAAATTAATTGATTTTATTTATTATTTATCTCCTTTATAATACCATAAACTACACTAGTCTATTAGCGTTTTTTATACAAATTATAAAGTGGACTATGTTGTAATAATGAAATTATAGTCAGAATAATAAGATGAGATGCTTGAATAATAAAAATATAAGTGCTATAATCAAAGTACAATATACAATAGTTTGTATATTGGGAAAGGAAGAATAAATATGAATGATTTTAAAAAGAAACTTATGTCTAAAAATGGAAAAATAACTATGCTCTTAGCTAAAGATATGTTAACTCTTTCTGAAGGTGATAGAATAAAAACATTCGGACAATATGCAGAAGCATTTAATATTGGGAGAGGAACAGTCCAATCAGCTATAAAGCTTCTACAGGATGAAGAAGCAATAAAGCTAGAATCTAGAGGACATCTTGGTACTTTTATTATATGGATGGATTATAAGAAGCTTTGGAGTATATCTGATCTAGGGGTAATTATGGGCGTAATGCCGCTTCCATATTCTAGGAGGTACGAAGGACTTGCAACGGGGTTATTTAAGGTTTTTGAAAAGGCTGATATACCGTTTAGCTTAGCTTTCATGAGAGGAGCAAGCAAAAGAACACAAGCACTCAATTTAGATAAGTATGATTTTGCTATTGTTTCAAAATTAGCAGCATCATTAGAAATAAGAAAGTCTTCAGATATTGAGATTATTCATGAATTTAGTGAAGGAAGTTATGTTAAAAAACATGTTGTTATTTTTAGAGAGAAAAATGAAGATGAGATTAGGGACGGAATGAGAGTTGCGATAGATCCTATGTCTATAGACCAAGTTATCTTAACTTCTTGCGAATGCGAAGGCAAAAATGTTGATTATATAGAAACATCTTATTCACAAATCATACAGAAGATGAAAAACAATGAAATCGATGCAGCAGTATGGAGTGGGGACGAAATAGAAGAGAAATCACTTGACTTCAAGGTTTGTCCGTTAAACAAGCCTAAATCTATAGAGTTGGGTAGAGATGATACAATTGCAACGATTGTAGTGAGTAAGAATAATAAAGAATTTGCTCACATATTAAAAAGGTTTATAAAAATGGAGGAAGTAGAGCACATACAAAAATTAGTAATTGATGAAAAAATTATTCCAGCGTATTAAAAATTTTGCGTGGAATATACAAAATACTGTACTTTGTTTTAACTTAATAAATCACACTATTCTAGGAGGTATTTTTATGGATCAAAATTTATATCTAAGATTAGATATACTCAAAGAAGCTGGCGAAATCAGTGAAGAAATAAAGGAAGCTGTTTTAGAGTTTATTAATTCTCTCGAAAGTAAATATCGTATAGATATAACTGAAGAAAATGGTTCTATGCTGGTTACACATTTATCAATGGCTTTATCAAGAATTATGAGAGGAGAACAAGTTAATCCTATAGATGATCTAATATTTTCTGAAGTTAAGCAGAGTCAGATATATAGCGAGTTACCTGAGTTTTATAAGAAAATTGAAAACAAGCTTGAAATAGAAATACCTGAATCAGAAAAAGGGTTCATTGCATTACATGCATGTACTTTAATTAATAAAGAGAGAAAGGAGGAGATGTAGGATGATTAAAATTGCAATTGGAGGACAAGTAGAAAAACAAAACATTGCAAATTTAGTAAAAGAACTTGGGGGTGATAGAGTAGAAGTACAAGTGAAAACAGACCTTCAGGCTGCAAGCGACGTGAAAGTGGGTAAAGCAGACTATTATTTAGGTGCATGCCATACAGGAGGTGGAGGAGCACTAAGCATGGCAATGGCCTTACTTACAAGAGATAAGTGTGCAACTGTTTCAATGCCTGGAAAGCCACCAAAAGAAGAAGAGATTATCAAAGCAGTCCAAGAAGGAAAGATAGCTTTTGGTTTTACTGGAGATCATTTTGAAAATGCTGTACCGGTAATTGTAAGGGAAATCCTTAAAAAACATGATTAAAAGGGAGGAGAAACATGAAAATTTTACTTATTGCAATGATTGGTGCTTTAGCATCTATTATGGCAAATAAAGGGATTGCAGTATTTAATGATGGACTAAGACCCATAATACCAGAGCATATTGAAGGTAGAATGAGTAGAAAAGAACTAGCAGCTACTGCATTTGCTATGAGTTTTGGTCTTGTAATTGGTTTTGGAATTCCATTTTCACTGACAGCAAGTATTTTATTAATTCATTGTATTTTGTTAGGTACAGATATTATAGGAACTTCTTCGCCAGATGGAACAAAAGGTTTGGCAATATCGGGAATTGTAGGTGCACTTTATGGTGTAGGACTTATGTTAGGGTTAGAAAGCATTGTAAATGTATTTAAGCTTCTTCCTGTTGATTTCCTTGGAAATCTAGGTCAAGTTGGTGCTCCAGTAGTTGTGGCATTTGCTGCTTTCCCAGCACTTGCGACAGGATACCAATTTGGAGCAAAAAAAGGTTTGTTAAACCTGGTAGTATCGCTATTAGCAAGACAATTGGCTGTTTTGGTTAGCCCAATAACACTAGGCACTGCTTCGGTTGTTATCAACCCAGAAGGAGCTGCGCTCATAGTAGGTATGGCTATTTTATTAATATTTGCAATGAGAGAAAAGTCTGAAGAGGAAACGATAGATTTAACATCAGTATTTAGCGATAGAGTAAAGAAAATCAAGAAAAACATATTGTTTATTATGGCAATGGGTGCTTTGGTTTCAGGAGCTACAGCTTATAGTTTAATAGCTGGAGATCCAATATCTCTTAATTTATTGAGTGAAGGTAAATATATTGATGCTGGATTTGCAGCTTTAGCAAGAGGAATAGGGTTTATTCCTTTAATAGCGTCAACTGCTATTGCTACAGGTGTTTATGGTCCTGTAGGTATGACGTTTGTATTCGTAATAGGTTTATTTGTAAGAAATCCAATTATAGCTGCTGTATTAGGTGCTCTAGTGATTGGTTTAGAGGTATTATTCTTAGATAGTATAGCAAGATTTTTAGATAAGTTTCCTGGCATTAGAAGTTCAGGAGACAATATTAGAAATGCAATGTCTAGATTACTAGAAATAGCTTTATTGGTTGGTGGTATGAATGCTGCTAATGCCATTGCTCCGGGAATAGGTTTCTTCGCAGTGGTAGGATTATATATATTAAATGAAATTGCGGGCAGACCAGTCGTTCGTATGGCGGTAGGACCAATCGCGGCTATTTTAGTAGGTATATTTGTAAACATACTAGCAGTATTTGGATTATTTATTCCTCCTGCAGTGTAGTCATAAAAAACTATTTCACAAAGCCAAGGGATTCCTTGGCTTTGTGAAAAAACAAAGTAAAGAAGGTGAGGTAAAATGAACTTGAATGAAAACTTGCTTTTTCAAATGCAAAAGGTTAGTAAAATGACTTTTAAGGCTAAAGAAATGGAAGGAAAAAGTGTAGTATATTCAAGGAAAGAAGTAGTAGATGAGGCTGTTATTACTTTGAGAAAAGAACCTGAAGCAAATATAGTATTATTTGGAGTTAAGAATACTAATCAGATAAATGTAGAGATAGTAAAAAAGTTGCAGAGCATAGAGGGTTTTCTTTTTCATACAATAGACAAAATGTCAGAAAGAGGAAGGGCAGTTGACATAGATATTATCAATCCATTAACAGGCAGAGTAATGACAGGTTCATCTAGTGGAGGATGTGTAAATATTTTAAGAGGAGCAAATGACCTTGCTGTTGGAACTGATGGAGGCGGCTCTGTTATTGCTCCAGCAATAAGTACAGGATTATATTCTATAATGGCAAAAGGAATGGGCGTTAAGGGCAATAGTCAAAGAAAATCTACAGACCATATTGTTTTTACACCAGGGATTGGAGTAATTAGTCATGATTATAATTTATGCATAAAAGCAGTAGAAATGCTTACTAATCATGCAATCAGTACAGATGAAATAGATGTTAGGAACAATCATATAAGAGTTGCTATACCCAAAAGAGGAGCTGCTATATTACCTGATGGTCAAGATATGAGAGACATTATCAATAAAGTAGTCAATAAAGCTATAGATATTGTAGAATTTGTTGAGGTAGATTTTGGGGAGCTAGATGACAGAAGTAGCATGATTGATGCATACCAAAAAATTATTAATAATGACATTGATATTATAATGACTGCAGAAGGGCCAGTAGATGTATTTGGAATAGGCGACTCAGTTCTAGGTCAATGGGGTAAGACTGGATCAAGCATTCAAAATAAATCAGGCAAATATCTTTTGAAAATAGCCAATATGGTAGATGCTACAGCTGTAAGTATTCCAACACAAGAATTAGGAATAGGTATTTTACTAGTTGGTAAGTCAGGCATAGAAACAGGTAAGAAAGTTATTGCATTGGGAAACATCATAAAAGATGTTTTTCAAATACCAGAATTATTTAATAGATATTTCATTGATAGCTATAAAAATGATGGGTTAGGATTTATATAGTACTTAAGCTACAATGTATAAAAGCTTAAAGGAGGTTTAAAATGCAAATTCAGACAATAAACGGTGTTATTCCTGTGGAACACCTTGGAAAAACATTTATTCATGAGCATTTAAGAATTGATTTATCAAGCCATAAAAAAGACAATGACACGAATTTTGATGATATAGATTCTGTGATTGATGAAATGAAGATGCTGAAAAATAGAGGGATAGATGCCATAGTTGAGGTTACGAATAGAGGAATGGGCAGAGACATCGAAGCAATGAGTAGAATCGGTAAAGAATCAGGAATAAAAATAATTTTAAGTACTGGATTTTATAAAGAGCCGTTTTTACCACAATATGTTTATGAGAAGGAAGAGAAAGATCTTGTTAAGCTTTTACTTGAGGATATTTTAGTAGGTATTGATGGAACTCAAGCTAAGGCTCATGTAATTGGAGAGATTGGTACGAGTAAGGATACTATAACACCTATGGAACATAAAATTTTCAGAGTTGCTGCATTGACTCACTTAGAAACAGGGAAACCAATTTCAACTCATACGACACTTGGAACTATGGCTTTAGAACAACTTGAACTACTAAAAGAATATTCTATAGATTTATCTAAAATTGTAATTGGACACCTAGATTTAAAATGTGATTTAGATTATCATTTGAGGGTTGCAGATACAGGCTGTTTTATGGCCTTTGATACAATTGGTAAAGCAAATTATCAACCTGATGAAAAACGTATAGAGAATATCGTGAAGCTTGTAAACAGAGGGCATGTTGACCAAATTGTTCTGTCTCAAGACATTACTAGAAAGTCACATTTAAAGATAAATAAGGGAATAGGATATAGCTATATGATAGATAAATTTTTACCTAAACTCATAGAAGCGGGAGTTAGTGAATTAGACATTAATAAGATGCTTATTGACAACCCTAGAAGATTACTTGGAATATAGGAGGTTTAGTATGAAAGCATATCCTTTAAAAACTATAGATTTAGAAAAAGCAAAAAAACTTCAATTCAAACTTGTAGATATTATACATCAACATTTTGATGGGTATGAGTTTTTGCAGGGTGGAGATTATGGAGTTGTACCAGGATTGGGACGTCCAAGATATACAGAAAAGGTAGAAAAGGCTTTAGCACAATTTTTTGAAGCTGAAGATGTAGTATTAGTTCGTGGGGCAGGAACAGGGGCTATAAGAAACGTAATGAATACTATGCTTAAAAGTGGAGACAAGATACTTGTCCATAAAGCACCTATATATCCTACTACTAATGTAATTGTAGAATCAATGGGATTAGACCCTGTTTATATAGATTTTAACTATATCAAAGAAACAGATAGCACAATAGTTTCTAAGTGTAGTTTTGCTTTAATTCAGCATTCAAGACAAAAACTAGATGATAGTTATGATCTAGAAGAGGTGATAACAGAGCTTAAAAAGATGAATAGTAACTTAAAAATTTTAGTTGATGATAATTACGTTGTCATGAAATCAGAGAAAATAGGAGTTCAACTAGGAGCAGATGTCAGTGCTTTTTCATTGTTTAAATTATTGGGACCTGAAGGCATTGGATGTGTTGCAGGCAGCAAAACGATAATTGACGACATAAGAAAAATTAATTATTCAGGTGGAAGTCAAGTGCAAGGCTATGAAGCTATGGACGCATTAAGATCTTTAGTTTATGCTCCTGTATCCTTAGCAATACAAGCTGAGGTGGGGAATGAAGTTGTTAGTAGGATAAATAATGGAGAAATAAATGGAGTTAAATCTGCTTTTATAGCAAATGCTCAATCTAGGGTTATCTTAGTTGAGTTTGAAGAAGCAATTGCAAAAAAAGTCTTAAAATACAGTACTGAACTTGGGGCAGCGCCTTACCCTATAGGTGCAGAGTCTAGATATGAAATAGCTGCAATGTTTTACAGAGTATCTGGAACATTTTTAAAGTCAGATCCTAAACTGATAGATTATATGATTAGAATTAATCCAATGCGATCAGGTGCTGACACAGTGATTCGTGTTTTAAAGGATGCAGTTGATAAGGTCATGAGAGAAGGGAGCAAATAAATGTTTCTAGATATGACATTGAAAAGAAATCCCCAATTAATCGAAGTTGCTGCTAATCTTCATAGCGAGGGGAAAATATATCCAAATACTTATGTATTAGATGTTGATGCAATAAAAAGTAATGTTGAAAAACTTGTCAAAGAAGCTGACAAGCATAATATTAAGCTTTATATGATGACTAAGCAGATAGGAAGAAACCCTGATATTGCTAAAATAATTCAAGAGTGCGGAATAGATAAGGCAGTAGCTGTAGATGCATGGGAAGCAATTACTCTTGGCAGAGCAGGAATTAAACTAGGAAATGTTGGTCATCTAGTACAGATACCTACATCAATGATAAATGAAATACTCTCATATAAGCCAGAGGTTATTACAGTTTTTACTGTAGAAAAGGCTGCTCAGATTTCTTACAGAGCTCAAAAAATGAGGATGACACAGGACATTCTTCTTAAAGTTGTTGGCAAGAATGATATGATATACGAAGGGCAGACTGGTGGCTTCAAAGAGAGCGAGCTAATAGAGGCTGCGAAAGAGATAAATAAATTGTCTGGAGTACGTATCGTAGGTGTAACAGCTTTTCCTTGTTTTTTATATGACCAAGATAAAGGTACAATAATAAAAACAGAAAATGCTAATACATTAGTCAGATCTGCAGAAAGACTTGTTGATGAATTAGGTCTTTCAATCAATCAAATCAATGCTCCTAGTGCTACTACTATTGCATCTCTTCCGTTGCTTGAGGATATAGGAGCTACACATGGAGAGCCAGGCCATGGACTTACAGGCACTACTCCTCTACATGCTTTTAAAAATCTTGATGAGAAACCTGCAATGGTATATGTTAGTGAGGTGTCTCATTATTTCGATGGAAAGGCGTACACATATGGTGGAGGGTTTTATAGAAGATCTAAGATGCGAAAGGCTTTAATAGGAAAAAGCTTTACAGATATGAAAGATAATATCGTTGAAGCAGAGGAACCGTCATTAGAAGCTATAGATTATTATGGAGCACTAAATATAAATGACAAAAAAGTAGATGTTGGGGATACAGTAATATATGCATTTAGGACTCAAATATTTGTTACTAGAAGTGAAGTTGCTTTAGTAAAGGGGATACAGACAGGAAATCCTGAAATTTTAGGCATCTATGATAGCTTAGGAAAAAAACTCAGATAAAGGTAGTGTTATAAATGAAAAAGAGAGCTATAGTTTTAGTTGTTGACAGTTTAGGAATAGGATATATGGAAGACGTAATAGAAAACAGACCTCAAGATAAAGGTGCGAATACTTTTTATCACATTTTAGATACTGCTGATTATATTGAAATTCCCTATCTCGAAAAATTAGGCATAAATAAGCTCCTAAATCATCCTAGACTTAAAGAATTACCTGCACTTGCAAGCTATGGAGCTTTAAATCTTCAACATTATGGAGCTGATAGTTATGCAGGTCATCAGGAAATAATGGGGACTAAGCCTATGAAGCCACTTATGGTTCCATTTAAGAATTATATTGAAAAAGTAAAAAATGCCTTGGAACAGAAAGGATTTAGAGTAGAAATACCTTGCACTAATATGCCATATTTATTAATAAACGGTCTTGTAGTTGTAGCAGATAACATAGAAACCGATTATGGGCAGATTTACAATATTACTGCTCCACTAGACAGAATATCCTTTGAAGAAGTATTGGAGATTGGGCGTATAGTTAGGGAAAATGTTAAGGTGAATCGGGTAATCGCTTTAGGAGGACAAGATGTAACTCCACAGCAAATACTAGATAGTATTGAAGTTCGAAGTGATGGCTTAATAGGTGTTAATTCTCCAAAATCAGGAGTATACAGAAAAGGATATCAAGCAAGACATATGGGATATGGAGTAAACTCCGATACACAAATAAGTAATATATTAGCTCGATCAGGAAAAGATGTAACTCTTATTGGAAAAATGCAGGATGTAATTGATTGTGATAAGGCAAAAAAAATATTTGCTGTAGATACAGAATTAGTAATGAAGGAAATTGTTAAAAGTATGGATGCTATGACTAACGACTTAATATCAGCTACAGTACAAGAAACAGATTTAGCGGGTCATGCCCAAGACATTAAAAAATATGCTGATAAGATTATGATTGTTGATAGATACCTAAAAATTATACTGGATAAAATGAATGAAGAGGATATATTATTAATAACTGCAGACCATGGAAACGATCCAACTATTGGGCATAGTCAGCATACAAGAGAAAAGACATTTCTACTCGTGTATGGTAAGCATCTAAATAACACTAGTTTAGGAGAGAGAGAAACTCTATCTGATGTAGCAGCTACTATTGCAGAATACTTTGGAGTCGAAAAACCTGAGAATGGTAATAGCTTTTACGATTTGTTAATGAAGATAGATAATAATATATAGTAATCGAAATCAGTTTGAAAGGCAGAAATTATTCTGCCTTTTTATTTTAATAATATGTACTATTGAGACTCAAATTTTTCTAATATTATTTATTATAAATCGCAAAGGACTTCTGGTATCCAGAAGTCCAATATATAAATGGAGGAGTGTGGGTTAGGGGGTGTTTTCTCTCCTTGTATTAAATATAACAGAGAAATGTGTATAAAATGTGAACAAATTGTAAACTTATATTATCTTATATGATTATTCTAGAAAGTTATCTAAAATTGAAATATTCAAAAATTGATTCAGTTATTAATAACATAAGTGGTAATATAATTAAAAAGGCGCTGCTATTTGTTTGTGACATGACAGTTAACATTCCAGATAAAGCTACTAATAAAAGACTAAAATTGTGTTTTTCCATCTGTGCTTACCTCCATTACCTTTCTAATTTGATAATAATGGCTGTAAGTAAACGCAGTATTAAGGCATTGTTAAGAATATGTTATTTAGAAAGGAATACAGGAAAAAGTAATATTCATAGAAAAAATACAAATACTAAGGAAATACAAATACTAAAAATCTATCTGGAGGACATCAGAATGGGTAAAGAAGTTATTTCTGACAGACAAGGCATAGCTCTTATAAGTCTATTTATATTAGGATCAACTTCAATATTTGCACCAGGCTTAGATGCAAAGAAAGATATATGGTTAGCCTTCATTATTGCAATGGCTATGGTGTTACCAATGATACTAATCTTTGCAAGACTTCATTTTCTTTTTCCAGGTAAGGATTTATTTGATATATTTCAAATATGCTATGGAAAAATTATAGGAAAAATAATTATAATATTGTACATATGGTTTTTATTTTTCTTTGCAAGTGATATATTAGTGAACTATGGGCAATTCGTATGGGTGGCTAGTTTAAGTGACACACCTATTAGTGTAATTATTATATCCTTTGCGATATTATGCTTTTTTGGGCTAAAGGGCAGGATAGAGGTTTTAGGCAGATATAGTGAGTTATTCATTTTTATACCTATTATTGCCCTATTCATTGTATCGGTACTTCTAATTTCTAAATCAGATATAAATAATATACTTCCTGTATTAGCTGAAGGAATGAAGCCTGTTTTTAAGGGAGCATTTAGCATATTTACATTTCCATTAGCACAGATTGTAATCTTTACAATGTTTTTTACCGATTTTAATCATATAAAATCACCTTACAAAGTTTATATTTCCGGATTATTAATAGGAGCAATATATCTATTCATAAATTCCTTAAATAATGTTCTAGTTTTAGGAGTAGATAATGTAGTTACATCATATTACCCAACATATATTGCTGTCTCGGCAGTAGACATAGGGGATTTATTGCAAAGAATAGAGGTGGTTTCAGCAATCATATTTGTTGTAGGTGGATTTATAAAAGTATGTTCTCTATCAATATGTACATGCAAGGAAGTTGCTAAACTTTTTAATCTTAAAGATTATAGTATCATTGGAACACCTGTTTATTTGATGATAATGAACCTTTCTATCTTTCAGTATGAAAATATAATGCATTATTTTGAATTCAATAGACAAATATGGCCATATTATCATTTTCCATTTTATGTAATTATTCCAATTACTACATGGATAATTGCAGAAATTTCACATAAAACACTTTCGTCCACTACTATTGTATAAGTTTTCAGGATATGGATTAGCATTTTCCATCACAGTTTTATAAAATGAATCAAGGAACATTTCTAGATATTCATTTAAATCTTCATCATTTGTTGCTTTTTTTAGAGCTTTTAGAACGACCTCTTTAGGGTATTTTTTTAATAGTTCTTCTTTTTTTCTTTTATCGATTTTCATGAAATCACCCCTTTGAAATATTCAGAATATTGTTACTATTATTTTATACCTTGTAAAACAAAAAGTAGATTAAGAAGAAGTTAAAAAGTGTTAAATAATGTTAATAAAATAGTAAGTATAGATAAATTGATTTATCTCACCAATAATTTACAAAATACTTGGTATATTAGGCTCTTGGTTTTTCTTATAAACTGATAATTTTCCAGATGAATCTAGCTGTGCTACAAAGACATCTTTAACATCAGTAATACTAAATGCTAATAGCTGCTTGGTTAGCCAATCAACATTTTTTTTGCATGTATCAGATTTTCATGAATTATTTTTCCATCAATAATTAGAAGATGACTTAAGCTTTGTGGACAGGCAGGAATTGAAAGGTACTTTGGCTGGACAGGCCTTGCTTGAAAATTTGGTATTGCTGACATCTATTATCTTATTTTTCATGACTATTCTCCTTTCAGGAGTCTTTAACATTTAGTATTAGCTAAATTATCAAAAATATAAAAGAGGTTAGTTATAAATTAACTACAATCTTACAAAATAAATCAAAAATCGACAGGGAAAATAATTGTTTTGTTGAATAAATAGAGTATATATAAAATGTACGTGACAGGGGAGATACTATTGAGAACTAAATTTATAGTATGTGTAGTTTTAATTACGCTATTATTCATATCACCTAGCTACGCAGTTCTTGATGAGGAAGAGAGCATGCTTATCATAGCTGGAGATAAAAACTTTCCTCCTTACGAGTATATTGATTATGATAGAGAATACAGAGGTTTTAATGTTGACTTAATGAGGGCTTTAGCAATAGAGATGGGAATCGAGATTAAACTTGTTCCTATGGATTGGATGGAGGCTCACGCATTGTTGCATGCAGGAAAAATTGATGCAATACAAGGAATGAATTTTAATGAAAAAAGAGCAGAAATATATGACTTTTCTGATGAATATCTAGTTAATTCACAGGTTTGTTTTGTTAAAAAAGAAAATACGAATATTTTTGATTTAGAGAATCTGAAAGGCAAAAGAGTTGCAGTGCAAAGAAGTGATCTTGCCGCATATATTTTAGCTGAGATGGGGGAGATAGAAGTAGTTTTTTTCTCTGATTTAGATGGGGCATTTGAGCAGCTTATAAACGATGAGGTAGATGCAGTTGTGGGGAATCGTTTATCAGGTTTATATAACATTCAAAAAAACAGAACAGTAAATAAAATAAAGATAGTTGGGGATGAGTTGAATCTTACACCTTATGGAATAGCAGTTCAAAAAGGGAACACTGAACTTTTAGATAAATTTAATAAAGGATTACAGAAACTAAAAAGAAAAGGAACGTATCAGAAAATATATGAAAAATGGTTCGGTAAAGAAATAAAGCCAGCGTGGCGAGATCTAAAATATGCTCTTTACACGCTTATATTTATAGTAATCTCAACATTAGCTATAATTCTAGTCATATTTAGGCTGAACAAGGTTCTAAAGAAGGAAGTCGAGAAAAGAACTTATGAGTTAGAAAATATAAATAAAGAATTAGCGGCTAAGCAAAAAATTATAGAAGAAAGTGATAGATTTAAAGAACAAGTTTTAGATTGCCTTGGTAATGGACTGATCACATTTGATACAGATGGAAAAATAACAACTATTAATAAAAACTGTGAGATACTTTTAGGATTAGAAAGAGGAAATACAATAGGAAAACAATATGACATGATTGGAATTGAAAAGTATTTTGATATAAGTATTATGGAGAGAAGCATAAAATATGGAGAAATTTTTAATTTAGAAGAAAAACGATTTACACTTGGGAATAGAGAGTTGACTTTTTCATACACTTTATCACCTCTTCATGGAAAGAATAATAAGCATATTGGAGCAGTTTTAACATTTAGAAATATAACTGAGATAAAGACATTGAGGAATAAGCTAGCTGAAAAGGATAAAATGCAGTCATTAGGACGTCTTATATCAGGTATAGCTCATGAAATAAGGAATCCACTTACATCAATCAAGACTTATATAGAGCTCTTACCGATAAAATATGATAATGTGAAATTTAGAGAAAAGATTACTCAACAAGTTCCTGCTGAGATTCATAGATTGAACCTGCTTTTAACTGAGCTATTAGATTACTCAAAACCAAAAAAACTGAAGAAAGAAAAATTTGACTTAGAGGAGCTTATAATACAGACAACTGCACTTTTTTCAGCTGAACTTTCTAGTAAGAATATAGATGTCGAATATGTTTTCAAAGGTGTTCCTAGTATTTATGCAGATAGACAGCAAATAAAGCAGATTATAATTAACCTATTGATTAATAGTATAGAAGCAGTAGATAGTCATGGAAAAGTTCAGTTTCTTGTGAATGAGGATGAAGATAACTTAGTTATGAGTATAGTTGATAATGGAAAAGGGATTTCTGAAGAAAATATTGACAATGTATTCGATCCATTTTACACTACCAAGGCTGATGGAACTGGATTAGGGTTATCCATATGCTATCAATGTGCTAAAGACAATAATGCTCAAATTATTATAAATAGCAAAAAACATCAAGGAACGAGAATTGACTTGGTTTTTTCGAAAGCATTTTAACATAGGGGGAAGTTTAGTGAACAAGATATTAATAATTGATGATGAAAAAGCCATTTGTGACTCACTAAAATTTGCACTTGAAGATGATTATGAAGTTTACAGTGTCCAAAAGTCTAGTCAAGCTTTAGAAGTATTATCTTCAGCTGATGTAGATGTTGTTTTACTTGATTTAAAGCTTGGAAATGAGGATGGCTTAAATATTTTGAAGCAAATAAAGAAAATGAGTAAAGATACACAAGTAATAATTATGACAGCCTTTGGTAGTATTAAATCATCGGTAAAAGCTATTAAAGAAGGAGCTTTTCATTATATAACTAAGCCGCTAGATATGGAAGAATTGTTTGTTTACATTAAAAAAGCGCTTGAATATAAAAAATTAAATGGCTCATTAAACAATTTAAAAGAAGTAGTAACAAAAGAGTTTGGTGCTGAAGGGATAATAGGAAAATCTCAAGCTTTACAAGCTATATTGAAAAAAGTATATAAAATAAAGGACATTGATTCAACCGTTTTGATAACTGGAGAAAGCGGGACAGGTAAAGATTTGATATCTAAGTCATTACACTTCGAAGGAAAACGAAAAGAAGAAAATTTTCAGATAGTTAATTGTGCTGCAATTCCCAGCAATTTGCTCGAAAGCGAGCTTTTTGGGTTTGAAAAGGGAGCATTTACAGGGGCTGATAAAAAAAGAATAGGAAAAATACAATTGGCAGACAAAGGAACTCTTTTTTTAGATGAAATTGGAGAAATGGACTTACAACTCCAAGCAAAAATACTTAGGGTCGTAGAAGATATGCAGGTAATACCATTAGGAAGTGAAAAAGGAGTTAAAGTAGATGTTAGGATAATTGCGGCTACTAATAAGGATTTAGAAAATGAGGTTAAAGAAGGAAGGTTTAGAGAAGATTTATATTATAGGCTGAATGTTATTACTTTAAAGATTCCGCCTTTAAGAGAAAGAAATGGGGATATTCCTATATTAATAAATCACTTTTTAAAGAAGTACAATAAAAAGCTTGATAAACGTGTAAAAGGTTTTGAAAGAGAAGTGATCCAACTACTTGAAGCATATAATTACCCAGGAAATGTGAGAGAACTTGAGAACTTAATAGAAAGACTTGTTGCATTATCTGATGGAGACACGATTACTGTAGAGGACTTACCAGAGAAGCTTAAGCATAAATCTATAATAGTTGAAAGTAAGGATGCAGTAGTAATAACGGTTGGAACAACACTTAAAGAGACAGAAAAAAAGATTATATTAAAAACACTTGAATATTTTGATGGAAGCCGAAGAAAAACAGCACAATGTTTACAGATTAGTGAAAGAAATCTTCAATACAAAATAAAAGAGTATGAAGAATAGCATAAGACTTGTCTGCAAAAAATGCATAACTGCAAATTTTGCAGATGAAAATATTGCTTATAATAAATAAATATATCAAAAAACACGATTTACAAGGCAGAATATTGCTTACCCTTATTGGCATCATCTTTGCATTATTAATGTGCAGGAGGTGTAATAAGGCTTTTTTATTTAAAAATACAATTACGAGGAGGAGTCATAATGAAAAAAACAAGAAAAATTGCTATTTTATTATCTGTTGTTATGCTGTTAAATATTTATTTAGTTGGATGTGGTAGCAGAGGAGGTAGTAGCGATAGTGCAGAGGAAGTAATTGAAATCAACTATGGTCATGGTTTTATGCCAGAAACGCCTCATCATAAAGCTGCACTAAAGTTTAAAGAAGAAGTTGAATCAAAGACTAATGGCAAAGTTAAAGTAAACGTATTCCCATCTGGACAACTAGGAAGCGCAAGAGAGATGTTTGAAGGGTTGCAAATGGGTACACAAGAAATTGCATTAGTACCTACGGCAAGAATAAGTGGATTTGCCCCAGAGCTTCAATTATTTGATCTTCCTTACTTATTTCCTACAAGAGAAATAGCTTATGAAATAATGGATGGAGAAGTTGGAACAGAGCTATTAAATGTCCTTGATGATCAGAAAATAAAAGGAATAGCATTTTACGAAGATGGATTTAAACATTTTACTGCAAATAAAGAAATAAGAGCAGTTGACGATTTTAAAGGTGTTAAATTTAGAACTATGGAAAGTCCAATAATAATGAGTCAGTTTAAAGCTTTAGGTGCTAATCCTGTTCCAATAGATTTTAGTGAGTTATACAACTCATTACAGTTAGGGGTTGTTGAAGGACAGGAAAATCCGTTAGTAACTATTGAGAACATGAAGTTCTATGAAGTTCAAGATTACCTTATGCTAAGCGAGCATGCTTATTTAGGACATGTTTTAATATATAGCAGCGATTGGTTTAATAAACTTCCAGAAGATATTCAAAAGGTGCTTTATGACACAGGAAGAGAAGTAGCAAAATGGCAAAGAAATGCTGTTCAAGAAGAAGAAGTAAAGTATCTTGAAACTATAAAAGCTTCTGGAACAAATATTGTTGAGCTAAGTGAATCTGAAAAGGAAGCTTTAAAAGAGATTACACGTCCTGTTCATAATGAATATGTAAAGATGTTCGGAAACGACATTATAGATAAAGTATATGCTGAAATTGAAAAATTAAGTAAATAAAGTTATTAAGGATGATTAGATTAGTATTGCTGATCATCCTTAAAAATTATATCTATACTAGTCTATCTATGAAGGAGGTATAACGTGAAAAAACTAGACAATATTTTGAGCAAAATAGAGCAATATTTTATCGGAATTCTGATATTGATAATAACAATAATATTGTTTATTAACGTAGTGTTAAGGTATTTTAACATGTCATTTGATTGGGCAGAAGAGTTTGCTAGATATGGGATTGTATGGGTTACGTTTATAGGAGCGAGTGTATGTATATATAAAGGTGCTCATATTGGAGTGGATGCATTATTATCATTTTTATCAAATAGAGGTAAGAAAGTATTAACTTTAATTACTATAATTTTAGCTGTTATTTTTACTGCATTTTTCACTTTACAGTCTTTAAATTTAACCTTAAAAGTATTAGAAACTGGACAAGTTAGTTCAACGATTGAAGTATCCATGGCTTACATATATGGTGCAATGCCTGTAGGTGGAGCCTTAATGCTAATAAGATACATTCAACAACTTATAAAAACTATAAATTGTTTGAAGGAGGATATGGCATAATGACAATAGCTCTATTTGGTATATTGATTGTATTGTTAATCAGTAGTACACCAGTATATATAGCCTTAGCATTTTCAACAGTTATAGCTTTGTTTTTCTTTACAGGTATTCCTCTTGAAGTTGTACCTCAACGTATGTTTGCAGGAATAGACAAATTCTCGCTAATGGCAGTTCCATTTTTTATACTAGCAGCAAATGTAATGAAGGGTGGCGGTTTGTCACTTAGGATATTAAAGCTAGCCAAAGCTTTAGTAGGACATTTAAAGGGCGGACTAGCTATGACTGTTGTTCTTGCATGCATGTTTTTTGGTGCAGTATCAGGGTCAAGTCCAGCTACAGTAATAGCCATAGGGGCTTTAATGATACCAGCACTGTCAGAAGCACATTATGAGGAAAAATTTTCTGTCGGGTTAATTACAGCCAGTGCAGCCGTAGCAGTAATTATTCCACCTAGTATTGGTATGATAGTGTATGGCTCAGTAACAGGAGTATCTGTAGGAGATTTGTTTATGGCTGGATTAGGACCAGGAATATTATATGGTACAATTTTCATGGGATATAGCTATTACTATGCAAAGAAAAACAAATTACAGACTGAAAAAAGAACTACAAAAAGAGAGTTGTGGGATGCTTTTAAGGAATCAGGATGGGCTTTAGGAATACCAGTTGTAATAATCGGCGGGATATATGGCGGAATATTTACACCTACTGAGGCAGCAGCAGTTGCAGCAGTATATGCAATTATTGTTTCTATGTTCATCTATAAGGATTTAGATTTTAAAGGACTTATAAATGAAGCAATCGAAGCGGCTGTAGGTACTGCACAAGTAATGGTGTTACTAGCTGCTGCATCAGTCTTTGCTTGGGTATTAACAAGACAGCAAGTTCCACAGGCATTAGCAGAAACTTTAATCAGTATTAGTAATTCTAAGATTGCTATATTACTTATGATGAATGTTATACTTCTTATAGTAGGTATGTTTGTTGATCCAGCATCTTCAACTATGATATTGGCACCTCTATTCTTACCTTTAGCTATTAATTTTGGAATAGATCCAATACATCTAGGAATCATAATGGTAGTAAACGGTGCAATAGGAATGTTTACTCCACCATTTGGTTTAAATCTGTTTGTTGCAACAGGAGTTTCTAACCTATCAATTAGTAGAATTATTTCTGGTGTAATTCCTTTTATGATTTTAAGTTTAATTACACTTATGCTAGTAACATTCATACCTCAAATATCACTTTGGCTTCCAAGCATATTAAAATAACCAAGAAGGCTCACTTGTTTTTAAAAGTGAGCCTTTTTGACATGCCCTTAACATGTTTACACTTTCCTAATATACATATATAATAAAAGCATAAAAAGTTTTTATAGGAATAGGAGGCGTTTAAAATGACTGATAAAGAAAACAATCAACTTGAGCATTGTACTGCATTTTGTCCAATATGTGGTTCTGATCTATATTATTTAGATGGTGAATGTTATTGCAAAAACAAAGAATGTAGTTGGTCGTGCGGAGGATGTGAAAAATATAAAAAATTATAAGTAGATGTAAAAACAGTAGAACTATCTACTGTTTTCATTTTTTTATAAAATTAAAGAGGTCAAATTAATGACCTCTTTAATTAATGGCTACATATAATGTAAGTGTTTTGAAGCTTTAGTATTTTCCGAATCCGCCACCGCCGCATCCGCAGAAACAGAAGAATATAACTAGCAATAAGAAGAAGAATAATAATTCGCTACCGCCACCAAAGCATCCTGATTTAGCATCTACCATGAGATAACCTCCTTTAAAATTATCATTAACCTTTTTAACGGTTAATATATTATATGAAGAACTTAAAAATTGGTGAAAAAATTAGTTGAAAAAATATTGTTTATTAGTATCTAAAACACTGGCAGAATAGAACTACTAATAATAGGAAGAAAAATAGTAAACTATCATCTATTCCATAATATTCGCTATTAGCCATATCTACACCCCCCTAAATGTAAACTGACTTTTATTGTCAATATATTATATGAAAGAGATAGATAATGTGTGAAAAATAGTGAGTATGTTAAATGTATCAATAATATAGACTATGGGAAAATAAATGTTTTGGCTTAATATAAATTGGTAAATAAGAATTAAGAGAAAAATATGTAGTTGAATAAATAGTTACAATATAATATATTAGTATAAACTTAATTAAAACTAGCGTTTATAAACAATAATATATAGGAAGGTGATTAATATGGGGAATATAGCGGCTTTTTTTGATATTGATGGAACAATATACAGAAATTCACTAATGATACAGCACTTTAAGAAGCTTATTAAATATGAAGTCATAGACCCATATATATGGCATAGCCGTGTAAAACACACGTATCATGAATGGGAGAAAAGGTTCGGAGATTTTGAAGATTATCTTGAAGAGCTTGCAAATGTATACGTAAGCGAGTTAAAAGGAGTAAACAAAGCATATATTGAATTTATAGCAAGCCAAGTAATAAACTTAAATGGTGATAAAGTTTACAAATATGCTCGCTCAAGAATAGAATGGCACAAGGAAAACAATCATAAAGTATTCTTTATATCTGGAAGCCCTGATTTTCTTGTATCTAAAATGGCTGAAAAATATGGAGCAACAGAATTTAGAGGCAGTGTGTATACAGTAGATGAAAACAACAACTTTACTGGAGAAATCATAAGAATGTGGGATTCTGAAAATAAGCAAAAGGCCATTGATGAATTTGTTAATAAATACGATGTTGATTTAGAGAACAGCTATGCTTATGGGGATACAAATGGAGACTTATCAATGCTTAATCTTGTAGGAAATCCAATAGCTATTAATCCGAATAGAGAGCTATTTTTTAACATAAAAAATGATCCAAAATTGTCAGAAAAAGCCTCAATTATCATAGAAAGAAAAGATTTGATTTTTAAGATTAATTCAGATGTGGAAATCATAAAAGGTTTATATGATTGATATGCTTTATAGCTTAAAATATGTCAAAATACACTTGACAAATAAGTATAATTTGGTATAGTATTAATCAAACCCAATATTGAATAAAGCTATGACGAGGACAGTAGTAAAGGAAGTTAGTATACAGAGAAATAATCATATGGTGAGAGATTATTACAAGAGCCTTTATGAAGATCACCTTCGAGTTTGATGTTTGAAATAAAAGTAAAACATCACGTAGAGATACGTTAAAATGTAATGAGTGATAAGATATTCTTCTTATAACTTGGGTGGTAACGCGGTATATTCGTCCCTAGGTCATTGACCTAGGGACTTTTTTATGTATATTATTATAATTTTTATACAAGCTATATATTCAAGAGGAAAGGGTGAAGTGTATGCAAAAGTTTAAAGAACTATCTAACTTGCCAGTCAGTGAAAATGAAAAATCATTATCAAACTATTGGGAAGAAATCAACGTTTTAGAAAAAAGTGTAGAAACTCGTGAAGGTAAGGAACCATTTATATTTTTTGAAGGACCTCCTACAGCAAATGGAAGACCTGGTATACATCATGTTATTGCAAGAACATTAAAAGATTCTGTATGTAGATACAAAACTATGAAGGGCTATCAGGTAAAAAGAAAAGCAGGATGGGATACTCATGGCTTACCTGTTGAGATTGAGGTAGAAAAGCAATTAAGCTTAAAAAACAAGCAAGATATTGAAAACTATGGAATAGATAAATTTAATGAAAAATGTAGAGAGTCAGTATTCACATATGAAGGTCAATGGAGAGATATGACGAAGCGTATGGCATATGAGATTGACCTAGATAATCCATATATCACGCTAGATAATAACTATATAGAGTCAGTATGGTGGATACTTGATAAATTCTTCAAAGAAGGATACATCTATGAAGGCCACAAGATACTTCCTTATTGCTCAAGATGTGGAACAGGTCTTGCTTCACATGAGGTTGCTCAAGGATATGAAGAGATAAAAACAAATACAGTTATAGTTAAGTTTAAGCGAAAAGATGTAGATGAATATTTCCTAGTATGGACAACAACTCCTTGGACACTAGCTTCAAACGTAGCTCTTACAGTTAACCCTGACGCAATTTACTTAAAAGTAAAATCTGAAGGGACTGTATACTATGTAGAAAAGACATTATCAAAGAAAGTATTTGGTGATCAGGAGTTTGAAGTATTAGAAGAGCTAAAAGGAAAAGATATGGAGTACATGGAATACGAGCAACTTATGCCGTTTGTTAAGCCAGACAAAAAGGCATTTATCGTAACTGTAGCTGATTATGTTACTACTGAAGATGGTACTGGTATAGTTCACTCTGCACCTGCATTTGGTGAAGATGACTATAACACAGGAAGAAGATATAACCTACCAGTATTACAGCCAGTAAATGAAGAAGGTAAATACACAGCTACTCCTTGGGAAGGCATGTTCGTAATGGATGCAGACCTAGATATCATAAAATGGTTATATGCTGAAGGTAAGATGTTCAAGAAAGAAAAAATAGCTCACAACTATCCTCACTGTTGGAGATGTAAGACTCCATTACTATACTATGCTAAGCCTAGCTGGTATATTGAGATGACTAAGTTAAAAGATAAATTAATAGAAAACAACAATGGAGTAGAATGGTACCCAGACTATGTAGGTGAAAAGAGATTTGGAAATTGGTTAGAGAACTTAAATGACTGGGCAATCTCAAGAAGTAGGTATTGGGGAACTCCACTTAATATCTGGAGATGTGAGTGTGGGCATACTCAAAGTATAGGCTCAAGAAAAGAGCTTGTAGAAAAAGCCATAGAAAATATAGGCGATAATGTTGAGCTACACAGACCATATGTTGATGATATCCACATCAAATGTGATAAATGTGGTAGTACAATGACTAGAGTTACAGATGTTATAGACTGTTGGTTCGATAGTGGTTCAATGCCATTTGCACAGCATCACTATCCATTTGAAAACAAAGAGAATTTTGATGAGTTATTTCCAGCAGATTTCATCTGTGAAGGTATAGACCAAACTAGAGGATGGTTCTACTCATTATTAGCTATATCAACATTTGTTACTGGCAAAGCACCATACAAGAGAGTATTAGTAAATGACCTTATCCTAGACAAAGAAGGAAAGAAAATGTCTAAGTCTAAAGGAAATACAGTAGATCCATTCGAAATGTTTGACAAATACGGTGCGGATGCACTTAGATGGTATCTGTTATATGTATCACCAGCATGGACACCTACAAAATTTGATGAAGATGGACTTAAAGAAGTGCTAAGTAAGTTTTTTGGTACAATCAAGAACGTATATAACTTCTTTACACTATATGCAAATACAGATGGAATAAATCCAAAAGATTTCTATGTAGAAGTTAAAGACAGACCAGAGCTTGATAGATGGGTAATATCTAAGTTCAATAGCTTATTAAAAGAAGTAGAAGCAGACTTAGCGGTATTTGATCTTACTAAAGCAGTAAGAAAGATACAGGAGTTTGTAAATGAAGACTTATCTAACTGGTATATCAGACGTTCACGTAGACGTTTCTGGGAAACAGAATTAACAGAGGATAAGAAAGCAGTTTATAACACTACATTTGAAATATTAGTAGGAATATCTCAAATGGTAGCTCCATTTGCACCATATTTATCTGAAGAGATATATAAAAACTTAACCGGTGAACTTTCTGTTCATTTAAGCTATTATCCAAAATGTAAGGAAGAATATATAGACTTGAAAACAGAGCAGAAGATGGACCTTGTAAGAGATTTAGTTGGACTAGGAAGAGCTTCTAGAGAATCAGTTAAAATAAAGGTTCGTCAACCAATTCAAAAGGTTCTTATAGATGGTAAGTATGAAGATACTATATCAGATTTAGTACCACTAATCCAAGAAGAGCTAAATGTTAAAGATGTTGTATTTGCAAAAGACTTAGCCGAATACATGAACTTTAACCTAAAGCCTAACTTTAAAGTAGCTGGACCTGTATTAGGACCAAAAATCAAAGTATTTGGCAAAGTATTAGCAGAGCTAGATGGTTCAGTAGCAGCTCCAAAGATTGAAAGTGGAGAGAGTGTAACTGTAAATTTAGATGGTGAAGATTTTGAAGTAACAAAAGACCTGGTCATGGTTACAATCACAGCTAAAGAAGGATTTACAGTAGCTATGGAAAACAATCTATTCGTAATCCTAGATACTACTCTTACAGAAGAGCTAGTAAACGAAGGATATGCAAGAGAGTTCATATCTAAGGTTCAACAAATGAGAAAGAGCAATGGATATGAAATGATGGATAATATCAAAATCTATTTTGATGGTGATGATGAAATATCAAAAGCAGTAGATGTTTATAAAGAATATATTATGAAAGAAACATTAGCAGTAAGTGTAGAAAAAGTAACAGATGAAAGCTTTGAAAGACATAACCTAAATGATCATGAAACAGGTATAAAGTTGGAAAGAGTGGAGTAAGAAAATAAGAGAATAACATTATAACTAATTTATTAAAAGCCTTTTAAAGAAGTGATTCTTTAAAAGGCTTTTTGCGGCTATATTGTTGAATATAAGATATGAAACGAACATACTTTAGTAGGATATAATTTGTTTACACAAAATTTTAACAGGAAGACTTAATGGAAAAATCATCTTTAATAAAAAATATTAGTTATTTAGTGACACGTGATGATGAAGATAGAGTCTTAGATAATGTAAACATCTGTATTCAAAATAGAAAATAGAGTATAAAAGTTACCCCAGATGTAGTTTCTCTGGGGATTATATATTATGTTCTTAAAAAATATTTATAAAAGGGACATGTGACCTTTTTATATATTATTTACTGAAGTAAAATGTAAACCAAGTACTTAATGTTTTAAAACATTAAAAAACAGATTCAGTTATTGGAGGATAAATTTCATGAATAAAATAAAAAGTGACATAATAATCAGAAACTGTTCGATGTTGACTGAGGACTATAAAGTTATCGAAGACAAGTCAATTGTCATAAATGACTCAAAAATATTAGATATCGATGAGGTAGCATCAATAGATGAAAAATACGATGCGAAAGAAGTCGTGGAAGGAAAAGGAAAATTGTTTATGCCTGGAATGGTAGATGCTCATGCTCATACTTGTCAACAGCTGTTACGTGGTAGAATTATGGACGAGTATCCAATGATATGGAAGCGCATAATGGTTCCATATGAAAGTAATCTTAAAGAAGAAGATATTTCAATAAGTGCTCAATTAAGTTGTCTAGAAATGATAAAATCAGGGACTACATCTTTTGCAGATGCTGGTGGTACGTATATGCACAAAGTAGGTGAAGCTGTTATTGAATCCGGACTAAGAGCTGCAATCACATGCTCAACTATGGACAATGATGTTTCTCTTCCTAAAAATATGATATCTACAGAAAAAGAAGCAATAGAAAGAAATGTTAAAATCTTTAAGGATTTTCATGACACTGCGAATGGTAGATTAGAAGTATGGTTTTCTCTTCGTACATTAATAAGTTGTTCTCCTAGTTTGATTGTAAAAGCTTTTGAAACTGCAAAGGAGTTTAATACTGGAATTCATGTTCATATGAATGAATATCCAAATGAAATTAATTTCTGCCTTGAAAATTATCAAAAAAGGCCAATAGAATACTTAGAATCACTAGGTGTTTTAGGGCCTAATTTTCTGAGTGCACATACTATTTTGGTTTCTGAAAATGAAATTGATATTTTAAAGAATTATGATGTTAAAGTTGTTCATTGTCCAATTAGTAACCTGGGAAAAGGAGTTCACAAAACTCCAAGGTTATTACAATCAAGAGTATCTGTGGGCTTTGGGACAGATGGAACTGCACATGCAGGTATGAGCTTATTTAATGAAATCAAAGTATTTAGATCAGCTATGCATGCAAACCTAGGAGTACCTATATGCGATCCAGTTATAATGCCAGCGAAAAAATTATTAGAAATTTCCACTTTAGGAGGAGCTAAGGCTATGCTTCATGGGGATTGCTTGGGTGTCTTGAAGGTAGGCAAGCAAGCAGATTTAATTTCTATTGACATAGATCAACCTCATATAATGCCTACTCATAACATGGTTAATACTTTAGTTGAAGTTGTCAATAGTAATGATGTTAGAGACATGATTGTTGATGGAAAATTAATTATGAAGAATAGAGAGGTTTTAACCTTAGATGAAGAAAAAATTATGTTTATGAGTAAATCTGCATTAAAGAATATAACAAATAGAGCAGGAATTTAACAGGATGGTGATGTAAGATGACTTCAATAGCATATATAATTTTAATTATTGTATTATCAAATTTAGTAGTAGGAACTTTGATTGGGATTTCAGGAATTGCAGGCTTTTTACTTCCCTTAATATATGTAGGTGTATTAAATATTCCTTTAAGAAATTCACTTGCGTTAAGTTTTATATCTTTTTTAGTAGGAGGTATATTTGGAACATATTCCTATTGGAAATTAGGCAATATTAATATGAAATTTGCAAAACTTATTAGTATAGGAAGTATCATTGGAGCAATTGTGGGTGTTCGTTTAAATATGCTGATACCAGCAGATACTGCTAAGCTAGTTCTATATATTGTTGTATTATTGTCTGGTATTTCCATATTACTAAGGAAAAATAGTGATGATCAGAAACATAAAGAACCAGAGATATCTAAAATTTTACAGAAACCGTTGCCTGTAATTATTATTGGTTTTATCACTGCTGCGATATGCTCTTTAACTGGTGCAGGTGGACCTATATTAGTTGTCCCTCTGCTAACAATCTTAGGAATGAACATTAAGGTTGCTGTTGGTGTAGGTATATTCAATCAAATATTTATAGCTTTACCATCATCTTTAGGGTATCTGATAAATTCGAACTATGAAGAGATGACTATTTTAATAATTAGCAGTTTGATTGCTCATATTATGGGTGTTATATTCGGGGCAAGAATCTCAGATAAGATAAATTTAAGCCTATTACGAAAGATAGTTTCGGTTATATCAATAACTTCAGCACTCTACATGTTAATTTCATCACTAGCTTTAAAGTAGAAGGTATAAAAACCCTGAGAAGCAACTGCTTCTCAGGGTTATAAATATTTCCTATTTTCTAAAGCTTTAACTAATTCAATATATTGATAACTATCAACTTGAATTTTACCTTTATTAATAGAAATTAGATTTTCATCTTTAAGTTGCTTAATTGTTCTATTAACGGTTCTTACGGTAGCACCAAGCTTTTCAGAAATTTGTTGACGGGTCATATCAATAAGAATAGTACTTTTACCTTTTATATCTTTGTTTATATAATTAATTAGAAAATTAAGCATTAAATGAATCGCAGGATAAAATAATTCTACACCTTTAGTATAAGATGAATTGTATAATTTGCTTGCAACTCTCCTTGAAAGCATCAATAGGAAATCATTGTCTGATTTTATCCATGTAAAAAAGTCAAATAACGATAATTGAATAGTTATGCAATCAGTTATTGCTTCGATTGTAACAGATGTTTTTTCTTCACCTGCTAGAGCTGTAACTTCTCCAATAAAGTCAATAGCTTTATTCTTTTCTATTGTATATAGATTTCCATTATCAAACTCATTTATAATTCTTACTTCACCCACACAAATTATAGAGAAAGAAGTCAAAGTATCATCTTTTCTCTGTATTATACTATTTGATGGATATTTTTTTATAACACATCTATTTTTAACTGTCTCAGGCATATTTTTTAAAATCTCTTCCAAATCAGGATTTTCACTTAAAAGTTCATGAATTAACATAAGAACACTCCTCAATAAATCTATATTAGAATATAGTTATAAGTCTTACAATATACAGAACATACTATTGCTTGAAGAAATTTAAAATATTTAGATTATAAATTAATTATATAAGAAAAAAATAATTATAAAAGGGACATGTGTCCTTTTTTCATGTAATTTATTAAAGTAATATAAGTGTATAGTACAAAATTCACAATATTTCTACAAATTTTGACTTAATTAATTTAAGCAAAAGATATTATAGGTTTAAATTATATTAATTTTAATGGAGGTGAGTTTGAAAAAAGTTTTATTGTTTAGAAAAACGATTTCATAAAAGAAGGCACTTATTCTAAAATTCAATCTAAGGGGGAAGACAATTTGCCAAATGTAGAAAACGCTATCAAAAAATATTTAAAAGTATACGTAATTGCATTGATACTTGCAGTTATATTTGATTCTTTAGGAACATTAAAGTTTAATATAGGTGTTGGAACAATAGTGATTCTTCCAATGGTATTTGCCACTATTATTGGAGGTTTATTAGGTCCTGATTCATTCAAAGTGTTTAATATGGAAGAATCGAAACTTGGAGGTAGTCTTGTTTTAGTTACATTAGCACCTTTTATGGCTAAAATGGGTGTTTCAGCTGGAGCAAATTTGGCAAAGCTAGTAGAAGTGGGACCAGCCTTACTTCTTCAGGAATTTGGGAATCTAGGAACTATACTTATTTCTTTACCTTTGGCACTTTTATTAGGACTTAAAAAAGAATCAATTGGAGCCTGCTATTCTATTAATAGAGATTCTAATCTTGGCTTAACAACAGATATTTTTGGACCAGATGCTCCTGAAACAAAGGGGACTTTTGGTGTATATATTGTTGGTTCGGTACTTGGAACGGTCTTCATGAGCTTTTTTATAAGTGTTGTTGCCTCATGGAATATTTTCCATCCATTAGCACTTGGAATGGCTTCTGGTGTAGGTAGTGGTACTATGATGTCAACAGCTGCAGGTACACTGGGAACAATTTATCCAGAATTTGCTGAAGAAATACTAGTTATGGGCGGTGCCAGCGATATGCTGACAGGTATCACTGGTATCTATATAGGCACCTTTGTTGCATTACCTTTTACCCAAAAGTTATACAAAATTTTGGAACCTAAATTAAGACGCTTTGGAAAGAAAAAAGAGGGGGCGATATAATTGGTAAAAAAATATTTTGTTCAACAGCTTGGGCTATTATTGTTAATATCAATAATCATTATTCTTACGAATGTTTTAGGATATAGTATGTCAATAGGTAACTCAATTATTGGTATCGGAGTTTTAAGTGGCATTGCTTTAATGGGCTTAACTTTAAGTAAACTTATGAGTCGTTTTGTTAAATTACCTTCTATGATGTATGTTTCACTATTAGGATTAATATTAGCTTCTCCTATTTCACCTATAAAAGATACAATTATCAACTTAACATCTCAAGTTGCATTTTTAGCACCGACTACTGCATTAGGTGCATTTGCAGGTGTATCACTAGGAAAAGATTTGAAAAACTTTGCTAAAATAGGATGGAAACTAGTGATTTTGACAATCTTTGTTATTGCAGGAACTTTCCTTGGATCAGCGTTAATAGCTCATGTGGTGCTGAAACTAACTGGAGCTATATAGATTTTAAAACCGATGTGATAGTTTATGAAATGTAATATTTTAATCAAAAACTGTTAAGTTTTAGCACAGACTTTACTATTTCTACTCATATCAAGGTGCAGGAGAATTCATATCCCATGTTTAATAGATGAGAAAGAGCAATGGGATACGAAATGTTTGAGGTAAGTAAAGAAAAAGTAACAGATGAAAGCTTCAAAAAACATGATCTAAATGATCATGAAACGGGGATAAAGTTGGAAAAGGTAGAGTAAGAATAAAAATCCGAGGGACGATAGTTTCTCGGATTTTTTATGCGAAAATCAAGAAAAAAATAGAAATCATGATACAATGTAAATATATAGAATAATATGAAGAACTATAATAGAAATGTAAGATTTTTGATGAAAAGGAGGATTTTTATGTCAAGGGTGTCAAATGCACTTAATATGTATTTTTTACTTCAAGTAAGAGATATTATGAGAATTGAAGAAATTGCAGAACAATTAGAAGTAACACCAAGAATGGTGAAAAAATATAAAAACGATTTAGAAATGGCAGGTATTTATATAGGTTCAAAATTAGGTAGATATGGTGGCTATTATTTGGAAAATAAAAGAAGCTTAGATGCAATAGATTTTACCAAAGATGAATTAAGTGCTTTAAAGATGGCTAAGGAAACGATAAAAAGCGGTAAATATCACTATAGTTCAAAATTTGAGATACTTACAAGCAAAATACTTAGCTCAAAAACTCATATTGATGACATATATTACCACAATAAATCAATAAGTGAATCAGATGAAATAGTAAAAAAAGAAAAACGAATCTGGATTGATATTAATCTAGCAATAAACCAAAATAAAAAAGTTAAGATGAAATATAAGTCTTTAAAAGCACATGGCTTAGAAATAAAGGAGAGAATAGTAAATCCATACGGCATTTTTGATTATAAGGGAGCTACATATTTCTATGGGTACTGTGAGAATGCAAAAGATATTAGATTCTTTAAATTATCTAGAATTGTAGAATATGAGGTATTAAAAAATAAATTTGATGTAAAGCTTGATTTTGATTTTGATGAAGTATTAGAAAAATCATTTGGAATATATAATGATGAGACAATATATTTGAAATTAAAGATACATTATCCAATGAGTGAAATAGTAAAGGAAAAACAAATTACAAAAGAACAGAAAATTACAGAAATAGATAGTAAGACTATATTCTTTGAAGCAAAAATGAAAGGTTATACTGAAATAAAATCTTGGGTAATGAGTATGGGAAGCTATGTAGAGGTGATAGAACCAGTGAAATTAAAAGAAGACATAGTTGAAGAAGTAGATAAATTAATAGCTTTATATAGATGAACTTGAAATAAATATTTTTAATGAAACATTTTAATTCACCATTATATGATAGATTCTAAATGAAGGGAGGTGAAAATATGAGATTTTCAGTAGAGTTGTTATTAGAAAATGAAATAATACCAAAAGATAAGAATAGAATAATATTGTCGCTTTTGAAGAATTGCTTTAGTTCGTATAGTGAAGAGTACTATGAAAATCTATATCAGAATACTAATAATAAGATTAAAGACTTTACATTTTCATTATATTTAGGTGGATGTAAGTTTTTAAGAGAAGAAATACTTATTCCGGGTAAAAAAATAATTCTAAACTTTTCGGCGTATAGCTTTGAGGATGGGATTATGTTTTATAACTCTTTTTTAAGTAATAAAGGAAAGCGATACCCTTTAAAGAACAATACTATTATGATTGGAAAGATAAATCTAGTAAAAGAAAAAACAATATATAGTAATGAAATAATATTTAAAACTATGAGTCCTATTGTAGTTAGAGAACACAACGGAAATAATGGCAAAACGTGGTACCATTCACTAAGCAGTGAAGAAGGACGAGCTATTTTTATAGAGAACCTTAGATATCAGCTAAAAGATGTATTTGGAGAAAGAGTAACATATGATTTTAAAGATATAGAAATAAACATTTCAAATGACAATAAAGAAGTCAAAGTAAAGAACTATGGAATAGAGGTACTTTCTAACATAGCAAAGATCAAAATAAAATCTCAGCCATATATTTTAGACTATTTATATAAGGCTGGTATAGGAAGTAAAAGGGGCAGTGGATTCGGGATGGTAGATATAGTGTAGGGGAGGTGAAATGGTGGATAATCAAATAAAAATTGAAATGGGAGACTGGATGATTAATGCTGGAATAGTAGGGCTTTACAACATATTAGAAAATGCAGGAGATGATGTACAGTTCTATGAACAAGGAATACAAATTGAACATTCTATGTTAAATAATTTTGAAGAAAAATATTTCAATTATTTTATAGAAAAATATAAAGAAAGTACGGCATGGTTTAAAATAGTATCTTATAAAGAGATAATTAAAAATTATGAGAACAATGATTTTAAAAACTTTAATGATCAATCTTTAGAATCACTAAACAAATATATTGAAATGGTCAAGGATTATTTAAATAGAAACAATTATAAAAAGGTATATCCTTTTATAAAACATGATAAAAATATATTAGGTTTGCATAAAGAGTTATCAAAAATCAAATTAAGTAAAAAAGATAAAATAGAAGACAAGATAGATGATGTAAAAGATCGTTTCAAAATAATAAATGAAATTATTGATTATTGTGGTAGTGAAGATGGGAAAAAGTATATAGCAGCAAAAGGAGTAATATATAGTGTTATAAACAATGCTTGGAATGGGATTTGTTTTTTAAATCCACAAACTAAAGAGCATGATGTATATATAGATTATAGAAATTATTTTATAGAACCAGTTCTAAAATATATAGGGTCGGAAAAATCGAAGTTTAAATATAGTTGTTTTTCATGTGACAGAGCAATTAAAGATTTAAAAAATGATTTAAGTTTTTTAACTATGACAGGATTTGATGTAAGTAGAAAATCTTCACATGTTTGGAATTTTGATAATGATGTAGCAGTTTGTCCTATTTGCAAACTAATATATTCGTGTATACCTGCTGGAATTACTTATGTTTATGATAAAGGAATTTATATAAATGATAATTCCAATATAGAAAATGCTATTCACATTAATAATAAAATAAAAGCAGAAATTCTAAAAGAAAGTGAAATCAAAAATTCTAGAACATATAGAGCCCTAGTCAATGCTATATACGAACAATTTAATGACAAAGTAAAATATGAATTATCAGATATTCAGATTGTTAAATATGAAGATAATAAATACAAGTTTAATATATTATCTAAAAAATCTTTAAAAATTATATCAGAGTCACAGAAAAATCTAAATGGTTTAATTAAATGTGGATTTAAAGAAGTCAATACTTATTTTAATATTTATGAGCTTATTATTGACAGACTACTAAACAATCAAAATTTATTTACACTTATTCATAAATTGTTAATCTATAAATTATCTACTCCAAAAGATTCACATTTTAGTATTTCACAAGTACTGAAAATATTAAATATTAATCAAATATTCTTGGAGGGAATGGGTTATATGGAAAATCAAGAAAAGGATATCATAAAGATTGCTAATGCTTCAGGTTATTATTTAAGGAAAAAATATAAAGAGAAACGTGCTCAAGATAAATTAAGTGGTATAGCATATAGGTTACTTAATGCATTAAAAACAAATAATGAAGGTATGTTTATGGATACGATATTAAACTGTTATTTGTATGCAAATACTACTGTACCAAATGTATTTATAGATGCCCTTAGAAACAATGAAAATTTGAAAACCATTGGATATGCATTTGTATCTGGACTTATTGAAGGAAAAGAACAAAATGATAAAAATGGAGGAGATAATAATGAAAAATAATATATCAGAAAAAGGTTTAGCTATATCTATAATTTTTGAAGCAGAAAGTGCTAATTATGGGGAATCAGTTGGAAATGTTGCTTCATTAAAAAAAGTTGCTAGAGGTAAAGGTGAGCAATATACATATATTTCAAGACAAGCTATTAGATATAATATTGTTGAACAATTAAGAGAAGAGTTAGCTCCTGTAAAGGCAGAAGGAAGTGGAGATAAAAAGGTGATTCAATTTCATGCTGATGCAACCATAGATAAATATCCTGAGATAGATTTTTTTGGATATTTGAAGACAGAAAAAGGAACAGGAGGGAAAAAAAGATCTGCAAAAGTAAGGTTATCTAATGCTATATCTTTAGAAACTTTCAAGGGAGATTTAGATTTTTTAACTAACAAAGGATTGGCAGATAGATTAAATGAAAATATGAATATAGCTCAAGCTGAAATTCATAGATCATATTATAGATATACAATAGTGATTGATTTAGATCAGATAGGAATAGATGAGGAATATGATATAGAAATATCTAATGATGAAAAAGCAAGAAGAGTCAATAAGTTATTAGATACAGTTTCGTTATTATATAGAGATATTAGAGGTAGAAGAGAAGACCTAAAACCATTATTTGTAATTGGTGGAGTATATGATGTGAAAAATCCTGTATTTCAAAATGTTTTAGATGTAAAAGATAATAAAGTAGTTGTTGAACAAATAGAGAGTGGCTTATTTGATTATATAAAAAAAGATACAATTTGTGGACTTATTGAAGGAAAATTTGATAATGACAAAGAGATCAAAGAGAAATTAAATGCTACACTTATGCCTGAATTTTTTACAAATTTAAAAGAAAAGGTAAAAGGTTATTATGAAGGCAATTAGATTAAAATTAAAGCAGGATATGGTGAATTATAAAAAGCCTACAAGTTTTCAATTAAAAGAAACTTATCCGCTACCTCCATATTCTACAGTTATTGGAATGGTTCATAATCTTTGTGGTTATACAGAATATAAAGAAATGGAAATAAGTGTACAAGGAAAATATCATTCAAAAGTTAACGATCTTTATACTAGATATGAATTTAAAAATGCTATGAAATTTGAAGCAACAAGACATCAGCTAGAAGTAGGTAATTTTGGTGTAAGTAGAGGGGTTGCTACATCGGAATTACTAGTAGATGTAGAGCTTTTAATTCATATAATTCCTAAAGATCAAGAATTAGTTTATGAGATAGAAGAAGCTTTTTTATATCCTAGAGAGTATCCTTCTTTAGGAAGAAGAGAAGATTTAGTAGTTATAGAAGAAGTAAAGGTAGTAGAATTATTATTTAAAGAAGGATTTAAAAAATCAATAAGAGGAATAAGTGATTATAGTGCATATATTCCAATAAATTTGATTGATAATATCGGAATAAAAAGTAAGGTTCAAGGTATTACTGTGTCGGGAACTAAATACAAACTAAACAAAAATTATGAACTTATAAATTATGGTAATAAGAAATCTCCTAAGATTTTTAGAAAATGGAAAAAGGAAGAAGTAATATATGCAACCAATCTATTTGCATTAAGAAAAAAAGATATTATTTTAGATCAAGATTATAATATTGTATTTGCTATATTAGATACTGGAGAGGTTTATAATGAATAATTATTTAGCTAAATCACATCCCATAGAGACTATTCAACAACATACAGATAAATTATTAAAAAATTATGAAAAGCTAAAGTATATATATCCTAATCTAGATATAGATTGGGATATATTATACCGTGCATGTGTTTATCATGATCTTGGCAAGATGAATTTAAAGTTTCAAGATAAAATTGAAAAGAGGAAAATATGGAAAAATGAAATACCCCATGGAATTTTAAGTCTTGCGTTTATAGATTATGAAGAATTAGAAGAGTTAGGGTATACAGATGAAAAAATAAAAATTCTTTTTCATTCTATTGGATATCATCATGAGAGGGAACTAAATTATACTGATGAAGGATTAGAAGAGGAAATTGAATTATTAAAAAATGAGTTTGAAAACTTCAAATATGACAAACTGGATAGTCAAGTAATTTTAGATGAAATAGAAGAATCATTTTTTATTAAAAATGATAGAATATATCAACAAAACAATGAAAAAATATTTTTTGAATATATTTTAATTAAAGGTTTACTAAATAGACTTGATTATGCTGCTAGCGGATATATTGATGTTGAAAAAGAAAACAACTTTTTAATCAATTCACTTGAAAATTTATTACAAGAATGGAAAGAGTATGATCCAAAATCTAATTGGAATAAGTTACAAATGCACATGATAGAAAATAGAGATAATAATGTAATTGCTATAGCTGAGACTGGTATGGGAAAAACAGAAGCAGGGTTATTATGGATAGGAGATCATAAAGGCTTTTTCACTCTTCCTCTAAAAACTGCTATTAATGCTATGTATGATAGAGTGGCAAATAAAATTATAAAAAAGGATTTTGATAATAAAGTAGGGTTACTACACTCTGATACATATAGCGAATATTTTAACAGAAATTTAGAAGAAATAGAGATTGATGAATACTATAATAAAACAAAACAATTATCATTACCTCTTACAATTTGTACATTAGATCAAATATTTGACTTTGTATATAGATATAGAGGATTTGAACCTAAACTTGCAACTTTAGCATATTCAAAAATAGTAATTGATGAGGTACAAATGTATGCCCCTGATTTACTAGCATACTTAATAGTAGGGTTATCTTATGTTAATAAAGTAGGAGGTAAGTTTGCAATATTGACAGCTACACTTCCACCTATAGTAGAAGATTTATTAAAAAGAGAAGGAATAGATTTTGTTCCATCAAAAACATTTACAAAGGAAAATAGAATAAGACATAGCATGAGGGTTATAGAGAAAAAGTTAGATACAAAATATGTAGTGGATTTATATAATAAAAATAAAGTGTTAGTTATATGTAATACGGTAAAAGAAGCACAACGAATTTATCAAGAGCTAAAAGAAAATTACAGTATAGAAAATGTGAATTTATTTCATAGTAATTTTATTAAAAGGGATCGTAAAGAAAAAGAAAAACAAATACTTAAGATTGGAGATAAAGATTTAAAGGGAGATGGAATATGGGTAACTACTCAGGTGGTAGAGGCATCCTTAGATATTGATTTTGACATACTTATTACAGAGTTATCTGATTTAAATGGGTTATTTCAAAGAATGGGTAGATGTTATAGGAGTAGACCATTTAATCAAGAAGGCTACAATTGTTATGTATTTAATGGAGGAGAAAAAGATTGTAATGGTGTAGGATATTTTATAGACAAAGATATTTTTAAATTATCTAAAAAAGCATTAAAAAATATAGATGGGAAACTAGAAGAAAAACAGAAAATGGAATTAGTTAAAAGCTTATATACAATAGAACAACTAAAAGATACAAAGTATTATAAAGATATAGTAGATAACATAAAGTATGTAAAAAGTATAACGGATTATGAATTGTCCAAAAGTGAAACTAAAAAAAGATTTAGAAATATTAAATCCACAACAATTATACCCAAAAATATATATGATGAAAATATTGAAGAAATAAAAAGATATGTTCAGGTTTTATCTATACAATATGATCAGGTATTGACACAAGAAGAAAGAAAAGAGTTAAGAAACAAAAAAATTAGAGCTAGAAGTGATTTGATGAATTTTACAGCAAGTGTTCCTGATAGAGAAGTGAAAAATAATATAGTAGATCAAGTTGAAATAAGCAAATATGAGAGCATACCAATATTAAATTGTAATTACTCAAGTAAAATAGGAATTCAGTATATAAAACCAAATATTACGCCAAGAGATTTCTCAGATAAATTTATATAAGGTAGAGTGATAATATGAAAAAAATAACAGGTGTAATGGTTTACTACTACTTTGTTTGCAAAAGAAAGCTATGGCTTTTTAACAATGATCTTACTATGGAACAAAATAGTGACTTAGTAGGTATGGGGAAACTGCTGGATGAGACATCTTACAAAAGAGAAAAGAAAAATATATTGATAGATGAAAATATTAATATTGACTTTTTAAAAGACTGGAAAGTGATACATGAAGTAAAGAAATCACGAAAAATAGAAGAAGCTTCAAAATGGCAATTAAAATATTACATATGGTTGCTAAAAGAAAAAGGCGTAGATATTGAAAAGGGTATATTAGATTATCCACTTTTGAAGAAAAGAGAAGATGTGTTTCTAGGCATAGAAGATGAACAGCAGCTACAGATAATTCTAGGTGAAATAGAGGATATATTATTATTACAATTACCACCAAAGACTAATAAAAAAAACATATGTAAAAAATGTGCCTATTATGAACTTTGTTTTATATAGGAGGTCACCATGGGAGAAACTTTTTATATTTTTAAAGATGGAGATTTGAGAAGAAAAGATAACAATATAATTGCTAAAACCAAAGAAGGAGATAAGAAAAATTTAAAAGCTGAGGTTACAGATGAAATATATTTGTTTGGAGAGATAGGAATGAATACAAAGCTGCTTAACTTTCTATCTCAACAAAAAATAGTTATGCATATATTTAATTATTATGGATTTTACAGTGGGAGCTTTTATCCGAGAGAAACGAATATAAGTGGATATCTACTAGTTAAACAAGTAAAAAGCTATGATGATGTTAAAAAAAGAGTTAGTATTGCTAAAGAAATATTAAAGTCAGCTGCGTATAACATATATAGAAATTTAAGATATTATAACGGTAGGGGTGTTGAATTAGATACCTCTATGAAAGAAATACAGAGCTTGATAAACAGACTAGATTTTGGTGAAAGTATAAATGAACTAATGGGTATAGAAGGCAATATAAGGAAAATATATTATTCAACATGGAACAGTATTGTAAAACAAGATATAAACTTTGAAAAACGGGTTAAAAGACCACCAGATAATATGATTAATTCATTGCTTTCATTTGTAAATAGCCTTATATACACAACTGTACTGTCTGAAATATATAAAACTCAGCTAAATCCAACAGTAAGTTTTTTACACGAGCCTGGAACAAAAAGATTCTCATTATGCTTGGATATTGCAGAAATATTTAAGCCATTGATTGGAGAACGAATGATATTTTCATTATTAAATAAAAATCAGATTACAGAGGAAGATTTTGATAAAGAATCAAACTTTATATATTTAAAAGAGACTGGTAAAAAGAAGATACTAATGGAATATGATAGACGGCTTGAGCAAACTATAGCTCACAGAGACTTAGGACGAGATGTTTCTTATAGATATCTAATTAGATTAGAATGCTATAAGCTTATAAAAGATATTATAGGAGAAAAAGCTTATAGTGGATTTAAAATTTGGTGGTGATTAAATGTACGTTGTTTTAATGTATGATATAATGATGGATGAAGGTGGAGCCAAGGTACAGAGAAATACATTTAAAATATGCAAAAGATATTTAACACATATTCAAATGTCTGTGTTTGAAGGTAATTTGACAGAGCTTAATCTAATGAAGTTGAAAAAAGAGCTAAATCAATTTATAAGAAATAACAAAGATTCTCTTATTATATTTAAGAGTAGAGATGAAAAATGGTTGACTAAAGAGTTTTTAGGAATTATAGATGATAAAACATCTAATTTTTTTTAGAAATCAGTATGTCGACCTATAATAGTGTAAAAACCATTGGAGATAGACAATATTAGTATATATCATCAATATAAAGCTTTTATCTTAAATAATAATTAAAAGTATAGCTTGTAATGACAAATGAAATCTAGATAGACAGAAAGATCAAGTATAAGCTAGTTTTATCAATGGTTTAAATGGAACGCCTTTTAATAGAACTACAGTAGAATGTAAAGATCTGCGGGAACAGAAAGGTCCAAATAAAGAGTTTTCTTTTAATAGAACTACAGTAGAATGTAAAGACAGATAACTCTGATTCTCTTGCAAGTTTTCTTATTCTTTTAATAGAACTACAGTAGAATGTAAAGTCTTGTAAGTCAGAGATGAGTATAGGTTTTGTTTGTCTTTTAATAGAACTACAGTAGAATGTAAAGATTGTAGCATCACCTATCTTTAATACATCAGCTGCACTTTTAATAGAACTACAGTAGAATGTAAAGTATTCAGCCCCCCTTATCTGCATTCAAACAATTCACACTTTTAATAGAACTACAGTAGAATGTAAAGTCCAGTCAATTTCAACAAAATTTTTATATAGACGACTTTTAATAGAACTACAGTAGAATGTAAAGTGATGTTGCGTTCAAGTGACACTTTGTATATTTATACTTTTAATAGAACTACAGTAGAATGTAAAGACAATCATATATACTAATAGTATAGATACTTATGTCCCTTTTAATAGAACTACAGTAGAATGTAAAGAGCGACAGGCAGTAGAATAATAGAAATGTCTAAGGCTTTTAATAGAACTACAGTAGAATGTAAAGTCCAACTACTCCTACGGCGTGTTGAGTTGCAAAAACTTTTAATAGAACTACAGTAGAATGTAAAGTCCTAGCACCTTTCATCACCTACCTCTCATTTACAACCTTTTAATAGAACTACAGTAGAATGTAAAGTCTAATATCGGTTTCGAACCTTCGATTTCTTGGTCCTTTTAATAGAACTACAGTAGAATGTAAAGCATATTCCCGCCACAGTTAATTAGCCATTTCGATGGCCTTTTAATAGAACTACAGTAGAATGTAAAGAAAATAAAACTCTAATACTATTACACTACACACTACTTTTAATAGAACTACAGTAGAATGTAAAGTATCTCAAACAAATTGAAGACATCACAAAAGATGAGCTTTTAATAGAACTACAGTAGAATGTAAAGACTTTTCTTTAATACCTTTATTTTTTCAATAGCTTCTTTTAATAGAACTACAGTAGAATGTAAAGATAGGAACTGCAAAATTAGGCTTCGTTAGTGATATACTTTTAATAGAACTACAGTAGAATGTAAAGAATTTACTTGCTTGTAAGACAGATAGATTAGATATTTCTTTTAATAGAACTACAGTAGAATGTAAAGTACTGATGTTGTGCCTATTACTGATGATATAGACCTCTTTTAATAGAACTACAGTAGAATGTAAAGAAACTCTACAGAGCGCTCTAGAATTGTAAGAAATTCACTTTTAATAGAACTACAGTAGAATGTAAAGTCCAACGCAAAATATTTAAGAATAACAGTCTCTATCTTTTAATAGAACTACAGTAGAATGTAAAGTTACTAAACAGATGATACATGATGTTGCTAGTTCTTCTTTTAATAGAACTACAGTAGAATGTAAAGGCTTATACAATCTATGACGAAGATGTACCTCAAAACTTTTAATAGAACTACAGTAGAATGTAAAGGAAATTATGTTTTCAACAGAGCAAGAAAAAGACATATATCTTTTAATAGAACTACAGTAGAATGTAAAGATAGAAGCCAAAAAAGCTATACAAGGTGGAAGGCTACTTTTAATAGAACTACAGTAGAATGTAAAGCCTAGAAGACAATTTGCAAACATTTTGCTAACATACTTTTAATAGAACTACAGTAGAATGTAAAGGCTCTATTTATAAGCAGACAAGGAAATAGACTTTCTACTTTTAATAGAACTACAGTAGAATGTAAAGGTAATTACTCCAAGAGGTAAAGTTATCGAAGTGATTCTTTTAATAGAACTACAGTAGAATGTAAAGTCTGTAACATGTTTGCAAAATCTACTTTAATATATTCTTTTAATAGAACTACAGTAGAATGTAAAGTTTATTATATCAAGTGAATACAGAATTAATGATTTACTTTTAATAGAACTACAGTAGAATGTAAAGAGATTTGATGGATAAAGTTTATGTAGAAACAAAAAAACTTTTAATAGAACTACAGTAGAATGTAAAGAGGTGTGGGGCAGAAGTAAAAGAAAGAGTTGAATAGGCTTTTAATAGAACTACAGTAGAATGTAAAGTATGTAATGATATATGACAAGCAAAATGCAGATAGGCTTTTAATAGAACTACAGTAGAATGTAAAGTAATGTTTCAAAATTATCAAATATAAATTCTAATTCTCTTTTAATAGAACTACAGTAGAATGTAAAGAAGCAGGAATATGTAAACAGAGGTTATTTTGAAGTGCTTTTAATAGAACTACAGTAGAATGTAAAGATTGCTGAAGAAGTTAAGAGCGTATTATCTAATGCACTTTTAATAGAACTACAGTAGAATGTAAAGTTTTCTACGGAGAAGTAGACAGTAGAAAGGGGAATTGCTTTTAATAGAACTACAGTAGAATGTAAAGATCAATACTTTTTATTTTTCTAAGAAAGTGTTTCCACTTTTAATAGAACTACAGTAGAATGTAAAGGAGGACTTTAGGCAAGAGATGCTAGAAGCAAGAGAACTTTTAATAGAACTACAGTAGAATGTAAAGGAAGATTTACTAGACAACTTGGTTCTTACTGGCGAACTTTTAATAGAACTACAGTAGAATGTAAAGCATAATTTCATTTAACTTATCAATTAATTTTTTAACCCTTTTAATAGAACTACAGTAGAATGTAAAGGGAGGTTGAGTGATGAATGTTTTAAGGGATGGCATAGCTTTTAATAGAACTACAGTAGAATGTAAAGGCTCTTACAGCCTTAACATTTAGCTTTAAATCTTCACTTTTAATAGAACTACAGTAGAATGTAAAGGTATGATAGGTAATTTTGAATACAATGATATAGAAACTTTTAATAGAACTACAGTAGAATGTAAAGCTGAGTAAATAGTCAGAACTTCTTAACTTTCTTTTGCTTTTAATAGAACTACAGTAGAATGTAAAGCTGAGTAAATAGTCAGAACTTCTTAACTTTCTTTTGCTTTTAATAGAACTACAGTAGAATGTAAAG